>CAZTVN010000022.1:13606-19408 GCA_964617145.1 uncultured Candidatus Peribacteria bacterium
TTCTATTCAAAAACGTGTTGCCTACAAACTCAATTTAAACCCTGATGAATGGCTTCTTGGACAAGGAACTATCTATCCTGACACCATTGAAAGTGCTTCTGTAAGCCGTTATGCGGACAAAATTAAGACCCATCACAATCGTGTGCCACAAATAGAAGTACTTATCAGGCAGGGCAAAGTCGTTGAACCTTTGAAAGATCTTTATAAGGATGAAGTACGGGAAGTAGGCGAAAAACTTCGTATTCCTGAAGATCTTATTTATCGTCATCCTTTTCCAGGCCCTGGGCTTGCGGTTCGTTGTCTTTGCGCAAAGGGAGAAGATTATCCAAAACGCCACCTTGAACTCGAGCGAGAGATTAATATGTGCTTGGGGGATACTGAACTGCGGGGACATGTCCTTCCTATTAAGAGTGTCGGCGTACAAGGTGATGCGAGAACTTACCGTCATCCGCTTGCACTCTTTGGTGATACCGATTGGGAAACACTTGATATGGTTTCGACTCGTCTGACGAATCAATTCAATGAAATAAATAGAGTGCTTTATAGCATCATTCCTAATCACATTGAGCAGGTGAGCGTTTTTCCCCGTTTTGTTGGACCGAAGCGTATTTTTACTCTTCAAAAAGCGGATAAAATTGTGATGGATATTGTTGCGGAAAAAGAACTTGAACGTTCCATTTGGCAGTTTCCGGTTGTTCTCATCCCTGTTTCTATCAATAATTCTGGAAAAGAATCCATTGTACTTCGCCCCGTGTATTCGCAGGAAGCTATGACCGCAGAATTTGCGAAAATTGATCTTAAAACCGTCCATGAGATGGCAAAACAGCTTTTAGAACTTGAGGAAATTGGTTCGGTTTTTTACGATATCACTAATAAGCCCCCAGCGACTATTGAGTGGGAATAAAACAAGTTTTATAAGAGTGTGAGTTTCAAAATATACGAGGCGATAATGGGAATAATAAGATTATCGTCTATTTCAAATTTCCCGATTCTCCAAGGAATCGTCTCCGCTACCATGCTGATGATACTTGCCAAAAGTGCCGGAATAAAAGGAACAAAAAAATATGCCGCGAATGTTGAAACAACAATGGCTGAAAGCGTTCCTTCGAGATATTTTTTGCGACTCCATGGTATTTTTACTCGTCCTAAACGTCTTCCTGCGATATTTGCTATACTATCTCCAACAGCCATGATGATAATGCCAGCTAAGGCGATATTTTGTGGGAAAAATTTTAAGGCCAAAAATGAGCCCAAAACAAGGAAAAAGGATCCGCGCCCTGGAAAATGTTTTCGATGCTCTTCTCGTTCAAAATATTCCAAAATATGGTCAATGAGAGGGAGGCGATACTTTCGTGCTAGAAGCGAACAGATTCCTCCAACAATGAGAATAATCAAAAGGCCTTCGCTTTTTAATACGCCCTGTTTTATCAAAAGAATAATCGCAATCCCTGTAATCGTGTGAGCAATTTGTCTCCTTAATTCGCAGGCGTTGTTGATGTGGAGTATGCATTTTTCTACAAAACGATACTTTTGCTCACACCACTCAATAAACCATCCGATGCCAAGTCCTAAGATTATACCTCCCACAACATCGCTTAAAAAGTGTACTCCCACGTACATACGACTGAAAGCCATAATAACGGCAAAGATTGTCCAAGGAAGACGATATTTTTCGAGTTTTCCTTTCAGGAGAGGAATTATCGCAAATGCTATGGTGGCATGACCGCTTGGGAACGATGCTTCGGCTTCAAATATTAAATTGGGAATATTGAGTATCTCATATGGTCTTGGGAAGTTAAACAACCTTTTCAGCAAAAAGGAGAGTTCTAAAGCCAATGCTAAACTTATGGCGATAAGAGAGACATCTTTCCCATCATTATCGACCAAAAGGAAGCTTGCGAGTAAAATCGTCGCTACGATCAAGCCGAAATTGGTAAACCATACAAAAATGGGATTTAAGATATCAAGCCTTAAACTGATAATAAGCTTAAGAAACGTTTCATCAATGATGAAACTTATCAGGAGAAGAGCAATGAGAAAAAGTATTGAAATGGTCCGATATTTCATTTCCTGTATGATAGCACGGAAGGGGGCTTAAGGCTCTAGCTTGCTTCGAGAATGTGAAGAGTAAAAACTTGACTTTTATTCTATTAAATTCTATAATATATAGATTATTTTCACATTTTTATGCGTGAATATCCTGATGTTTCCGCTCTGATTCATAAAATTGAGGAGCAATCCGATCTTGAACAAAAAGAGGACATGCAGGCTGTCTTTTTGCAACGCCTTAATGCTCTTCCAAAATATGAATATCGTGAACGGGGAATTTGTCTCTATTATATTCTTCGAATTATTTTAAGCACTCACCAACATTATGAAACTACTCAAGCCCAGAAATATTACGAAAAAATGCTTGATTGTTTTCGAGCACAACATCGAAAATATGGAGAAAAACGTACAAAGAAACTTCACAAAAATACCCGTACCCGCATTGACCACTTTTATCGCCTCATGGAACGCGTCTTTTCTTCCCTTGAAGTTTTATATGATCAAAAAGACTTTATTGACGCGGTTCGCCGTGCTTATGAAGAAAAAATGTACTATAGAAAATACTCTTTTTTATTTCGACGCCAATATCTTCACTTTGGCGAATACACTTTCCTTGATATTACCTGTAAATATGGAAACAGCTTTTTTCGCTGGGGTTTGACGGCCCTAAGCTTTGCCCTTTTTCTTTCTGGTATTTATTATCTCTTGGATTTAAGCTCTTCCCATGAGCTCAAGATGGTTACAAGCGGAAACTGGTATGATTATATTTACTTTTCGATTATCACCTTTACCAGCCTTGGATATGGCGATATTACACCTACAACCCCTCTTTTAAAATTTCTCGCAAGTTTTGAAGTTTTCTTCGGCTTTATCATGCTTGGTGTTTTCGTCAATCTTATTCAAAAGAAACTCTAGGGAGGTGCTGAAAAACATGCTGTCCCCACGAAATAGCGGTTCTTTATGGAATGGGCACCGAGAAGATTTCTATTACGCAGAGGATTTCCATTAAACTTTATTTTCTACTTTTTTGTTACAAGAAACCAGAGTATTGGCTGGGCCACAAGAATCAAAAAAAGTACGATGATGTAGGCAAGTTTATTGACTTTTTCTATTTTGAGATCGTAATTTAATTTTTTTATTTCTTGGCTTTTTTTTTCAAGTTGATTTTCGAGTTCTTTTTCCTGTTGCTTCACTTTTAGACTTTCTGATTGATAGTCAAGAAGAGGGATGCTATTTTTCAGCATGGCTTCAAGGTGGCCTACTCGATAATTTGCTCCCTCAAGTCTCGTTTGTTGGGTTTTTATTTCCTTGAGAAGTTCAAGATAGAGATTTTGGAAGATTTTTTCAGGATTCTCTTCATCTTTTTTTGGTGTTTCAAAGGCTTTTGATTCTTCATGAGGCATTTTGTATTTCAGAGACCGTTTGTATTCTTGAGAAAATTCATGTTTTTGAGTGAATTCATTCTTTTGACCGAGTTCGTGCTTTTGAGCGAGTTCGTGCTCAAATCTTGATAATCTTTTTTTGAACTTTTCTATCTCGTTTTTATTGAGCAAAACTCTATTCTCCACTTTATGATAATTGATAAGTCCTCTCTTTATATAACGGTCCAATGTTCTTAGTGATACTTTTAGGCTTTCTGATGCCTCTTTTCTATCGATCGCGTATACATTTTTTTGAGTGGACATTGGTGTCTAGTTAATGTGTCTACTTGTGTCTACTTCAATTTATAACGAAATCGACCTTAGACCATTTTTCTTTATTTATTTTATTTTAAATTTTGCTTTCTGTCCAACAAAAAATTGCTTTTGATTCATCAAATCTATAACTCATATACTTTTTAAAACTTGAAACGATCCAATTTTACCAAAATTTAACCTTTTGTATAGTCGATAGTCAATTTTTATTTATTTTAAGCCATTTTTTAGGTATAGACATAGAAGTAGACATTTTTGTCTACTGTCTACTCTTTTTTGTATAGTCGATTCATACTTTTATCAGTTATTACCTATATAAAATGAGTAGACAATAGTGTCTATATCTATGTGTCTACTTGTTTAACTTTTTGTATAGGCGAATGTTAGGCCTTCCTAATATTTTACTTTTTCCTTCTGTCCTCTATCATGGTTGCGTTATGTTTCACTTCTTTTTAGGCAAATTAGGCAAAAAATTTTGTTTTATCCTTTTTTTTCTTTTCCTGATTGGTTTTTGGTATTTCGTTTGGGGTATCCATAGAGACATTCCTTCTCGTAACCAAAAAGAAAATGCTCTTTGGATCGGCCATACTTACGCGCAAGAACCAAAAACTCTTGAAGAAATAGAAACACTGGTTTCGATTTTATCGAAACATCATATCCGATATGTTTATGTCCATGTTGGGCCGCTTGAACCTTTTGGCACCCTTGATCCGCAGCGTTACCGCACTTCTTATGACTTCCTGAAAACCGCACAAACACTTGCTCCTGAAATTCAGTTTCAAGCTTGGCTCGGACAAATTCGCTCAAAACTTCGCCTCGAAAGCAAAGATGTGAGATCGAATATCGTCGATCTTTCACTTAAACTTGTTCGTGAAGTTGGATTTTCGGGCATTCACCTTGATATAGAACCTATTTTTGATGGAGATAAAGCTTTTCTTGAACTTATGAGTTCTCTTTCAAAACGACTTCCCAAGTCAGCCCTTCTCTCTGTGGCTTCTGATGAATGGCAATCAAAAACGCTTACTCCTTTTGTATCTTTCTTGATTGGGAAAAAAAGTCGAAGTTTTTGGGGGACGAAATATTTTCAACAGGTTTCTGAATTTGCTGATCATATCGTTGTTATGACTTATGACAGCTCTCTTCCTTACTCGTGGCTTTATTCCTTTTGGGTGGAACAACAGATTATCTACATCACGAATGCTTTAAAAAATACCAACGCGAAGGTACTTATCGGTCTTCCTACTTATAAAAATCGGACTAAAAGCTTCGCTCCTGAGGCTGAAAATCTCTCAAGCGGCATTACCGGCGTTATTCGGGGTTTAGAGAATATAAGAAGCCATCGCGATGCTTTTTCTGGTATTGCTCTTTATCCTTATTGGACGATGGATGAGACTGATTGGCATACCCTTGATACCCTCTGGCCATGATGAAGTTGTTTTTCACCAATAAGACTGCCTATAAAATTTCTCCATCTCTCTTTAGCTCACTCTTTCCAAAAATTGAATGGGCACTTAAAGAACATTTTGCCCCTCATACCATTTATGAGATTGGACTTATTCTTGTTTCTTCTCAAAAAATTCGAAGCATCAATAAAAAACATCGTGGTATCGATATGGAAACGGATGTCATTTCTTTGAATCTTATGCCAGATATCACTGACACATTTAATCCTCAACGCTATACTCTTGCTGGAGAAATTTATATTTCTGTTGAGACTGCCATTTCTCAAACCGAGGAACACGGATACCCTTTAGATCGTGAACTTCAGATTCTTTTTGTCCATGGTATACTGCATATATTTGGATATGACCATGAGCGAACAAAAAGAGAGACTCAAAAAATGCATCAAAAAGAAATTGAGATACTCGGCGAACAAGGGCTCATTCGTTAAAAAAATTTTTACTCTCCGAGGATCTTTATTAATGTTGATTGTTTCGAGGTTCACGGACAGTCCTTTTATTGTCCGATTTCGTTGCCCTGTAACAAGAGCGTTGTAACTGCTCGCAATGATAAAAAGCGGGCGGGGCTTTCCCTTTCGTCCTGCCTCCGCATTGACCGT
>CAZTVN010000023.1:0-10659 GCA_964617145.1 uncultured Candidatus Peribacteria bacterium
GAGGTTAAAGTCACTTTCATTCTAACTTCCCCCAATGTTTTCTTTAATATAACCTACAAATATTATTATTCAACTGCTGAGGCTACCGCACTTGAAATCTCCAGCAATGTATGCTAGCGTTCTTTAGCTAGGGAATTCTGAAAAACTATAAAAAAATTCTATATGGCAATGAATAAGATCGTTGTAAAAGGAGCGCGCATTCACAATCTTAAGAATATCGATGTTGAAATTCCGCGCGATAAACTTACGGTCATAACAGGACTTTCAGGTTCTGGAAAGTCTTCTTTGGCTTTTGACACCATTTACGCCGAAGGGCAGAGAAGATACGTAGAAAGCCTTTCAACCTATGCTCGGCAATTTCTTCAGCTTATGGAAAAACCAGAAGTGGAGGCCATCGAAGGATTGTCCCCAGCGATTTCTATTGATCAAAAAACAGCGCCGAGAAATCCAAGGTCAACGGTCGGTACCGTCACGGAAATGTATGATTACATGCGTTTGCTGTTTGCAAAAATAGGTCGTCCTCATTGTCCCAAATGTGGAAGGCAGATCGAGCGTCAAACCGTGACTCAAATCGTAAATACCATTGCGAGCATGAAGGAAGATAAGCGAATTTTAATTCTGGCGCCACTCGTTCGGGATCGCAAAGGGGTGCACGAAAAAATGATAGAAAAAATAAAAAAAGAAGGATTTGTGCGGGTTCGAATCGATAAAGAAGTGTATTCTGTTTTGGAAATCCCAAATATAGAAGAAAACAAAAAACACACTATTGAGGTAGTAGTAGATCGTCTGGTGGTAAAAAATCTCAAAGCGATAAAAAAAACGCTTTCATCGGGCCAAGAAGTTGATGTCCCAAATCCCGACAGGTCCAGACTCGCTGATTCTGTAGAGACAGCCCTAAAGTATGGTAACGGACTTTTAATCGTATTGGATCACGATACTTTAGAAGAACAACTTTTTTCTGAAAAATTTACTTGCCCACAGTGTAATACCAATCTTTCGGAGATTTCCCCACGAAGTTTCTCGTTTAATAGTCCGCATGGAGCCTGTTCTGCCTGTCACGGGCTCGGAACAAAACTCGAAATTGACGCAGAACTTATTTTTCAAAATCCAAGCCTTACTTTAGCCGAAGGAGCCGTAACGCCTTGGTCAACAACAACATCAAATCTCACTTGGTATAATCGTATTCTTGAAGCAGTTGCGCGTCGTCATGGATTTTCCATTCACACATCGATTAAAGATCTTAAAAAAGAGCATATCGAAATTCTTTTGCACGGAACAGGAGATGAAAAATATTCCGTAACTTTTAATGAATATGGAGAAAGCGTAAACGGACGATATGAAACGTCATTTGAAGGTATTGTCCCGAATCTCAAGCGTCGTTATCACGAGACAGATTCAGATTATACAAGAAAAAAAATAGAAGCTTTTATGCAAATCATCACTTGCCAAGAATGCAAAGGAAAACGCTTAAAACCAGAGATCCTTTCAATCACCATAAATAAAGAATCCATCATTGATATGACGACAAAATCGGTCATGCAGGCAAAAGAAGATTTAAAATTGCTGAAACTCAATGAAACCGAAAAAATTATTGCTGAACCGATTGTAAAAGAACTCGATAACAGGCTCGGATTTTTAATGAATGTCGGCCTTTCTTACCTTACCTTAGATCGAGCTGCCAATACGCTCTCAGGTGGTGAAGCCCAGCGAATACGATTGGCAACTCAAATCGGATCGAGGCTCATGGGAGTGCTCTACGTCCTCGATGAACCTTCCATAGGCTTGCATCAAAGCGATAATGAAAAACTTATAAAAACCCTTATTACACTGAGAGATATTGGAAACACCGTTATCGTTGTAGAGCACGATATAGATACCATGTTGGCCTCAGATTATATTTTGGACATCGGTCCGGGAGCAGGAAAACATGGGGGAAAAGTGGTGGCATCAGGAACTCCAAAAGAGATTATGAAAAACGAAAATTCTGTAACTGGCCAATATCTTTCAGGAAGAAAAAAAATACCGATACCAACGGAAAGACGAAAAGGAAGCGGAAAATATCTGAAAATTATTCAGGCGAATCATCACAATCTCAAAAACATCGATGTAAAGCTGCCACTCCAGACCTTTATCGGGATAACAGGAGTATCTGGATCAGGAAAATCCACATTGATTAATGATATTTTGGTGCAAGTTTTATCAGCTCGTCTCAATCGTGCCCGAACCGTAAGTGGAAAGCATAAAGAAATACATGGAATAGAACATCTCGATAAAATTATTAATATCGATCAAGAGCCGATCGGAAGGACTCCTCGTTCAAATCCAGCAACATATACAGCGGTTTTTAACGATATTCGTGAACTTTTTGCCCAAACGCCGGAAGCAAAGCTTCGGGGATATAAAACTGGAAGGTTTAGTTTTAATGTAAAAGGTGGAAGGTGTGAAGCTTGTTCAGGAGATGGAGTAAAGAAGATTGAAATGCATTTTCTTCCGGATATTTATGTGACCTGTGAAGAATGTAAGGGAAAGAGATATAACGAAGAAGCCTTGGAAATTACTTATAAAGGGAAAAGCATTGCTGATGTATTGGCTATGACTGTGGACGAATCATTGGATTTTTTTAAGGCGATCCCAAGCATAAAATCTAAACTGAGCACCTTAAGCGATGTGGGATTGGGATATATTCACTTAGGACAACCTGCAACAACACTTTCGGGCGGTGAAGCCCAGCGTATCAAACTCGCAACCGAACTTGCAAAACGTTCTACGGGAAAAACATTTTACGTCCTCGATGAGCCCACAACAGGATTGCATTTTGATGATGTGAGAAAACTTCTTGATGTGTTACAGCGATTGGTCGATAAAGGAAATACCGTCCTTACTATCGAGCACAATCTCGATGTCATCAAATCCGTAGATTACATTGTGGATTTGGGCCCTTCCGGCGGAGAAGAAGGCGGAGAGGTGGTATGTGAGGGGACCCCCGAAGAAGTGGCAAAGTGCGCGAAATCATACACGGGAAAATGGTTAAAAAATTTCTTGAAATCGAGTAAAGAATACTGAAAAGATCCCAGTTTTTCAGGTAGTCAAATAAAGGCTTGTGTAAAAGGAATTCATCTAGTCTGTTAATTTTGCCAATTGGCACTGTGAGAAGATGCTTTGAGTGCTCACTCCATGTTCACGAGCTGCTTGGGAAGCAGTGATGCCTTCAGATTTGATACGTTCCAGTATTTGATCCTTCAGTTCTTTGGGAATACGACGATTACTCATGTATACTGCTGGTTAATGGATAGTTGATACCGTGTCCAGTATACGGGGTACCTGCCATAGGCTAAGAAAATTTAATCGGAGTTGTAATACATTTTTATGACTTTTTTTGAGTTTTTTTCATAGGTCACTTCGCACTTTGCAAAATCATAATCCTTAGAAGTAGCTTTAAAAAAGATCGTCTCATAATTATTCTCTCCTTTCTGAACACCATAAAAATAATAATTTTTTAAGTCTTTTCTTATATCATTTATAAATTTTTTTCTGAAATAGGTCATAAAAAAGATGTTATTTTTTATTGTTTTTCTTTTCAGAATCCTTTTGAGAATCATAGTTTTTCCCATTACTGTCATCTTCACCTTCTACGTCACTATTATAATCATCAGGGAGATGATCATAATTAGGCGCATCTTCAGGTTCAGTTGATTCCAGAATCTCAAAATAAACTTTTAATAGATCACTTAATGAGTAGTCCGTTATGCCTTGATTTTCTAATTCTTCGATGAGGTAAGCAAACTGAATTCCTGCCGAATTTGATGGAAGGTCTTCGTAAGAAAAGGCGCTATCCGATTCTCCAGTTAGCTGTTCAAGTTCTATCTTTAAACCAGCTAATCTCGTTAGAAAACCTCCTACACCCGTTCCTCCAATGTCTTTATTTAAAGTAAAAAAAGCAGCTGCGAAAAAATGTTTAAAATCAATCCATCCTTTTTTTTCTGTATATACGTAACGTGGTCCAGAATCATATTTATTAAAATAATGATAGAGTCTATCAAGTAGAACTTCACCATTTGACTTCGAATTTTCTTGGAACTCTCGAACATCTGAAACAATCACATCTATTGTTGTTGCCTGAGCTTTATTCGGCTCCTCACCATTGATATCTGTATAATTCACCGGATTATTCCTCGCATAAGCAAATGTTTTTTAAAATTCCGCCAGCTTACGTAAGAGGATTTAATAGAATTTAATTAAATTAAATAAAATATAGGAAAATTATTAAAAAATAAATAAAATTAATAAAAATATAAATTTATTAAAAAAAGTATTGTAAAGTTTAAATAAATTTAATATAATGCATCTGAAGTGGTTTCCCCCTCCTTTTTAAGACGTTACGACTTAATGTTGTATGAATGCCAGAGAGCCTCTTAACTTCAGATGAAGTGGCAAAAATCCTCAAAGTGCACCACTTCACTGTCCTCAAATATATACGTGGCGGGAAACTCAGAGCCGTAAAAATAGGACGAGTTTACAGAATCCGCGAAAAAGATATCGACGCTTTCATCGAAAAACAACTCACATTTTAAATGAAGAAATTATCATGATATTTAATTGCCTACGCTGCGGAAGATCCATTTCATCCAGACACGATATTTGTCCTTATTGCAAGATAGAAACATCACAAATTGGGCCAGAGTTAAAAACTCTCTCGACTCGGAAAAATCTCAAAGAAAAATATAAAGGCACTATTTTTTCACTCGTACTTCGATAGCTGTAACCCTAAGGAATCTCAATTACATTGCGAGCAATCGGACCGCGGTTCGCATTCTACGTCCTTCACAAAAACAACTCAGGTTTATTCTATTGCACTCTGGACATACCGGAAAATTATCCCCTTCGGCTGTTCAGAGTGCGGTAAGATTGAACGATGCGGCGGAGAGGTTTTGAAGAAAACAAAAGGAGTATCGGGCGATACGTTTTTTTAAAAAACCTCTCCGCCGCACACTTAAGACCCCTTATTCACACACTGTCTCTGAAAGATTTTCTCTTTACACTCGCTAATGCTTTGCATCGGAAGGATGCTATTGTCAATGATTTGTCGAAGAGTATCAAGATTTTGAGAAAGTGCCGAGATGATATCATCGGTACCTCTTCCGTAGAGAGTGTAGTATTGAATCAACATTTCAGCTTTATCAAACCTTGCCGTATAAGATTCGTCCTCTGCGAATTGAACTTCCTGAAAAACATCAACCGTAGGAGGAATATTGAGCGAATGATAAGAAGAAGTATTTTTATAAAAATTCTTCGCGGCTTCACTTAAATTTCCTAATATTCCCTCACTATCTTCAGAATCACCAGAAAAAAGTTCCTTAATAGCGCTCAAATTTTTCGCTGGTTCGATACCGGAAACAGTAACATTGACGGATTTATTTAAAGCTCCAGAGACGGTGCCAAGAGGAGCTTCGCGTAAACGATTTAAGCCACTGCCAAGATTTGAAAGGGACTCAGATCTCCTCGCTTTATGTTGCTCGCGAATAGCTTCCTGACGCTCAATTTCAGAACTGGCAGCCTCTTGAAATCCCTGAAGAGGATTGGGAAACATGAGCGAAATTTTTCCCCAAACCTCACGAAGTTTTGTCCCGATCTCACTCCAATTCCCGACATTGCACTCTTGATAAATGCCAGTGCCATCACTCTTCAATCGATCATTATAGCTAAGGCGAATTTCATCAAAAATATCGGTAAATTCGCTCCCTGTAAACCATCCAAGTTCATTGACATATTTTTCCTGAAAAAGATCTTGAAAGGTTTGATGAGGGATCGGATCTAGGGGATCATCTTTATTCACAAGCTGTTTTTTCCCGCGCTCAAAAAAGCAAATACTTCCTTCCTCACATTCAACAAAACTACGGACATAATCTTGCTCAAGTTTTAAACGAAAAAAATCTTTTTGGTATTGATCGATGGAAACGGTGTCACACTTTAAGTAGGCATTACGAAGTTGATCTCGAACTTTTCGAAGCTGATCTTCCTGAGTCAATATGTCTTTCAGTTGGCACGCGTTTTTGAAAAGGTCGGATCCCGCTTGAAAGGTAGATCCGACATCGGAAACTCGCGTATTGAGAAAATGAAGATAATCGTTCCCTCCATTCAAACATTCTTTCGCCTCTTTAACTTCCTGTCCAGAGCGAGTTTCCTTCGCAAAAATAGCAGGCTTAAAGATAAAGATGGTAAACACAAAACCTAAGCCAAAAAAAATCGAAAAAACAGTATAAAGAATAAATTTTAAGGTTGATGAGGTTGATATTTTTCGAGATGAAGGTAAATGCATAAATTTAAAAGAGGATGAAAAAGGTTTTAAAGAGGATTAAGAAGGATCGGCAGCATCTCTTTTTTCACAAAGTTTGTCCGTCGCATCCGTTTGAATTTTTCCCAACATATCAAAATAAACAGAAAAATAGGTTTGCATTTGGTCCATTTCTTCGATGAGGTATTGATAAAAAAGTGAGGCATTTTCGAGCTTGGTTTCATTTTTTTGAGTCCGTGCCTCGTTTTGAGCATTTTTTTCAGCCTCAGCAATAATTCTGTCAATATCACTTAAAACCTCTTCATACGTGGATTCTTGAGAATTATTGGTAAGAGCAAGTTCAGTCGCCTTATTCGTAAGAACTTGGGCGCAAAGCTCTTTTTGTTCTTCGGTTACAGCTTCTTCATTACAATATTTTAAATAATAAACAGGACCATGTTTATCAAAGCTCAAAGCCGATCCAACGCCAAGAGGATCAGATGGGGGACTGGAAAGAATCTTATCAAAAGCTTCAAAAACAGCATCTTCAAAATCCATTTTCGTGACAATGTCATCATGAACGGGAGTGCGAATGGGTTTGGAGAAAAATTGAATAATGCCACCCATATCTTTTGGAGGAATTTTAAGGCCGAGAACCTCTTTACATACCGGAGTTTCAAAAATATTTCCCGTAATTTTACTGGGGACAAGATTATGCGAAATCGTGTCATAGAGATGTTTATTGATAAAGTCGACATTACAAGCAATGCATCGATCGTTGTCGGGATAACGAGTTTTTCCCGCATTATTGCCAGTCGTAATTTCAAGACAAAAAGTGCCAGCACACAAACTCGAACTCTTCGGCCAATCAGGAGAAGAAGGTATGAAAATTTCAGCTCCATCGCTATTCGTATAACCCGTATCGATAATATTGGCGGAAAGAGAATCGCTTGAGACGGATGAAGAGTCATTTTGTGAGGATGTTTCAGATGCAGCTGATGAGTCCGCTGTTTCATCTGAAGATTTACTTTCTGATTGAGAGGAGTTGGTGGTAGAAGATGTGTTTTGAGAGGAAATATCCGAAGAGTCAGTCAACCCATCTTGCGTACTATTTTCTGATTCATTTTCAGCGAGTTGAGTAAGTTCAAGATCTTCTTGATCGGTACAAAAAGTGCTCCCTGAAAGAGATTCTAAGGCGTCATCACTTGATAAAAAGTCACCATCACTTGATAAAGAGGAGTTCTGATTCGAACCATCTTGTGATTGCGATGATGAATCCGTTGAACCATCGATTGAAACGTCATCATCTGTTTGAGAAGTATCATCCGATTCGGAAGCATTGACCGGGTCACTTTGAGAAGCGCCGGCTGTTTGAGAAGATTGATCGCCAGTAAAAACCGAAGGCTCGCTATCTTTAGATGATGTCCCGGAATCATCGTCGTCTTGAAGTAAAGACAGTCCTTCAGAAAGTGCCTGAAGAGCATCGTAGTCGAGAAAGTTTTGTGGTGTGCGTTTACCAAAAAGAACTTCTTCAATCTTATTCAGATCTTCAATCAGATCAAAACCTGAATCCTCCAAATCTCCATTGGAAAAAATCTCTGAGGAATAAAGGGAAAGAGCAATGTCATTCTGATATTGCTGAAATTCGAGTTCTTCAGAAAATACACGCTGAAACTCAGATTGCTTTGACTGAGCCTCAGGGATAGTCAGACCTCTTCCTTCATTTTCTAAAGAAAATGTGGTCAAATCGCCAGCGAGAATGCCTTCGATATCTTTTTCAGGAAATCCATAACGAATCGCCATAGTTTTGATCGTATCTCCATAAGGTTTATTTTGAAATTGCCGATATATTTTAAGGTAAATGTCTTTTCCGGGAGTTTCAGAAATACCAAAAGAAGAAAAAGCATCACGAAAATCGAATTCAGTGACCGCATCTTGCGCTTGAGACGCAAGGGAAGTAAAAATTTGTTCCGTAGCGCAATAACCGGCCTTCAAGCTATTTTCTCGGTAAGAAATACAGGTATCGGAAATATTTTCATAAGCACAATCGATGGCTTGAGTTGGAATCGGAATCAAGAAAATTCCTGTGAAAAAGAAAAAAAATAAAATGGGAGAAAATACGTTTTTCAGCATGTCCTTTTATGTGCAATTAGGAGTTGAAACATTCACGAATTTCATTGGATATTTTTCCACATCTTTACGAATGCGATACAGAGAGGCCTCATACTTTTGAAGACTTTCTAAAATTTCTTCATATTTTCGATGCATGACATAAGCCGTTTGAAATTCATTGTAAACGGCAAGGCTCATATCAAGAGTCTGCTTGGCATGTTCAAGCTCTTGAGAGATAAATGTTGTGCGTGAAGAAGCGTACTGAGTGACTTCATCAACAGTCGCGGGTGAGTCCTCGTCTTCATACCCGCTCTCGCATTCACCGCTTTCAGTAAAAAGAGAAGTATTCGCTATCATCGCTTCAGAATAGGCCGAAAACGTTTGCGTAAGTTTCTCGGCAAGGCAATAGGTACTCAAATTATCCGAGTTACACGTTTCATTATCTTCTAATTTTGGTGGTTTCAATAATTTTTTAGTTTCTTCATTCGGCCCATCTTTGAAAGCATCATTTAACCTCTCAAATTGTTCATTAAACGTATCATTCACAAAAGAATGATAGGCTTTCATCATGGCAGGAACATTGCCCTCTTCTTGTAAAAAGTCATAAGATTCGCTCTCCTTAAGAGCATTTCCTGCCAATATATTGCTGTAAAAAAGCGCAATAACCACAAGCAGGATACATCCAATTAAAAAACCAAAACGAAGAGAAAAAAAAGGTTTGCTCATTGACAATATTTACTTAATGCAGGAAGTTTTTCAGTAAAGCTCGTAATATTCCCATACCACTGCGCAATCATGGTATTGAGATTCCCCAATTGAGAATTAATCTGTTTATACTTATCAACCAATATATAACTTCGTTTCCTTTGGGCATTCTCCAAAAGATAGTCACGAAAAAAAGGTCTCATGCCCTCTTTATAAATTTGATCGAGAAAATTTTGACATGCGGGATATTCTTCAACAATTTTTTCACCATGAGTCTCGCGTAGACGCCGAACAGATAATACAACACTCAAAGCATCATACGCTTCATCTTCCATGGCCCGATAGAGATCGACAGCAATAGGAAGAAGATCGCTCGTCGCTGAAGGATTTTTAAGAAGTTCAGTCATCGAAGACGCGCCAACTTTTAGATGAGTGTTGACGCACTCATTCACAACTTGCAAACAGCTGATATTTTCAGGATTTTCTAAAAGAGTGTTTTTCGTGTCTTCACTCAAACAGGTAAGAGAAGAAAGAACGGCTTCATACGATTCATCGGTTGGATCAATTTCGTCACCGCTTGTATCGCCATCGGGGTCAACATCGCTTCCACTCAGCGATCCACTGCCTGAATCCTCATAAATACTTTCTTGAGCCAAAACCATTTGGTTCGATGGATGAGCAAATGAAACTGTAAGAAGAAAAAGGATGAAAGTGCAAACGATGTATTGTATAAGATGCTTCATAAATTTTATTTTATAGTAATTTCATTGCTACGGCTCAAAAAAACTTCATTTTTGCTATCCATAATCGCGGCAAAGACCGTGTCGGAAGGAATAATATCGGCGGTATTTTCAAGTGAAGCTTCGCAAGGACAACTAAAGCACGATGCAGGAACAACATAAATACCTGGATTAAGTTGAGTCGAAGTGGCAAGATCAGCATTGATAGTTGTATCATCATTCCCAACAAGGGGATCAGTTTCTGTAATCATGACCTCATCGAAATCACTCACACCGCCGGAATCGGTATCTGAGTTATTAGGATCAGTATCATAGGTGTTGATTTCATCGCTATTCGTAAGGCCATCTTTATCGTTGTCATCATCTCGAGATTCAAGAGGGTTGGTAAAATCATCCAAAACTTCGTCTCCATCTTTTACCCCTCCATCATCGCTGTCGGCATCAAAAGGATCGGTGCCATACTTTTCACGCTCATCTCGATCAGTGAGTCGATCAAAGTCGCTATCATCATCGGAAGCCTCAAGAGGATCGCTCGTGAGAAGAGCATTATCTTGATCATCGATGTCTTGTGTCGCTTGAGACGGCCCCGTCGTTGTCTTTAAATCGCTCGAACGCCCTTTGACTTCAGCGCCGTCACTCACACCACCAGAATCCGTATCAGGGTTATGAGGATCGGTGCCATACTTTTTTTCTTCACTGTTTTTAAGGCCATCGGAGTCAGGATCAGAATCGGGGTCATCATCATTCAAGGAATCGTGATAAGGATCGTCACTACTATCCAAAGCACTGTCATCACTTGGATCTAAAGGATCCATGGGATTTTGGGAGTAA
>CAZTVN010000023.1:10669-18735 GCA_964617145.1 uncultured Candidatus Peribacteria bacterium
TCCCTTCCATGAGCTTAGCATTATTTTCAACTTCCCCCCCATCAGAAACCCCTCCATCATCAGTGTCAGGATCAAAAGGATCAGTGCCATAAACCGACACTTCTAACACATTTTTTAGTCCATCGGAGTCACTGTCTACGTTGGTACCATCGTCTTGAGATTCAAGAGGATTGCTAAGATAATCCAAAACCTCATCACCATCCTTCACTCCGCCAAAATCAGTGTCAGGTTTAAGAGGATCAGTTTTGACCACAAAGATTTCTTCAGAGTCAAAGAGACGATCTTTATCAGTATCGGCATCAAAAGGATTAGTGCCATAAATTTGCCTTTCATCACTGTCAACAAGGCCATCGCCGTCGCTATCTCCCGGGTTCAAATCATCGGTCATCGGATCAGTTCCAACGCGAACTTCTGTCCCATCCAGAAAGCCATCGTTGTCGGTGTCAGGATTTTTTGGATCGGTGCCGAAGCGATATTCATCAAGATTGGAAAGCCGGTCAAGGTCAGGATCTAAAGAAGCATCGGAAGCATCATTCATGTCAAAACCATAGAGATCTTCAAAATAGTCAGGAAGCGAATCATTATCAGAATCTTCAATAAAACAATTCCAGAAATTTAAAACACGCGACGCCATTTCCACAAATTGCATTCGAGATAAAAAGGTCGAAGCTTGCTTTGCTTCATCGGATGTCAAAATAAAAGCATCCCGAATAACATTTTGTGGATTTTCAAGATAATCACTTAAGTCAGTTGCGATCGTAATATACGGAGTGTACCATGGTTGTCCATCCAAAAGGGGATGATCGCGCAGAGCTTGTGAAAGATCGATAATATCTTTTTTGCCCAATGCCTCAAGGATAATTTTCGTAGCTTCTGCTCGTGTAATAAAATTGTCAGGCTTGAATGGAGTAAGAGAAGTGACAGGATCTTTTTCTCCTAAATAACCAGTAATAAATCCTTGGAGAAAAGATTCCTTGGTTTCATCAAAGTACCAAAGAGAATTTTTTTCATTAAAAGATATATCATTAAAAGGGATATCACTAAAGACTTGAGGCAAAAGATATGCGGCATCAGATGGATTGATACACAAAATTTTGAGCATAATTTTTGTAAATTCCGCACGGGAAATTTTTTGGGAAGGCCTGAACGAACCATCGCTATAACCTTCGATCACGCCTTTTTTGACGAGATCATTTAAAGTGTCATAAAGCATATCATCTTGGGAAACATCAGAAAAAGTTGCTCTATTCTCTTGAGGCTCAAAACTCGAAATAGTCTGTAAGGCCGAACCATCGACAGAAAATGGATCACGCGAGAGTACAAATTCTTCTCTATTACTCAAACCATCGTTGTCAGCATCTTGAGAGCCATCCTTGGCATTCAGAGGATCCAAACCAAATTGAACTTCAAAACCATCGTCCATACCATCATTATCAGTATCATCATTGTAAGGATGTGTCCCTATTTTAAATTCTTCAAGTGTATTCAAACCATCGCTATCAAAATCTCTCAAAGAATCAGAAGCATTTTGAGGATCAAGAGCATAAAGCTCTTCAAATAAATCAGAAATACCGTCAAGATCACTATCTTTATTTGAAGAAGATGTATTGTTCGCAGCTTGAGAAACAAGACTATCAGACATTGCCAAATTTTTTGCCGCAATATAGACTTCGGCGATCGTATTTCCATCATAAAGAATCTCAACTATGGCTGGGTCATCGATATTTTGAGATTCTTTTAATCGTAAAGTAACCCTATCATCTAAAACAAAAATATTCGAATCGGAGCTAATAAGAACCATTTGAGAGAGGTTCGAAGTCGTGGACGCAGCATGAGCCAATGGTGAAAAAGGCTTAAACAATGATGACCGGGTACTCCACATTCCAAAAGACACTCGTGGCGTTTTTACTTGAGCCATAATAGCGGCTCCTGGATGAAGAGGGTCGGATCCCGGAAGTTGAGTGAAATTATAAGAATCAGTTACATTACGATCACGAACATGAACACCATTTAAATTTACAACACTTTCTTGGGTAAATTCAAAATCAGGGTTATGAAGGGTGACATCAGTATTTTGATCCGGAACAAAGTAAACACTGGTGAGAATGCTCCCTGAAGTATCTTGAAGAACAAAAGCAAATGGAGACCCCGATTTACCTTGAAGTGCGGAAACGCTATAACGATCATCGATAAGGCCGATTCGTCCACTTTTCATACTGATTTGCGCAACAACCATATCCTCATGATTTTTAACTACAAGATGTTGTTCGCTATCAAGGTCGGCAACAGAAAATTTCCCAGCCGTATCAGTATGGTAGACGCCATTTGGAGAACTTTCTGTTTTAATAAAGCTCCATACGCCGTCGCGCTGCCTGAGAATTTTTATAGGAATACCTTCGATTTGAGGTTCAATATATCCCTCAATGGTTGGATCGATGAGTGAAGATTCATTTAAGAAAACTTGAGGAACAAAAACCTCAATATCGATCTTTTGAGAACTAGAATTACGAGCTTCATCCTCTATCATGAGATTGACGCTTCGGGTTCCGATAGTTTCATAAGGGCCAAGGGTAAGAGTGGGATCATCGAGGTCATTTGAAGGATTGCCGTCATGGTCGAAGTCAACTAAAGGGTCGGTGTCATGAAAACTGTCAGGATCATTCGTAGTGTCCAAATCTCCATTCGTATCCTTGGTAAGATCAAGATCGAAGCTATAAGAAGTAATCTCGCTATACGTATCAAAAGATGTGCTCGCATCGAGTTTCAGAGTTTTGAAAATAGAAATTTTTTTCTTATCAGAACCTGCCGTGGCAAAAGGAGCCGTTTTATCAGCGCAAAGCTGGGGAGCTAAAAGAAGAGTTTCTGAAGCGCTTGAACGTTTGCCTTCCTGTAAAAGAGCAAAAATTTGTGCATAAAAGTTCCCATTATCCGTATGAAGATCATATTGCGGATTTTCGGCATCATTTATAGCATCGAAAGTAAAGGATTCGAGAGGAGAAAGCGTAAAAGTAGAAGGCTTATTTTCTAAAAGCGGCTCGGGCACTGAATCGAGATGATAGGAAATAGAAGCTTCACCTTTAATCCCTGTCTCTACGTGGTCTCCTTCACGAATAAGCATACCTTCATAGGCCTCAATAAGGCTAAGGGGATCATTGGGATAAAAAATCTCAACCTTGCCACTCAAAACCTTGATTTCAGATTGAAGGGGAAGTGAAGAAAGCGAGATAACGTCACTTTCACGAATTTTGAGTTCAGAAATGGCGTTTACCTCATCTTCTTGTTCAGTGTTAGGAGGATAAGTGATGCGTATGTTTGATTGAGTCAAAGGATGAAGCATCATTCCTTCGCTCACTTTGATACTCTCGGAACGACTCAGAGGAGTCCTTAAGACCGTTTCTATTTTTACATCACCAGAAATATCAACCAAAGTAGCTACTTTCGGTTTTTGTTCGGGAAGGATAAAATTGGTATATCGGCCAATTTCTATTTCACTCGAAGAAGAAAGATTTACATGAGCATAAGCATCACCATTTTTGATGACAGTGCCAGCTCGTAAAAGGCCATTGGACTCACTTGAAGCATTCAAGCTCACTTCACCTTGAATGACGACAATTTCAGGCGAAGATACGGTAATATCCGGAACAATAAGAAAAGTGTTTTCGTCCATTTCTAAAGTGCTACCATCAGAAAAAGTAAGAAGAGCTTTACTGTTATTTTTAGTGGCAATTTGATCGCCCGAGAAAAGTTTTCCAGTTGAGCTTAAGTCACTTGATCCTGTGCCAGGGGATAAAGAACCTGAACCGCTTACAATTTCAATGTCGCCTTTTTGGATGCTTAAAGTGACTAAAGAAGTGAAAGGAATACTCTCCTCCGATTTTTCTTTATTCGGAATCAAATGGATTCTTTGAGTTTCAGAAAGAGTATCCCTATCAAAACTATCAAGGGATTTTTTGGCCACGATTTCATATCCGATAACATCGTCTCGTTCCGATTTTCGGAACGCAACAGAAGCAAAATGACTATTTATGTCAGTATTGACGAAACGATTGAGAGAAGCGCCGGAAGGAATGAGTGATGTGAGATTGAGAACTTCAGGGTTGCCCTCATAGTAGGAAGACTTGGGATTTTTTTCAAAATTTTCTTTAAGATAAACTCTCCCTCCGAATGAATACACAATATCTTCATCAGAATCATTATCAAAGTCAATGAAAAGCGTGTGATTTTCCTCGTCTGTATCTTTGATAGAATTCATAAGCCGTTCATTGACCTCTTGCTCTTTATTATAAATAAAGATGCCTTTTTGATACGCAGCGACAGAGGAAGCTGAGGTTTCATTGGCTACGGTATCGGGAATATTGGTAAGTTGTGCAAGAAGTCGATCGGGATCGGAGAATTCTTCAAAATCTTCTCGTGTTTCCTGTACGCGTTTTTCGAGATTTTTCGAAACGCTTGAAGAAGTTTTTGAGAGAGAATTTAATTCTGACAAATTCGTGGAAGTAAAAACATTTTCACTATTATTTTGAGAGGCAAAAAGATGAGGTGCAGCTTCTTTGGCATTTGAAGACTGCGCCAAAAGTCGTATCACCTCATCGCCTGACGATGATACTATCTTTTCATTAATAGCCTGTTGATTTTCATAGTAATCGATGAGTTGATCGCGAAGAGCAAGAATGCGTTTATGCGATGGCGAGACCAAATCATTCGAAGTAAAGGGACTATTTTTAATATCATCAAGAGTTTTTGCAAAAATGTGATCAGAAGGATTTTTCATTTCTTGTTCGGCAACAAGACGTATAAAAGAGGGTGTTTTCTCTAAAGTTGCCGTTTGATTTTCTGCAATATTTTCAAGATCGTCGATGGTTTTATAAAGACGAGCAAGAGCGCTGCTTAAAAATGGATTTGAGGCAGCGATAGCAAAACCCCGTTCAGAAAGTCCATACTGAGAAAAATCAGAAGGTTGAAAAGACGAAAGATCTGACGGCTTTAAATCAACATCTTGAGAAAGACCTTCAGGAGCTTGAGCCGCTTGTTCAAGTCTGCGCATCACCTCATCCCAAATATTCCCCATGTTGCCGGTATAGTTATTGAAAGTTTTTGAATATTTTTTAAGGGATTCGATAACAGTATCAAAATTGGGGATAATGTTTAAATGAGAAAGGATATTGATGCTGTTCGCTATATCAAAAGAAATAGTTGGATATTGAAAGCCGAGAGAAAGATCAAAATTCAAAAGTGGAGTAAGTCCGCGTTCAGTGAGTTTTTCAACTTGTGTTTTTACATAAGGCTCCGGAACAGGAATAACCGACTCAATGAGTTTGCAAAGGATACTCATAATTTTTTTCAAAATATCAATAACCGCGGAAATTTGACCTGGAAGTTCGGGAATTTTTGGTGGAGGAGGAAGGTCGGGAAGTTTAATAAGAGGAATGCTGGGAAGTGAAGGCAATGTAGGAAGCGCCGGCGGAGGAGGAATAACAGGAATGGCGGGAAGACTTAAATCCGCATGAAGAGTCGGAAGGCCTGGAGGGCTCGGAAGAATGAGGGGTTCGGTTTTAAATACAACATGGGGGAAAGGAAGAGTGAGGCCGAGTTGAACATCACTTAAGTCAAGAACAATATCGGGAAATTTGGGAAAGGGAATAACAGGAGGAGAAGGAATAACGACCAAAAATTTAAAGAGAAGTTCAAGAAGCGTCATGCGATCGGTCGTACAACGATCACAACTCATAAATAGAATTTGAAAATCAAGCAAAGGTCTCCACGAAGCCAAAGCCGTAATAATATCGTCAATAGCATTCAGCCAAGCATAATACATGCGGACATTTTTCGTAATCCAGCCGCCAAGATTATCCAAAACCGCATCAAGAATACAAAGAAGCTGATAAATATAGGTCGCTTCAAGGCTACGATACTCCGCAAGTTTATAAGGCAAAACCCTCCATTCTTCAAGATTTTGAAGATTCTTTTTGACGGAATTGATAAGAGCACCAAATTCTGCATTCAAACCAATGCTATCATAATAATTTTCCTTATCAGTAAGTTCTTTCGCAAAATCCGTCCACTGCTCTTTGGTCCTTTCAAGCTGATCGGAACTTAAAAAAGGAATTTTAAAGAGAACATCTTTGACTTCAACGCGAATGAAAGGAAGGCTATTTAAAAAAGTCACAAAATTTGTGAAACTCCAATCAATTTCCGAAAGACCCGCAACGCTTTCACCTGTAGCCTCAGCAAATGCGCCGGGTTGATCTTTTCCTTCTTCCTCATCGGACCCAAACGCACGCTTTATGCCAGGACCAATGCCAAGATTGGGATAATACACATAAATTTTGGGAAGAGCTACGAGCTTATCAGTGATCTCTTGCCATTGACGACTCATCCAATCAGTAAGCACACCTGGAAACCCTGGAATAACTTTATTCGCTGAAGCAGGAGGCCCAGGTGGAGATGAACTCCCAGTAATGAGTGAAGTTCCAGAAGTTAAGGATGAGGAAAAATTATTCGCTGCAGTGATAAGAGAAGTTACAGCGCTGGTGATCGCATTGCAAACACCAAGAATTTGCTGGATGGGAGCAGCAGTAACAAAACATGTGGGAGTTCCATAAGGACCCAAACAGACCGCAACCCCGAGCCCTCCGGTAAGGGTGGGAGAAAGGTAGAGTCTGAAAAATGTGGAGGTAGTCCAATTGGGGCAAGGCGCTCCAGCAACATCGATAGGAATAGGAACAATCCCAATCACACAAATAGGCGGACCAATCGAAATAAGAGGAAGCCCTAAATCATAACCTCCTGGGACTCCAGCAATATTAAAAGTGCCAGGAGACAAAAAGGCCATATTGATAGGCATGGGGATACAACCTCCTTCACAAGTTGCAAGAGGAATCGAATTATCATCGTTGTTACCGCCATTTTCATCCCAAGCATCGGTGAGCCCATCTTTATCTTTATCCTCAGTTAATAAGTTGCTATAGTAGTCTTTAACTTTTTGAGGAAAACCATTTTCATCAAGTTCCGTAAGATCATCGGGGGTAAAAAGAGCGGAAGGATCTTTAATTTTTGGTTCTTCCGGAACGACCACGAAAGGAGCATAATTCACTTTTTTAAGACCATTTTCTTCAACAATCCCTGCAGAATAATAGTAAGTCAGAGTTCCTTCTTCGTTATTTTCCGGTCGAAGCATGATATCGAGATAATCATCGGCCTGATAGTTATCCATGCTGTTGACAAGCGCCACATCGATACCTGAAACGCTCTCAACACTTGCTTGATAAACGAGCGTAATCGTCGAAGAAGGACTTAAATCTGGAAGATGCGCAACATAAGGATGCTCACTTTGACCGCTTTCAGTGACTCTGATATCACTTACACAGTTTAAGCATTGGAAACTTTCTGGATCCACCTTGACCACCCCGCTCACGGTATCAGCAATCAAAACATCAGAAAGAGTAGAAGAGCCGGTATTTTTGATATTTATACGATATTCCAAAACATCGGCAATCTCGGTATTGCCACCATTCACATCAACAACATGTTTTTCAGAACGAGACAAACTTTTAAAACTATCTAAAGAAGCAAAATCTACCTCATCTTTTTGTGGCGCAGATTCGAGAGAAATTTGGAATGTTTCCGTGTCATCAATAGAAAGAAGGTCCTCGAGATTTTCATTATCTTCTTCACTTAAATTGTCTCCATACGAAGGTTCCCTCGTAACGGCAATTTTGGTAAACGAAAGAGAATTATCAGAAGTAATACCATCGAAACTCAGCAATATTTCATTTGAAAGATTCGCGGTATTATCGGTCGCATGACCAAGATTCACAATTTTTTGCGAAACCATATCAAAGCCCGATCGGCTATTGTAATAAAGGCGAAGATTGGACAGAGAGTCAACAATAACAAGGTCGAGATACCCATCGTTATTCATATCACCGACTTCCATATCGAGGACTTTTACGCCGACTCCAAAATCAAAATTAAGATTTTTCATTTCAAAACTTCCGGATTGATTTTGGAAAAAGTAAAGACAGACTTCATCCTGAATACAAGATTCCTCGGTCGCGATAATAAGA
>CAZTVN010000024.1:0-2415 GCA_964617145.1 uncultured Candidatus Peribacteria bacterium
ATTGCCAGTCAGATGGATAAATTCGAAGTACAGTCGGGTACGTCCGATTCGAGATGCGCTTAAGACTTTTTTTGATTTAATCTATATCAAGCTTAATCTATGGAGCGGACGTTATACTTCTGAAATCGAAGATAGCAATCAGTAAATCAGATTCCTGATTGTCGATACCTTCTTAAGATATTTAACCTGATATGCATCGTTCTCTCTCATTTTCCACATCCTCTACGTGGCTCGGCATTGTAACAATCTGGGGGCTGCTCTATGTCATCAGTGGTTATTGGCCACTGCTTGGTTTTCCTTTTTTTTATATTTTAGCTGGCTTGCCTCTTGCGCTTCTCTTTTTTGGACAGACGGTCGAAATAATTTCCCTGATGGTAGCCAGCTCAACTATCAGTATTATTCTTCTCTATCCTGCCGCCATTCTGGTTGCCTTCTTAGAAGGAACTGACGGGGCAGCTATTTATCAAAGTCATCTTAAACTCGATGCTTTTGTGGTGATCGGCATTACGCTGGTATTCACATTGATTGCTCTGTATCGAGGGCAAAAAAAAATCACTTATGAGCTGTTGTCCTTTCATAAAAAGTATCTTGTCTTAATAATTTTGGCAGCCCTTTTTTTATTGAGTAATTTAAATCGAGCTGATATGGCGACGGATGAAGTTGATCTTGGTTATCGAGCATACGATCTGATCGACGGAATGGTGGCGGGTCGAAAAGGCTATACTTTATCATTTTACGATCACACGCCATTAGCCCTGCATGCAAATCATTTTGGCTTTCAGATGTTAGAAAACAGAGATTTTCGTTATTTAGAAGACTGGATGATAAGATTTCCGAGCGCTATTATTGCGTTTTTAAGTTTTTTAATCTGGGGCTTGGTATTTTTTAAATATCTACCGCGCCGTCAGGCCGAGGCGAGTTGGTTACTTTTGGCTGTTTTGACACCTTTTTTATTTAGTGGCCGAATTTTTTTACGGGAAGTTTTTATTACTTTTTTTCTGGGTGGATTTTTCTTTTTTTTGGAGGACTGGCTCCTTGCTTCAATTATGTTAGGGGCGATCTTACTTGTCAAATCAACCAATTTCCCTTTAGCTATTCTTGGTATAATAATCCAGACTTACTGGCAGTCTGGCACAGCGAAAAAAAAGCTATCTTCTATCCTCAAATCAAGTGGTGTAATTTTATTGATATTTACACCGATTCTTGTCTACAATGCCGCAGCCCATATGCTGACTGGCTATATGGACATTTTGTTTTCCAAAATTTTTAATATTTACCATCCGGCTGGCTATACGGGTGAACGGGCTCACGGAGGCACGCTGATACCAAATTTTCTTAATCTTTTGCGCGTGCAGGCCGACCAGCTCACTATTCCTGGTTTTATTTTATTGCTATTTGGTGTCTTTAAAAGTTTGAAGCAGCCCGCTAAAAAAATTTTATATATGTCGGCCATCATGCTGACCACAATTTTTATTTTTTACTGGCTGGTCGGTTTTAGAGCTTATTATCTGATTTATTTGGCGCCAATTATGGCCATGATGATAGTTGTGTCGTATGCTGGCCTAAAAACTACATCGACGGCAATTATTACCAGTTTGCATGGAACACGCTTGTTAATGATAACTATGAACAAAGTTCGCACTTCGATGACAGTGGTCGATCGGGATCGGGTTATCTTTCACCACCTCTTAACTTAAGCCGTTTATATTCAATTACCATTCGTGCATGGTCGGAGCGACGTGGCTGGAAAGACCTCAAATTCAAAATCGATTCCATGGGCATTGACAAACCAATTTTGATTTTGGATCATAATCTGGATGAGGTGAAGCTGCAAAAATATTTAGGCGTTAAATTAACTGTTCGAAAATTTTATTTAGGCGATAAGGCCGATGAATGGTATGAGGCTTATTTTGACAACGAAAATCACCCCATTGATCCAGCCCGTATGATTTGGGTTCGCGCTGATTTTAGCGTCAGCCGTGTAGATGATAATTTAATTTAAAATTTTTGCCCGTGGATTTAATTTCTGAAGTCGTTTCGTAATATCATCTGTATATGTCCCTGCTTTTACGATAACCATGATGTTCTCTTTATTTTTAATCTCTAGAGGGTTCCCAACGAATAGACTGCTGCCATATAACCGTTTTCCTTCTTTCAAGGTCGAATCATCAAGAATTTTGACAATTCTCTTTTCGTCTAATCCAAATTCCAATAAAGCCTGCGAAAAAATGTGGGCACCGAACAGATATACATGGCCTAAAAAACCTTTCATCTGTTTATTGAAATCCCCCACCATTTTCTTTTGACAATCAATAAAGTCCAGATATAATTTTTTATATTCCTGATAATGATTATCAAAAACAACAGCTTGTTTGTAAGCGATTTTTTCAGTGGCGTAAAAGATACTATGTTCTT
>CAZTVN010000024.1:2425-18518 GCA_964617145.1 uncultured Candidatus Peribacteria bacterium
AAACTTTAAACCCACTGGCAGGCAATAATTGGTCGAGAATGGCTTCAGTTAAAAAAAATGTATGTTCGAAATTTAGGGTATTAGGAAATTTTTTAGCTAGCCAAGCAGCTAAATTTGGTACCGAAAAAATATGTTTACCACCGATTGCCAAAAAATCATAGATGTTGCGGAGGGCCTCAATAGGGTCGTAAAGGTGTTCTAAAACATGTGAATGAATTATCCCATCAATTTTTTTATCTAAAGTGAATTTTTCATCGAAAAATCCTTTTATCATTCGGATTTTTTTATTTCCCTCAAAAGAAGGATTTGGCTCAATAATAGTCCATGTTGCATCATTTACCTGCTCAACATATTTTTTCGCAATAGCCCCATTTGAACCACCAATTTCAAGTACTTTTTTGAGATTATGTTTGGCAATAAAATTTTTTAATGCCTCATGATGGCTTGCCCATACTTTTCCCACTGCTTCCGAATGATATTGACTGTAGATCAAATCCAATGGCAAGAGTTTCCTTAACTGTATAAACCCTGTTTCCGTACAAATATCGAAATCCATGTCTGCTCTTAAATCTTTGCTTTCCTCTTCATCCGTGCATCCTATGAAAACTGGAAAGTTTTTTATGCAATACAGTGGCTCCAAAGTGTCTTTACCTGTTATGAGACAGCGATCACGGATAATATATTGGATATCCTTACTCATAAATTGTTTGTATAAATGCTGAAATTTTTCATCATTTCGTTTATTATCGTTTCCTTAAAATTTTCATGTTTATTTATTGCCTCGTATATTTTTTTGTATTCACTTGTGGCAAAGTTGTAGTGTCCGGCAATCAATGAACAAAGAAATTTGTTTTGTGGAGTATTTTTATCCAACCATTTTTTCCACTTTTGACTTTGATATGATTTTTCCATGAAATCATCAGCTTTTATACCATATGTAAAGCATTTAAGTATGGTTAATTTTGTCTGTATAACTCCAAACTGCGGGGCTACATTCATTGCATCTATAAGTCCATGCCTTAATTTGATTTCTGCTGAATTGAGATAGTCAGCGTTGTGTTCTTTTAACTTTACATTATATTTTTTCGCTATTGGGCTTAGTTTTTCAAGAAATTTTTTATTAAAACTTCCTCTTTGATTCACCTCCATCGTTAAACTTCCTGTTTCACAAACATAAAAATCTATCTCTACATCTTTGATAAAATACTCCATCTCTTGTTTTATTCTTTTTAAGTCTTGTAAAAAACTTCCCACGTTTTCATCCGTTCCGACTTCAATAGTGATATCAGGTCTTTTTTTATGAATGTACTTGATCGCTTTTTTTGTTTCTTTTAACTTGTCTTCTAAACTTCCTTTGTAATGACAAAAATCTACATGGATAAAATCGAATCCGTTTTCTAAATCAGTGTCGATCGTTTTATAGGCGTCTTCTATATTTTCATTTTTAAAACCCGGGCCACAGTGGTCTCGACAGATAAGTATGCTTGCATTCGGGTACTTCTTTTGTAGAGTTTTTACGAATGCAGCATATTTTTTTGTTGTCCAATTATTAACATATCCACCATCCCAATCGATTTGATTTTTTGATGCAATAAGCATGAGGGGTTCATTTTTTTTCTCAGAGAAACGAAAAGCCGCCTCTATGATTTCAGAGCTCATTGGACCTATTCCGAGCTTTCCGAATTTTTTTACTCTTCCTTTGCTCATGGCATGATTATAGTAAATTTTTCGCTTCTTTCCTAAAAAATTTTTTTAGGATATGTAAGCAAGCTTCCGCTACCGCTCCTTCGCCAGCATTGTGATACGTTACGAAGTCTGCTTTTTCTTTTGCTAAATAAAATGAATTGTTTGGCGCGATACTGTATTTGACGTAATGAAAAATTTTTGAATCATACATCCCATCGCCCATGTAAATTGTTTTTTGTAAATCGAAATTTTCCTTAAGCCACTTCAGTCTTGCTTCCTCATTTATGAGTTTTAGTGGAATTTTCATGTCTTCTTCTATGCGCTTTTGGGTTATTGGTAATCCTTTTTTATCGGCTGTGATTGCTTGTATGTTGATATATTTTTTGAGCAACTTGATCCCATCATGATCATGTGGCCCAAATATTTTTGCATATTTGCCTTTTTCCGAGTAAATAAATTGCCCGTTGGTAAAAACTCCGTCAACATCAACAATAAAATGCTCTATGAGTCTTTTTTTTCGAGAGCTCGCCATAAATTCAGTTTACCAAAATAGAAAAGGAACAAATTGAATGGATAGTGATGAAGTGGTGACATATTGAGCCAAATCAAAGCCGTGAGTATTTGGATTTTTTTCCAACTGAAATTATTATTTTGTACGAAATCGTAAAAAACTTTCTGACATTGAACGAGATTTTCCTTACGGAGTATATCACAAAAAACAGAATGGTCTGTCATGTGAATAGTGAAGAGATTTTTTGAAACAATATCGTGATTCACCGTAAGATTATGATTGAGTTTTGCGAGATCATAATAAATATCTCCTGCTTCCAGTAGGCCTCCGAAATCTTGTCTCCAGTCTAAAAGACAGTAACCTTTTGAAGTTTTTAGAATATTGTCCAAGATAAAATCTCCGTGAAATTGATAAGGCTCTGCTTGTGACAACCAATCAAAATCGATCATTGCAAAGAGTTCGCGTATTTGAGGAATGCGTTCAGAGTTGATAATCGTTTCATGGTCTTTAAGATCATGAAGATTAAAAAATTTTTCAATTCTGTTAAGAGATTTTGTAAAATAAAAATCGTGGCAAACTGCAGGAAATTTTTTAAGATCGATGTTTGTTTTCTTCTTCCATAAATGTTTTTTAGACCACGATAAAAATTGTGTAAAATCGTGAGGGGTAACGACCCGAGAATAAAGTTCTCCGTCGATAAATTTGTAACGAAAAAAATTTTTTGTCGCTCCTTCAATGCTTGGCACAAGACCGTTCAAAATTTTTCCACGTTTTACTCTATTTTTGACTGTATCTTCTTCAAAAAAAAATTTTATCGCGAAATTATCAAAGAGAAAAAGAGATTCTTTTAGCTTTTCTAAATTTGGAAAAGCGTCTTGAATTGATTCTCGTGCGCGGTGAAGCCCTTCCGTATTTCCCGTATCGTACCATGATTTAAATTCGTGAGTTCTAAAGCTGTGGCCATCCTTCATCATATTATTGATCACTTTACAATCATTGAGAGAACTATCGAGAGGATTTTCTTTTAAAAGACCTTCTAATATTTTCCAGAAATTTTTAAAATCATTGATTCCAACAAGCCCTATGTGTAGAAAATCAAATTCCAGAGCTCCCTTGGAATTTATTTTTTGAATATATCCATCGAGAGCTGTCACTGATGAATATTGTGCCGAATCGGAACTTTTATATACGCCATTCCAGTTATGATCCGGTTTCGGTATTGGCTCTGTCACGATCGTATCACAGCATTGAAAAATAAAAGGACATTGTAAATATTTCCGCGCTGCGAGCATTGAGCTGCCGAGACTGAAACATCCTCCTTCTTTAGGGATCTCTGATTCTTCGACAAAAGTAAACTTTCTTTTGGGGTATGCCAGTTTTACAAAATCTTTGATTTGATGACCAAAATGTCGAAGAGTAATAACACATTCCACATTTGATGGATACGACTCTATAATATAGGAAATAACAGGTTTTTTCCCAACGCGAACGAGCGCTTTATTCGTATATTTCGTAATTTCACCGAGTCTTTGTCCGAATCCAGAAGTTGTGATGAGTACTTTATAGGAGATTTTTGTCATGAATAGAAAGTTACATTCTTCCGTAATCATCATGGATACGGACAATATCGTCAAGCTCAGAAGTAGAACACTCCAAATATAAACAATTCTCTTCCTTCGCCCTCATCCTATGTTTTACTAATGGTTCTAACGTTATTGATTCGAATGGTTTTAAGACCACTGTCTCATTTTCTAAAATAATGTGCAGTTGCCCTTCAAGCGCTACGATAGTTTCTCTCTTCTTTTCATGATATTGATACGAACATTGATTTCCTTTTTTCATAAAAAGTTTTTTTACCGTATAGTTTGGATTTGTTTCTAAAATTTCTTCGTACCCCCATGGTTTATCAATATATTTCATAGTTTGTATTTTTTAAGCAGTTTATAAAAAATAAATTTGTTCATTTGGTTTTTTGCCCATGTAATACGGCTTTCTGGCTTTGCCAGAGGCAAGGCACATCTCTCCACCCACTCTTCTATCCTTTTTACTGTGGCATCTGTTGATACGTACTGTTTTACCAACTTTTGAGCTTCTTTTGCTCTGTTTTGCCATTCTTTTTTATTATTATATGCTTCATCAACGATTTTGAGTATTTCTTTATCTGACATAGCATCATTTACATAAACCGTATTATTTTTGATAAGAAAATGTTCAGGATGTCCGCTTTCATTTCCAAAAATAGTTGATCCTGCAGCGCTTATTTCCCAATACTTTCTTGCTGAAACATTGTAAATCCCTGTTGTTGCAAGGCAAAAATAGCTTTTTGCAAGAAGTTTATAATACTCCGCTGCGTATATTCCCCTGTTTTCTTTCCTTCTCCATTGTCCAGGATGATCTAGGTGGTAAACTTTGTATTTTTTTTGCTTCATCATAAGGTCGATCAATCTTCCTCTAAACGGAGTTATATTGGTAAGAGCTCCTGAAAGAAGAAAATCGTACTCCTTTTCTTGTTTTGGGAAGTCAAATTGTTTCAAGTCTATAGTAAGTGGCACCCAAATAATTCGTTCAATAAGATCTGAGAAATGCTTACCTATAAACCGATATGAACTTTCGTGACAGGTGAAGAGGGTTTTAATATCGTTTTTTTTGAACATTTTTTTAAAGCTTCGTGTGTATATCCAGTAATCCGATATGAAAGTGGCTTTTGGTATATTAATTTTGTGCGCGTCTTTAAAAAATATTTTGAATTTATGTTTAATAGCCCAACTCATCTCTTCAAAGATAATGAGTCCAAAATCTTCTTTGAGTGCTTTGATAAAATTTTGCAGCTTATATTTATGAAGATTGTCTTTCTCAACATCAACGACACAATGTCCCGCTTTTTTAAACGCTTCAATGAGATGCCACCTTTCGGCATTCATCATCCCTGAGAGCTTTGATGATGTTATATATAATATTTTTTTTTTCATTTTTGCTGGTTTTTCACTTTATAAGTTATAAATTTCTTGTTCCTTTCTGTCAAATTTTCTGAGATATTTATTTCATGGAAAACCAACAAAAAAAAAATGAACTTCGTTTGTTTTATCGCTCTATACAAGGAGCGAAGTGGGTTACTTTTAGCAATCTTACTATCAAACTTATTAACCTTGTTTCCATTGCTGTATTGGCACGCCTTATCGTTCCAGCACAATATGGTATCGCTTCCACCATCTTTTTTATTATTGGGGTTTTTGAAACATTTACAGAACCAGGTTTAGAACGAGCTTTTATACAGAGTAAAGAACGAGAATCGTCTCTCATGAACTCTATTTGGACCTTTAATATTTTTCGAGGCATTTTTACCTATCTTCTTGTTTATCTTTCAGCTCCTTTTATTGCTGATTTTTTTTCTATATCAGATTCTGTTTTCTTGCTTCGCGCTGCTTCTATTTACCTTATTATATGGGGATTTCGGAGTATTGGCCTCAGTGCTCTTTTTAAAGATTTGAAGTTTAAACAGTTTTATTTTTATGATCTTATTCGACAATTAGCTTTTTTCTTTGCCGCTTTTTTATGGGCTTTGTTTCAACCTACGGCTACGGCTCTTATTGTTGGGCATCTAACTCTCTATACTTCCTCAGTTATTGTTGTTTATTTTCTCGACGATTTTCGCCCAAAATTTGACTTTCATTTTTATAACTTAAAAAAACTCACTGGCTATAGTAAGTGGGTTGTTGGCTATAATCTTTTAAATTATTTGAACGGGATTCTTGATTCCTCCTTTATTGCTCATCGTTTAGGACCCACTCCTTTGGCGTTTTATAACAAAGCACAGGATATTGCGCGTGTTCCATCTTCTTTTACTGACCAAATTATTTCCAAAGTTGCTTTTCCTATCTATGCTAAAATCGTTGACTCTAGAGAATCTGTTCGAGAAGGTTATATGAAAACCTATGAATTTGTTTTGGTTATTTCTGCGCCATTTTTCATCAGTATTTTCTTTTTTTCCGAAAAAATCATTTCGATACTCCTTGGTAAAAATTGGCTTCAGACTGCTCCTCTACTTAAGATACTTATCTTTGCTATCATACTTAAGAGTCTGGTTAATACTACTTTCCCTCTTTTTGACGGAATTGGATATCCGAATATTCGCTTTAAGAGTACTTTTATTCAACTTACAAGCTCATTCTTTTTGTTCTTATATCTCATCCCTCAATACGGTGTACTCGGGGCATCTTATGGGCTTCTTGTGAGTTCATTTCTTGTTTTCTTTTATTCTATTTTTCAATCTCAAAGACTTATCAGACTTCCATTGTGGCGTTATTTTTTGGTTATTTTGATTGTTTGTGCCGCTTCTTTTTTAACCATGCTTTTGGGATGGCCGATGTATTCTTTTTTGCAAGCCTCGAACTCTTTTCAATTTATTTTATTTATGATAGTTTTTGGTCTTCTTTACTTGATATTCGTTTACATATTCGGTAGTTTGTTTCGGTCAGGACCGTATCATACTATAAAAGCCGTTTTCCGAAATTTGAGGTAATTATTATGCAATTTTTTCTTAGAAAATTTTATCACCTTCAAAAAAATTTTCTCTATTTTGTGCGTATTTTTTATTATCGGCATCTTTTTAAGCATTTTGGTATTCGTTCGAGAATTTATGGAAAAATACATGTTATTTGTCCTGAAAATATTTCATTAGGATCAAACTCTACTCTTAATGAAGGAGTGCTTATCAATGCTTATGAAAGCGTACTTGTTGGAGATAATGTTCATATTTCTTCGTATGTCCAAATCATTACTGCTTTCCTTCATAACCCTCCGCAAAAAAATAATGATCGCTTGCATGGAGCGTTACCCATTGTTATTGAGGATGGCGTTTGGATTGGTGCTGGGGCTATTATCAATCCTGGTGTTAGGATTGGTAAAAATACCATTGTTGGCTCAGGAGCTGTTGTTACGAAAAATTTAGAAGCTGATTCCATCTACGTTGGAGTTCCTGCAAAATTTCTTAAAAAAGTTGGATAATGTTTAGAAAATATAAGATAGAATATAATTTGGATGATCCCAGAACCACTTTGGTACACAGGGATATTATTTTGCAAAAACGATTTTTGAAAAAATTGTATCAGGACTGGTATAGGGTCTTTATTGAAACAGCACGATCCGTGAATAAAGGCAAATATCTCGAAATCGGTTCGGGTGGAGGTTTTTTGAAAGACGAATTTCCTGAAGTTATCACCTCCGATATTTTAGACTTACCTGTAGTTGATAAAGTTTTCAGCGCTGAGCAACTCCCTTACTCTGAAAACGAATTGGGATGTATCATGATGCTGAATGTTTTTCATCATATTCCCATGCCATGGTTATTTTTAGAAGAAGCGCAACGCACTTTAGTGAAAGGCGGAAAAATTGTAATGGTGGAGCCTGCTAATTCGACTTTAGGCCGGTTTATTTATAAACGTTTTCACCATGAACCTTTTGATCCGGACGGGCCATGGGAAATTAAAGCAGGGAATCCTTTAAGTCATTCTAACCAGGCCTTGCCTTATATTTATTTTGAAAGGGATAAAGAATTATTTACACAAAAATTTCCTCAGTTAAAAATTAATTACATAAAATACCATACTCCCTTTCTGTATGTATTGAGTGGAGGTGTATCGCGTACCGCCATGATGCCTTATTTTTTGTATGGATTTTTTAAAGGAGTTGAATACTTGTTATCGCCTTTGAGCAGACAATTGGGGCTGTTTTGCATGATTGAAATTGAAAAGATATAATAATTCAAAAATTTAAAAAAGTTGAATAATGTTTAGAAAATTAGCGAATACCGCTGTTACCAAATTTGGCCTTAATAAAAAAATAACGCGAAGCTTACTTGATCCCCTTATTATTTCTGAAGCCACAGATGGTCTTACTCTTGATGTTGGATCCAGTAATCGTTGTCCCTATCAAAAATACTTTCCCAACTCTGAAACTCTTGATATTCAGCCGGGTGAAAAAGTTAAATATGTCTGCGATGCGGAAAACATGAGGGTTATTCCTTCTTGCCATTTTGATTGCGTATTATTTACTGAAGTTTTGGAACATTTACGACATCCCGATCTCGCTATTTCTGAAATTTATCGTGTATTAAAACCTGGTGGGAAGCTTATTCTTACCACACGTTTTATTTTCCCTATTCATGATGCTAAGTGTGGTGATTATTATCGTTTTAGTCGATATGCTCTTTGTGATTTACTGAAAAACTTTGAAATTGAACGAATGTTAGCGGATTCTCGTCCTTTTACGACGATTGCTATTTTGTTTCAACGATTGGCTTTTCAATCAGAATTTTGTGGCACGAAGTTTTTGAGGATTCCGATTATGGTTTTAGCTCACTTTATTCGTCTTTTTGATTTTACTGTTACGAAACAATATAGCGATATTCAAAATTCTCAAGTAGAGGATAATATTATGCCTTCCGGTTATTTTGTGGTAGCTCTCAAAAAATTATAATCATTTTTTTATTACGTTTTTATCTATTTCGAAAAGTACGCCTTTATTTGGATTTGCGTATATCTGTTTTAAATAAGGATATTTGCCGTATTCTCTTAGCAGATCTGGTTGATCACGCCATGTCCAAAGAACATGCGTCGCTTTGTATTTTCTCAGGAAAAGAAGGAAGTTGTTCTGGTTAAAATTGTTATTCAAAAACTGATAATCGCTATAACGCTCTTCAAATGGGGGATCAAGAAATATGTTTGAATGGGCATAGGCTTCGTAGTAAACTAGTTGTCTTTTAAAATGCGATCCGAAAGAATGACTCAGTTCGGCTGTCATAAAAACTGCGGATGTGTATGGAGGAATTACCTCGTGTAACTGCGCTGCAAATTCGTCCCAGCTTGGATCGTTGACATTTCCTTCGACCGCCCTTATGCCTTCCGCTTTGGCCAATTTTGTCTTTTCCCAAATCGTTTGTCCGTACTGGCTTATGAAAGGTTTGTGGTTATTATAATAGATTGGACTCGGCGGGAAAATTATCCCAAAAAACACTATCACTGCCATCCATCGAACGATTGTGTTTATTGAAGCTGACGTTTTTTTTAGTTTTTGTTCTACTAAAAATTCTACTGTATTTAAAATAACTATTGCTACAATCGTCCATGCTAAAACTTTTGCAAGGTGTAAAAAATCTTCAGAGTCAACGTATAGCGCAAATCTATGAGTTTTTACCGCAAATATACTTACACCTACGCCAATAAGAAAAAGAATCCAGAAAAGATATATTATCGGCAGCAAGTATAAAACTTTTTGTGATGTATTTTCTTTTTTTTTCCAGACTTTAAACCACACTATAAAGCTTATAACCATAGCTATCCAGTAGCCTTTTATGTCTATTAAACTCTCCCAAAATACTTTCATATTATTATCGAATTCTTCTACGAGATAAAATTTGGAAGTTGATTTAAGGCCATAGCGCAGTGCCAGAGGAATGATGTAAAAAATTACACCCCAAAAAATAGGTCCCCATAACACTGGAAGGAAATTGTGAATCGTATGTTGTATTTTTACACCTTTATATTTTTGATAGATCATGTATATCGCAATGCTCGCGAAAGCGAAAATTCCTCCAAATACCGCATGGACAGGATGACTATGAATTACCAATCCTGCCGCCAGTCCCGCCATAAACCAGAAAGGCCCTTTTTTTACTATAAAAGCTCGACTAAAAAAATAAAAAAACATGAGCGAAGTGAAAAAAGCCATGCTCGCTGCTATGTAGAAATCGATGTGAGACCAAATGCTGTACCCTAGAAGGCTTAGCAAAGCTAATAAAAGACTATCACTCTGTTTGAGACTAAGACCTCTTGCCAATGCGTAAAATAACCAAAAAATTATAACAATAAGGATAATTCTAAAACTTTCAGCGTTCAGCGCTATGCCATAATTCGTTAAGGTTGTAACGAGTGCGACTTCCGACATTAAAAAGTTTCCATAAAAATTTACCTGATCGGCATAGAAATCGTCCATAAAACTATATCCTCCTGTGAGTATTTGTGTTTTAGACAGGAAAAATTCAACATCTCCTCCCACATTGAGCTGCAGCCGACTGAGATTTTGTTTATGGAAGGGATAGCCCATGAGCACTGATCCTAATATCAGTACGAGTAATGATATGATTAAGGCTTGCAGCCCTTTTTTGAGTTTCGGAAACTGGCATTCTTTTTTGATGAGTTTTTTTATTGTTATAGCCAATTTGATGAGAGCCAATATCATTAAAATTCCTATTCCTATCAGATAGGCTCCTTTTCTGATTTCCGGATAGAGACGTGGCAAGAAAAAAAGATAATTCCATGTTCCACTGAGTAAAAAAATACTCACTATGCTATCGACGAAGTTAAAGTCGCGAAAGTATTTTTTTGTTATATAAAAAAGGAATGTTCCTGGAACGGTAAGAATTCCAATTATAATAAGAGTAGTTTGAAAAGAGGTTACCATGTATGTTTTTTGATGTTTTGATATTCGGGATTTATTATATCTATCATTAACTACTCTATGCAATTTTTTCTCATAAAAGCTTTATCATTGCACAATTTTATTTTATACTTTGTTCTGAATCTTTATCTTTAACTTAATGGCAAAAATCGCTCTCATCACTGGTATTACAGGACAAGACGGGCCTTATCTGGCTCAATTTTTACTTGAAAAAGGCTATAAAGTTTATGGTACCTATCGACGCATTAGCACTCCAAACTTTTGGCGCATGGAATATCTTGGCATTCAGGATCAAGTCGAACTCATTCCTATTGACTTGATTGATACAGCCTCTATGTTTCGTGCTCTTCAAAAAGCTCAGCCTGATGAAATATATAATCTGGCTGCACAGAGTTTTGTTGGGGCTTCTTTTGATGAACCCATCGCGACCGGAAATATTAGTGGATTGAGTGTAACACGGCTTCTTGACGCTATTCGATGTTTTAACCCTAAAATTAAATTTTATCAGGCCTCTACCAGTGAGATGTATGGCAATCCGCTAGAGATTCCTCAAAATGAAAAAACTCCTTTCGCACCATGTAGCCCCTATGCTGCCGCGAAACTCTATGCGCACTGGATTACGAAAAATTATCGCGAAGCTTATAATCTTTTTGTATGTTCTGGGATCCTTTTTAATCACGAATCCCCCATTCGAGGCATTGAATTTGTAACACGAAAGATTACTAATTGTGTAGCGAAGATTAAATATGGTATTAGTGACAAGCTTGTGCTTGGGAATCTTCAATCTAAACGTGATTGGGGTTACGCGAAGGACTATGTCGAAGGAATGTGGCAAATGCTTCAACAAGATGAGCCCGATGATTATGTTCTCGCTACTGGTGAAAATCATACTGTTTCCGAATTTGCTCAAAAAGCTTTTGAATATGTTGGGTTAGATTATAAAAAATATCTTCAAGTTGATAAACGATACTTTCGTCCCAGCGATGTTGAGATTCTGATTGGTGATCCAACGAAAGCTCGAGAAAAACTTGGCTGGAATCCTCAAAAAACATCTTTTGATGAACTTATTAAGATCATGATGGATGCAGATTTAAAAAGATATGAATTCAAAAATCATTCTTCATGATATCTAAATGGAAAAACTTTATCTCGTTATAGCAGCGATCACTATGGTTGTAGGGCAGATTACTTTAAAGTTTGGCATGGAGAAGGTTGGAGAAGTTGACTTAATTCAGAATGGCTTGTGGCAGAGTTTTCGTGTGATCTTTTTTAACCCTATTGTCATTGTTGGACTCTTTTTTTATTTTGCAAGTGCTTTTTTGTACCTCGTTTCCATCAGTAAATTAGAACTTTCATTTGCTTATCCTGTTACTATTTCGATTAGTTATATTTCTATTCCCTTTCTTTCTTGGTTGATTTTTAAAGACCGTATCAGTTTTTTTCATATTTTTCTTTTGTTTGTTATTTTTATCTGTCTTGTACTTTTTTATAAATCGAAATAATTTTTTCATGCTACTATGAAAATTCCCCAAGTTTTACCATTTATTAATGAAAGCGAAGTTCGAGAGATTACTCGCGTCGTTCGGAGTACTTTTATTACTCAAGGTAAAGCTACCAGATCTTTTGAGGAAAAATTTCAAAAGCTCACGAAAACCAAATTTGCTATTGCCGTTTTTAATGCGACTGTTGGTCTGTACTCTGCCTTAAAAGCCCTAGATATTGGCCCAGGAGATGAAATTATTGTTCCAGATTTAACTTTTATAGCAACGGCTAATGCGGTCATTATGGCTGGAGCACGTCCTATTTTTTGTGATATTGATCGTAAGACTTTCAATCTTCATCCTGGTTTTATTGAAAAATTTATTAATAAAAATACTAAAGCTATTATGCCTGTCCATCTCTATGGCCAACCAGCTGATATGGACGAAATCATGAAAATTGCTAAAAAGCATAAACTTTTTGTTATTGAAGATGCTGCTGAAAGTGTTGGCGCTCGATTTCGAGGAAAGTATGTAGGCACATTTGGAGATATTGGTGTTTTTTCTTTCTATGCTAACAAGATCATGACCACCGCTGAAGGAGGGCTTATCTTAACTAATAACCCTCTTTTGGCCAAAAAATGTTTAGCTTTAAGAAATCATGGACGGATAGCCACTGGCACGTTTATTCATCCTTATATCGGATTTAATTTTAAATTTACTGATCTTCAGGCTGCTATTGGGCTTGCTCAATTTAAAAAACTTCCTAAGATGAACGCGAAGAAGCAGAAAATTTTAGACTGGTATCGATATTTCTTGAAAGATGTCAAAGATATTTCTTTTCCTTACGTTGATCCTCGCTGTTCTTGTGTTATCTGGTTTATCAATATCCTCTGCTCAAAAGCGCCTCAACTTTCATGTTTTTTGACAAAAAAAAATATAGAAACTCGATCTTTTTTCCCTCCTCTTCATGTACAACCATGTTATGATGCGACGCTTACTTGTGGGAATTTTAGCAATAGTGATTGGGTTTACAAACATGGGCTTTCCCTTCCATCTTCTGTTCTTTTAAAAAAAGAAGAGGTACGTTATGTGTGCCAATCTATAAGGGATTTTTTTTCTCATGAACGTTAAAATTTTTCGCTTTTCCTTTATCATTTATCGTAAATAATGCTTTTATCTTCTCTACAAAATAGAAAACATATTATTTTGATTGTCACTCTTTTTTTTCTCGTTTTGTTGTTGGTGGTTTTTAAGTTTTATCTTAAAATACAGGATTTGACCTTCGTGAATTATAGCAGTGATACTATGCGTCATTTATTTTTGATTCAAGACGTTAATCACCTTGAAAGCGTTCCTACTTATGGCTTGCAATCTTTTCTTCATGATTCACAGAATCGATTTTCAGGTTCAGGGATGAATTTTTATGTACGAGGCTGGGCTGTTTTTCTTTCTGTTTTGCATAAACTTTCTGGCTTTGATTTTATTTACATCACTAATTTTTTTGCCTTTGTTATTATTATTTTCGGGGCTGCGTCTGTTTATTTTTTCGCTTCATCACTTTTTTTAGATAATAAAAAAATCCCTCTCATTGCTTCTCTCCTTTTCTTAACAGGTATCTCTCTCTACAATGTTACACCCCATTACTTCGCTGCTTACACTCTTATTCCTCTCGTAATGTGGTGTTCATTACGCTATTTAGCAACTTCCCTTCTTCGCTATCTTGCCCTTTTTATTATTTTCTGGTCACAACTTCAAATTTTTCATTCTACTTATGCAACGTTGATTTTATTTATTTTTATTATTTATACCTTTTATGAAAATTTTTTGGCCAAAAATCGGACTTTTCTCCGGCCTTCTTTAATACTTTTACTTACAGCTTTAACTATTTATTTTCTTAGTGGATTACTGTATTTTCTTGTCCTCCAAACACAAAACCTTGCCGGATTTATTGCAGAATATACTGGTGTATGGGCAGTCTTACCTTCTTATAGCAAAATTTCGTCTTTAATATACTTTATTTTACTTTTTCTTTTTTATTATTACGTCATTCGACGTTTGCTCAAAATAAATAAAAATATTTGTCCTCAAACAGAAATTGCCGAACTCCTGCCACAAGATACAAATATTCGTTGTAATTCTCTTTGGTTGGCTGCTTTTTTGACGTTTCTTGTTTTCATTATTTTTTTCCCCCACTATAGTGAACTTCTTATTACTTTTCTGTTTCAACCAAGTGGAGACTTAGCTCGTGTATCAAATTATCCTATTATTATTCTCTTTCTTCTTTCTCTTTTTAAGGCTCGAGACCTTTCTCGCTCTTTTCCAAATATGTTAGGTTTTATGTACCTTCCTTTTTTTGTCATCATTGTATCGGTGATTTTTTTCATGCGTATACCAATTATTGGTAATTTTTTTAATTTTCTCATTCCTCCCTTATTTTCTATAGTTGATTTTTCTTTTTTTGTTCTCGTTACTGTTAGCGCTTATGCCATAGATCATATTGTAAAAACAAAAAATTATATTTATCGATTTTTTCTTATTTCCTTTATCTTTTCTAGTCTTTTCATCAACTCAATTATCCCTATGTATAGGGTTCAGAATGATGCTACCAACCCTTATCGGAATTTCGTTGAAGCTTATTTTTGGCTTAAACCTTCACTTCGCGATGCAAAAATTGGATCTAATTTTGAATACTTACGATCACTGATGTTGAAAATGGCGCTATTATAGCATCTTTAGATTCTCAGGAACTTCAAAATTTTAATATCGTTGATTATGTTTTTGATCAAAAGCTCAATTACTTTATTTTTTCCCCATGGATTGGTTATTATCCATCTCGTAAGTGGAAAGAGGAACTTTCTAATAATCCTGAAATAAGCCTTATTTATGATGAAAATGATGTGCAAATTTATAAAATTTTCTGATTTTTATCCACTCATTCGCTTAAATACCAGTCAACTGTTTTTTGTATTCCCTCTTCAAGTGAGGTTTTTGGATTGAAACCAAACTCTCTTTTAGCTCTTGATATGTCTAAGAGTCTCCTTGGTTGTCCTTCTGGCTTGGTTTTGTCCCACTGAATGGATCCTGTATAGTTACATGCTTTTGCGATTACTGCTGTGAGTTCTCGGATGGAGGTTTCTTTGCCACTTCCGAGGTTTACTGGATCAGGTTTATTGTATTTTTCTGCTGCTAGAATGAGACCTAATGCAGCATCGCGTACATAGAGAAAATCTCGAGTTGCTTTTCCAGTCCCCCAAACGGTCACATATTTTCTCTTTCTCTTTTTAGCTTCGCAAAATTTCTGGACGAGTTGAGCGATTACATGAGTTGAGTGGTCATTGGGTCCGTAGAGATTTGTTGGAAGTAAAAATATTGCGTTAAAATCGTATTGTCTACGATACACTTGCCCTTGTACGAGCAACATCTTTTTTACGATACCATATGGCCCCGTAATTTCTTCAGGATAGCCGTTCCAAAGTTCTTCCTCGCGAAATGGAACCTTTGGTTTTTTGGGATAACTGCAAATAGTTCCAACCGTTATAAATTTTTTAACTTTCGCTTTTCTTGCTGCTTCCATGAGTTCCACCCCCATTATCAGATTATCATACAACATTTCTGCTCCTTTTTCTCTATTATACCCAATGCCCCCAACATTGCCGGCCAAGTGAAAAATTATGGTTTTATTTTGTACTATTTCCTTACAGACTTCTCTGTTTCTAAGATCTTGCTTTTCTCTTCTTGGGATTTCTATATTTTTTACTCCTTTCTCCCTTAGCAGATCTACAACATTTGATCCAAGAAACCCGGATCCTCCTGTCACAAGTATTTTTTGTTTTTTCCAGTATGCTTCTTGTTGCATAGCCTTTATACTATGAAGTAATGGATATAAAAAGTCAAAATGGACGCTTTGGGAGGTGCTGAAAAACATACCATCTACTGCAATTTTACCATTTCGGCTGCAAAA
>CAZTVN010000025.1:0-9270 GCA_964617145.1 uncultured Candidatus Peribacteria bacterium
GGAGAACCAACAAAGGCCGAGGCGATGTTTAGAAAAATAACGAAGATAAAAAAACAGAGCGAATATTTCTATAATCTTGCTTTAAGTTTAATGGATCAGGAGCAATATGAAGAAGTTATAAAAGAAGCTTGTGAAGCTATAAAACTTTCGTCCAAAAACGCAAAATATTATGAGCTGATAGCAAAAGCCTATATGAAGATGGGGAATAAAGAAGAGGCATGCAGATACTTTTTACAAGCCTCAGAGAGGGATCCAAGAAATCCAGAATACCTCTCAGTGCTTATCGATTATCATCAGCAAAAAGGAGATTTGAAAGATCACCATCATCTTCTGCGTAAAATGTTGATCATCTGCCCTCATGATACTGAAATCAAAGAAAACTTAAGAGTCATGAATCAGAGGTAGATTGACGTAAGACCCATTTTTTTACATCAAGGATTAATGAGTCTCTCTAAGGACATTTTTCGATATATTCCTTAGCCTCCATCAAAGACATCCCCCGTTCCTTCCTCTGTCTTTTCGATCCCAACAAGATATTTATTTGGCCATGCTTGATAGCGGCTCACAAAAGGCTCAAGAACGCCTTCAAGCCCTTCCTTAATAACAGTCCGATTCCACGTCGCCTGAAAACCTTCATGAGCGCTATCGATTTTCTTTTTTTCATTAACGGGAAGGTCAGTCGTATATATGATGATATCTTGAGGAGGCGCTACTCGATTGGAGATATACGGGCCATCAAAAATAACCTTACGATTATCTTTCGTGCCATAAAATTTAAAGTAAGCTTCATTTCCATCCGTATAAGCCTGAATAAGAAGATAATGTCCGGTGTCATTCTCAAATTGAAGATCCACATACGGCGGATAAACCGTGGCATCCAGCCCATAACCGAGCGGCCTCGCATAATAACTCACGGCATAAGAATGCGCTTGACGTTTAATAATAGGAAACCCACCAAAGAAAGCCGCGCGAAAGAGAGTAGATGAAACCTGGCAAATCCCGCCTCCATATTCGGGGATGGTATTTCCTTCTCGAATAACCAATTCTTTTTTATAACCAGTTTCCCCATTCACTTCTCCAAGATGTTCGTCAAATGAAAAAATAGAAGGTTTTTCAGGCGTTGTTGGAGGCACAAGAAGCCCATTAAATTGAGACATAGCCACCCGAATATTGTGCATACGATTTTGAGGAGAACCAGAAAAATCAGAGTATCCCGTAGCAACAAGTTCCCTGATACCGAGTGATTGTAATTTTTCAGAAGCCAAGATTTTTGAAGGGATAGATGAATACGGAAGTTCTACTCGAGAAATATCGTGGTTTACAGCGTATTCGATTGATGAAATGAGGTCGTTAAGTTCGATTTTTCGGCCATCTCGACCGCTTCCCTCAAATTGAATAATCCCTGCGTCATCTTGTATTATTTTCACATCTTGGGGTTCAATATCAAAAGATAAAACAATATTTTTTTGAAGATATTCGCTAAAAACAGCTTTATCAAAAGCAATAACGGGTTGAAAACTAATAGAAACAGGAAGTGTCTCAAAATGAGACCCCAAATCAACCGGAATTTGAGTGCCAAAAAGAGGAAAAGTTTCTGTATAGGAAAATCGAACACTATCAAGGATATCTTGAAGAGGAAGGGAAAAAGAAGTATCCACTGTTTGAATAGTGAGTGTTTGAGATAAGCGAAGAAAAAGAGTGGTAAGGTAAGGAGCAAGATCTGAAGCGCTGATGCGAGGAGGAATAAGTTTTGTATCAAATGTAATGGGTGTGTTTTGAAGAAAATTGATACTTGTTTCAAGTTTTCGAGCCAAAGTATCAAGATCAAATTCGACTCCGTATATTTCTGGTTTTAAAGAAAGTTTGCCATTTTCTGAAAAAATAAATTCAGCATTTGAGGCCTGAGAGTTAAGAATCGGAAAAACATCTAAAAGACTCTGTTTCAAAATACGTGTATTGATCTGAGCGACCAGAGGAATATATTTGGGGCTGAAATCAAAAAAAATGCTGGGATCGAAAGAAGAATCAAAAACAGGAAGAGAACTTACTATCTGTTCAGGTGAAAACAATGTGATTCCAAGATCATCCAATAAAAATGAGTACAATTTTCCATTATAGAGTAAACTAACAGGTTTTTCTCGAAAATCGGAAATTGTTTTTTCAATGAAAGAAAGTGCTTCTTTTTGAGGGAGGTAACTCAAATCTGTATAAGCAAAAAATATCGAAGGAAGAACACGTCCGTCAAAATGATATGAGGCATACAAGAAAGCACCTTCCGCAGCAACGAAAATAACAAGAAAACTTAAAAGAAAAAATTTAAAGGCCTTTTTAATGCTCAATTTCTTCATAACTATGATCTGCCCCTTCATGAGGGATGCTTTTCATATTTGATTGTACCAAATTTTTTGTATCTTTTGAACGAGTAAATCTCTCTCTCAGAATTTGAAAAACAGAAACAGAAGTTTTGACCGCAACATCATGAATAGCTTCATTTTCTCTCTGATGTTCAGCAATAATTTGCTTGCCTTTTTCGTAGGCTTCTTTTCCCTTCTCTTTAAGGTATTGACGGGTTTCTTTGCCTTTTTTAGGGGCCATGGACATGCCAATCACAGAGCCGACAGCTCCACCAACTATAATCCCCATAATGATTTTATCAAATATCCTAAAAAGGGTATTTTTTTTCTTAGGTTCTTGAGGATGAAACATTTTAGAACAAATTATTTATACAAGAGCCAGTATAACTCTAAGAAATAAAAAAACAATTGCCAAATTACGAACTAATTGTATTGTACATAAACTTTAACTCCCCGAGACTTTCGGATAATGGTCATAGCGGCGCTACAACCCTGTCCAACGCTTACAGCAGCCTGCGGATCAGCTCCTGTACAATTTCCAGCAGCATAAATATTGGCAACATTGGTTTCGCCCTTCTCGTTCACTTTTATGTAATTCCCGTTAAGCTCGAGCCCAAGACTTTTAGCAAAACTAATAGCTCCAGCAGTCCCAATAGCCATAAAAACACCGACAAAGTCTCTATCCAGCGAACCATCAGCGTAAAAAATACCGCTTAAACGGTCAGCACCTTCAAAAGATACAATTTTCGGTGTTTTTTTAAGTTGAATAGCATGGGCTTTAAGTTCATCTGCAAGAATTTCCGAAAACTCAAAATCTTTGCCATGGCTTAAGATGGTAATATCCTTCGTATATGAAGTAAGGCTTATAGCTTCTTCAGCCGCGTAGGAGCCATTTCCCACAACCGCGACTTTTTTGTTGCGGAAGAAAAATCCATCACAAGTCACACAATAAGAGATACCATTACCGATAAGAGGTTCTTCATTTTTAATGCCAGAAAGAGCGTAACTCGTGCCAGTACAGATGATGAGGTGAGATCCAGTGTAGGAAATCGCATCCGAGTCTTTCAAAAGGAAGCTTTGATCACCTTGTATCGTTATGGATGTGATTTCTTTTTCGATGATATGGGCGCCAAAGCGTTTGGCCTGATTTACACCCTGATCCATAATAAAAGGCCCGGTGATATCTTGTTCGAAACCAAAATAATTGGAAATGGTGTGAGCTTTATAAAGATGGCTGTTTTTTTTAATACCAAAGATAGCGGTCTTTAAAGAAGCACGACCGGTGTAAATCGCTGCACTTAAAGCCGCAGGACCCATACCGATAATAAGTACATCAAAGTGTTCAGAACTTTTAGTTTGCATAATCTTGGGCACGAGTTTTACGAATGACATTAACCTTAATTTGCCCGGGATATGTCAAATCTTCTTCGATTTTATGCGCAATATCTTTGGCAAGAGTTTTGACGCCGATATCATTTATTTGCTCAGGATCAACAATGACCCGTACTTCGCGTCCAGCAGAGATAGCAAAGGTTTTTTTGATGCCAGAGAAATGTAAAACCGTTTCTTCCAGCGCCCTTAAACGTTCGAGATATTTTTCAAGCGATTCTTGGCGGGCGCCAGGTCTACCAGCAGAAATAGCATCAGCAGCCTTCACGATAAGCGCAGGGATGGTATTGGCAGGAACGCGATCATGATGAGCATAGGCCGCATACACGATGTCAGGATGAAACCCGAAACGTTCAAGAATTTCCTTAGAAAGTTCGTCGTGAGGTTTCTCACTTTCTTGGTCAATAGCTTTCCCAATATCATGAAAAAAAGCAGCAAGTCGACACTTCTCAACATCGACGCCAAGTTCGCAAGCAAGGGTTGTGGCAAGCGACGCGACTTCAAAAGAATGTTTTAAAATATTCTGCCCATAACTTGTCCGAAAATTAAGTCTGCCAATAATGCGGGCAAAATCATGAGAAATATTTTTAAGTTCCAATTTTTTAGCAACATCGAGACCCGTTTTAATGAGAATGCTATCTGTTTCTTTTTCGGCATCAAGAAGGGATTTTTCAATAATTTCCTTGGTGATAGTGCTTTTCTTTTTCACAAGTTCTTCCAAAGCTCGGGAAGCGATATGTCTCTTAACAAGATCAAAAGCAGAAACATTGATTGTTTTCGGCATATCATTAAAAATTACATCAACCTTAGAGAGTTCTTCAAAATAGCGCAGATTTTCACCATCTTTGCTCAAAAACTGTCCTTTGATCTCATCTCGAGGAATTTTGATAGTGCTTGATTTCCTTTCTGAAGAGGTCGGGGAAGAATATCGCTGTATGGCTTCAATAAGAATTTCTTGAGAAAGGCGTTGAGCTGTTGCTTTTGTAACAGCCTCGGATTTCATCAAGCGAGTTTCTTTGGTGGCAAGAATTTGCTGGCGAAAAGATTCAATAAGTTCGGTTTTGAGAGCTTCTTTTGATGTTCCCGAAAGAGTAATAAGTTTTTCATTCAACCCGCTCTGCATCTGTTGAATTTCTGCACGAAGATGTTTGATGAACTGCACTTCTCCATCAAGAGCAGATTTCATTTCTTGATAACGTTGAAATTTTTTCTCAAAAAGAGCTTCTTTGTTGTTTAAGAGAGCCTCTGTTCTTTTTAGATGAAGTTGAAGTTGCTCATTTTCTTCATGAGCAATGCGTTTAACGTCATTGATTGTATTTTTAGCTTCTTCAAGGATTTTTTGAGCTTCTTTTTTTACCTCTTCTATTTTCCCTTCCTGTTCTTTCTGAAGGGCACGAAGATTTATGGTAAAACGTTGACCAACGAGTGCAACAAAAGTTGTGGTAACAAAAAGAACAAAAAACGCGCTAAAAATTTGCCAAAAACTAAACATTATAAAATATAAAAAATAAGCGTCCCCATCCTAACACAGGACGTATCGAAAAAAAAGCACCTCCTTAAAGCTTCGTAAAAAAGATAAATCTGGAAAAACTATAACGACAGTAGTTCCTCTACATCGAGAACTTGCCAGAGGAACTTTAAAAGGAGTGCTTGAGTTGGCAGAAATAGATGAGAAAATTTTTTGGGGAGTAATAAAATAAAGCCTCCTTAAGGAAAACAAAAGCTTAAAAAACTTTAGGCATTTTCCGTAATCTCCGAACAAATGTCCGAATCATCTTAGTAACGAAATCAATATCTTTTGCCGTATTTGATTTTCCCAAAGTAAATCGAAGACTTCCTGCGATATAATGATCAGGAAGCCCAATGGCCTTCAGAACATGCGACGGCTTAAGAAGCCCTGATGTGCAGGCTGAACCACTTGAAACCATAATTCCCTCTTTATCAAGGAGCACAAGAAGAGACGCGGCATCGATACCTTCAAAAGTGACATTGATATTATTCGGAAGGCGTTTTTTACGGTGTCCATTGAGTTGAGTGTCAGGGATCTCAAGAAGCCAATCAATCAAGAGGTCGCGAAGCACTATCAAACGTTTGTTCTCCTTTTTCTGAGAAGCTTGAGCTAAAGTAATGGCCTCCCCTAAGCCAACAATAGCGGGAACATTTTCCGTCCCTGCACGTTTGCGAAATTCCTGCCCTCCACCCAAAATAATTGGAGCAATATGAATCCCTTTTCGGACATAAAGAGCTCCACTGCCTTTAGGGCCATAGATTTTGCTGCCATTTATGGTAAGAAGATCGACATGAAGTGATGCGACATCGAGTGAAAGAGCTCCAGCAGCCTGACAAGCATCGGTATGGAAAAAAACGCCACGTTCGCGAAGCATCTTCCCAATTTCAGGGATAGCTTGAATAGTGCCGATTTCATTATTCGCATACATGATGCTAAGGAGAATCGTTTGATCGGTGATAGCATCGCGAACGTCTCGAGGATCGATAAGACCGCTTCGATCGGGAGAAAGATATGTCACGCAGAAACCCTCTTTTTCGAGATATTCCATGGTATGAAGCACGGCATGATGTTCAATAGTGCTGGTAATAAGGTGATTTCCTTTGTGACGATAGGCCGAAGCGATGCCGCGGATGGCAAAATTACAGCTTTCAGTTCCAGATCCGGTAAAATAAATTTCTTGCGACTCGCAATTCAAAACCGAAGCAATTTGATCACGAGCATGATCGAGTGCGGATCGACTCTCTTGACCAACAGAATGAACGCTTGAAGGATTTCCAAATTTCTCGCCAAAATACGGAAGCATTTTTTTTAAAACCCTACGATCAACGGGCGTGGTCGAGGCATGATCGAGATAGATGAAAGATGGAGTCATTGGAGGGGAAATGGCACTGGATGGTATGTTTTTCTTAAGGTTTCTCAAAGAGTAAATTTTTTGAGAAAGAGTAAAATTTTGAAAATCCTTAAGAAGGATTGAAAGTTTTTTTGAATGAAAAAGTTTAGCATATTGAAAAACTTTATTGAAATTAATATTCGTCGCCTTCGCCTCTAACCTTGATTCTCTCCAGAAAAGAGGATCGGGTTTTAGCCGGAAACTATTCAAATAAAAGTAGTCGACGAGAGCCTTTTCCTTATAAGCCACGAGAGTGTCGGAGTCAAAACCCGTAAAAGCTTCTTTTTTTAAACTTTGAAAGGTAAAGCGCCCAAATGGTGTTTCGAAAGAGCGAGTGGATTTTGGTGTTACGAGAGTATAAGTGAAGACACTTTCAGGAATAACGCTGTACAAGCTGAGTACATATTCAAGGCTAAAATAACATGGCCAGTAAAGCGCTTTCGCAATCTCAGCTTCTTTCGGTTTCGTCTCAGCAAAGGCGTAAAGACCTCGCTTGAGACGCACGACATCTCCTTTCGACTCCCATTGATGGAGTTGTAGATTGATGAGGTTAGGGTCTTCTTGAAAGGCAACGATATGCGCCTCTTGTGTGCTGAAGACATCTTTTTCCATCCTTTTTCTAAACTTTTTTAATTTCAATGAATTATATTTTAATATAATTTACTGAAACAATTTTACATCAAATGATTATTTTTTGCAAATTTTTATACAATTTTCAAGATCGCGTCAAAAAAGGTGCGGACTTAAGAATAACTAAAAGCGTCTTTAAAATGGCTATAACGACAATGTTTATAAACTTATCAATGAGGGCTAGCAATTTCAGCTCGGTATTCCTGCAATTTCCCTGAAAGCCATACCGTAAAACCTGAAATTTGTCTCTCACGTCGAAAGCAGAACTTTTGAAGATCATTCCAGTTATTTTCATAATCCTCATTCACAAACAATTCATCTCCATTTGAATCTCGGGTCCCAGCCGTGAAATCGATCTGACCAGGTTGGATGCTCGAAATAGCTTGACCAAGAGTTCGTAAAAGTACCAGTTTTTTCTCGCTCGTATCGTAGAGTTCGTCCATTCTTGCTTTTGCCCTTTGAAAGTATTTTTCTCCATCTGTTGCTAAAAATTGTTGAGGTCCTAAAATGGCCGCTCGTGCCGCCAGATAAAGCTTCTCCTCATAGGATGGAGCAAAATCGTAAAGAACTTTCCCGATGACATCAAGTCCACTTTCACTGTGTTCCGAATTTATTGCCAAGTCATCGGAACTATCACTTAAATCTCCATGTTCCGGATCAACCCAAACAGAATCTGCCGGTATTGCTAATATATCTTCTCCGATTTGTACTACTCTTTGCGGATAAGAAGATCTCATTTCAAGTCGGTTCTCGCCTATTTGAGTGACGTAAATATCTCCAGAATGAAAGTATTGAGAATTGTCACTGAATAGAAAAACAGGTCCTGGGCCTGAAAAACGGAGGCTGTGAGCATTATCATCACGATTTTTATAAGTTATAGTGGCACCATCATCTTGGCCCGCTGCGAACGTAATACCATTGCTATCAGTGACAATACCTACTACAGGATTTTGCTGCGCCTCCAAATGAAGCTGATACCCTTTGATCCATCGTTCTCTATCTCGAATATCATGTTGAATTTTGTCTGGTTGTGGCAAACTTGAAATATAGGATCGAACTATTCCAATGACTCGAGCATTTTCCGCCTTTCCCTTATTTCGATAATCATACTCTACACCTCCTTGCGGGTTCAATCCGGAAATCTCTGCCAAGGTTTTAGGAGGTCTCAACCCAGCTTCCTTAAAAAGTTCCACGACTTCAGCCACGAAAGTTATGCGACTCTGTGTGTCATTTGCCATTAGCCCATTAAAGTCGTAATCATTGGCATTGATATCTTGCAAAAGACTCTTGTTATATTCCTGTTCCTTACTTCCATCAAACAATTTCTCTTCAAATACTTTGTTTTGATCTTTCGCCAATTTTAAAGCAGTGGTAACGATTGCTAGCGCCTTGGTCCTTTCTGCTTCTGTTGACTCAGGAGCAATGGGTAAAAGGCCGATAACTTCTTGCCCTGATGGGAGTGATTCAGATCGGATTTCGTCCATATTGACAAATTTCCCGTTAAAATACATAAGCTTGTCTCGATTTTCTGTTGGGACATTTTCTTTATCACCTTCGGCGTTGATACTTTTAAGTTGAGGAAAATCGCGAAGTTGAAAGGGCTCAATAGTATCCTCATTACTCTGAGTGTCCATGCTTACAAGAGAGGAGCGTATCGATTGCGGCAAAAGTGATAGAGAAACCGTGGGATTATTATAATAGAGCCATCTCACCGCTCCATCACGAAACTCAAAACCATTCAGCATTTCACTCATGGCAATAAGATCTCTGTTTCCGGTTATAGCGAAAAGTTTTTTCCTTAATTCAGGATCGGTAACAGCCCCTCTCAAATCAGTAAGTTTCAAAACTTTAAGCTGACCTCTCTCATCAAATTCAATCTCATTTACAGTGAGCTTTGCAATACTCTCTCTAGAATCTCCCTCCCCAACATTTAGGCTGAGAATTTGAGCCACATCGAAAGGCAGATGGGCAATATCGAGGTCACCTATCTTAAGAGT
>CAZTVN010000025.1:9280-18248 GCA_964617145.1 uncultured Candidatus Peribacteria bacterium
CTTCACCACCTGTCCTCGCTTCTTGAACGTCTCGGCTTTCAGAGGGCATTCTTGACTCAGAACGCGGTACAATTGGAACAGCGTCAGCCCTTCTGTCATCTCCATCAGTTGCTCTCCCAGAGTCATCACCCGCACTACTGGCATCAGAAGAAGGTATATCGTGACCACTCGCCGCCCCATCATCTGCCGCCCTCCGATCACTTCCTTCCTGAGTAATCGTAAGCAGATTCCCTTCACATCCATTATCCATCATGGCAAAATATTTCCCCGTTTTTTCATCAAAACCCGCATTACGAATCTGAAAACTATCAAACATCCCATAAGGGATTAAAACCATGCCACCTCCAGTCATAACTTCCACCTTCACATTATCAGCAACTAAATGCTTTTCCTTCAAATATTCAAGAAGAGAACCTCCCTCAGGATATTCCGTCATAATCGCATTAATCCTTTCCCGATCACTCTTTGTACTCGTCCCAATATTGAGGCTTGATGAAAGGAAAAGTTGCTTTAAAGGAGTACAATCTTCTCCCTCAACCTTCCATTCTTCCATGATTTTGAGAACAATTTCAGTTTTTTTTTCACGAGTTACATGATCATCTACGCGAATAGCTCCAATCACAAATTCCGTAAGAGCCGTGCGATAAAGCTGCAAACCAAAACGTTGAATATTTGGAGGATAATCGTGAAGTTCGAGAGTATTGGGTTTTCGAGGATTGGTCAAAGCCGCGATGTCACCAGAATCAGCCGAAGCCCATTCATAAGAAGCGAGATCTGTTTTTTTGCGCTCAATCTGTCCGTGATAGTCTGCAACCATTTTCTCGGCCTCAGTTTTGTCATAAACGCTTCGATCAATCCGATTTTTAAGTCGAGCAAGCATCGCATCCGCGCCACTTGTGGAAAACTCAAAACCCGTTCCACCGATCTCAACGCTAAAAAAGAGAAGTCTCCTTTCTCGACTCGTCTCTCGAAAGTAAGAAGTATGGGAATAAGGTCGAAAACAAAGGAAAAAGTCCATAAAATCATGTATAAAATCTTTCTATTATACCATGAATTTTACAAAAATTCAAAGAAAATATCCACAATTTCGAAAATTCGACATTGAAACAATTCCTTATTGATTCCTCGCCATACTTGATATACAATTAGCATATATAAGATATTAATTATGAATCAAGTTAGAAAACTTCAGCAATTGAAATCTCTAAGTTATTTTGATAAAAATACTCTTGCTCAAATCATGGATATGAATGCAAATAGTCTCTCTGCTAACACAAATCGATGGCTGAAACAGGGAGTGCTCATCCAATTGAAAAAAGGAATGTATGTGACGGAGGATTATTATATTCGCCTAAGAGATCAAGACCTATATTTCGAATTTATAGCCAATAAAATTCGCGAACCTTCGTATATAAGTCTTGAATATGTGCTACAAAAATATGGTATCCTAACAGAAGCCGTGAATGCTTTCACTTCCATAACATTGAAATCACGTCGTCGCTATCAAAATATTTTTGGTATCTTTGTCTATAGAAATATAACGGAAAAACTTTTTACCGGTTATGAAATTAAGCATTTTGGCCAATATGATATTAAGGAGGCAAGTAAAGCAAAGGCATTGTTTGATTATCTCTATTTGAAATTGTATCGTATTCCCGTTTTTACTTCAGAGCTTCTTCAATCTTTCCGTTTGAATTTAGATGAATTCACCTTGAATGACAGGAAAGAATTTACACAGTATTGTCACTTAACAGGGATGAAAAAATTTTTTAATTTACCAATACTCTTAATGAGCTAATAACATTTTTTATGATCTTAGCAGAACTAAAAAACATTGTTGAAGTAGAAAGAATCAAAAAGTCTCAAAATTCCTACATTCGGAATATTTTAAAGGAATATTTACAAATGTATGTACTTTTTTTTATTTATACCAATTTGCGTTATCAAAAAAATCTTATTTTTACTGGAGGAACATGCCTACGACATTTTTTCAATTTGCCAAGACTTTCGGAAGATCTCGACTTTGACTATCTTCAGAAAATTGACTCTCATAGCTTTCAAAAAGATTTGGAAGCATTTTTTACTAAACGTTACCAATATCGAGAAATAACAACGGCTCTAAAACAGCAAGGCAGACAAATTATTCTTAAGTTTCCAGTATTAAAAAAACTCGAACTCGCCAAAGAAAAAGAGAGTGATATGCTGTATGTTAAAATAGATCTTTCTTCTAATCCCTCAAAGTTTTATGAGATAGAGATAACGTCTAAAGGTTCTTTTGGTTTTAATTTTGTGGCCAGACATTATGATCTCTCGACGCTCATGGCAGGGAAAATTCATGCTATTTTGACACGCAGATATTTAAAAGGAACGAATAATAGAGAAAGTGTCAAAGGGCGTGATTATTTTGATCTTTTATGGTTCATCAAGAAGGAGTGTAAACCAAATTTAAAGAGGCTCAATGATCTTTTAGGAAAAAATTTAGATTGGAGATCTTTACGAAACGAATTGGACCAAAAAGTACTTGAAGTGACAACAAAATACAAAAGCGATTTTGTTTCGGATCTTTTGCCGCTGGTTTTAAATCCCGAAGTAATTCCTCTCTACGTTGATAATTACGCCGCTGAATATAAGCGGTATGTTAAATAGGGGACACTGAAAAATTGTGTTTCGTAACAGCCTTCCTCATACATTTCTTTCCTCGTAGCTTCGTACGCAATAACGGACGAAAGCAGCTTAAAAGCAACGTGCCGCTGACAAGGATAATGGTTTATGATTGGTTTAAAATAAGAACATTATTAAGTTTGGTAATTTCATCGGAATTAAACGTAAGAACGACAGCCCCGATTTCTTGTGCAGAGGAAACCAAATGGGAAACATCAAAAGTAACGGTGATAAAAGAAGGATCTTTCCCTGTAAATCCAGACAAAGTAATATTGGTGTCGCTGATCTCAGAGCTGATATCCTCAGGGTAAGTAATTTTTACACTCACGTTTCGTGCTTCAGAAACGCCGAGGTTATGAACTTTAACAGTCACGATACCATTTTCGTAGTGATAATCTTTTCTTCCTATCGCAGGATCAGGCAATTGGCTCAAGTCACGTGATCGAGGATTTATAACCTCTAGAGTGACAATGGAAAGTTTTTGAGCAGGAAGCATAAAATCAACTTTTTGTCCACGACTGGTATCAGCGACAGTTTGACTGAGTAAAGTTGCATCAGCTACTCCATCCCTGTTTGAATCACGAGAAATCGTTAATGTCCCTGAGCCTTCTTGAAGCCTCCAAAGCCGCATTCCAATAGTTTTAGGTTTATCATCGAAATTGTACGCCCAGAACGACACTTTTTGAGGTGATTTTCCAAGAACCAAAGTAGCAACTTCCGCGTCAGTATCATCAAGAGAAAAATACATAGTTGGGTACGCTCCATCATAAATTCCTGATCCACCAAGCGCCCCCATTGTGAAGGAATCGGATTCTTCAAATTTCACATCGTCAGTAACACCACGCGAAACCGTCTCATCCGTCCATTCAGTAAAATAATTATTAAGCGTGTCGCGAATATGATTAAACCCATCCCATGCAAGGGAAACAGCCTTTGGAAGATCTCCTTTTTGCAAATAAATGTTATAAGCAGTCATGCGGGTATCAGAATCTTTCGATTTGCGATTATCAAGGAAAATATCATCATCCTGAGCAGCCGATACTTCAGCCCGCCATTGCAAAAATTGGCGATCGAGTGATACGTTGTTTCCCGCAATCTGTGTGCCGTTTTGCCTCAAAGAATAAGCTTTTTCAACGATACGATTGGCATCGGTCCCAAAATCAGAATTCTTAAAAAGGAAACTATCGGCTACTAAAGTTGCATAAAATTGACGCAGCACATATGCTCCACTCATCCAACCTCCATCATAACCTTCAGGATCGGATTGATTTTTTTGCCAATCTCCAAAATTCCATTTGGATCGAGCAGGATCGCTGGAGAGAAGAATTTTAGAAGGAGGTATGAGAGAGGCTTTTTCTGGAACTTTAGATGAAGAGGGAGCAGTATACTTCGTTGCTTCGATCCAAGCCGTGTGATGTTTTTTCATAAATCCAGAATTCTGAAAAAATGGATGATTGGGACCATAGTACCAAGCCAGAGAAAGCGCCGGTAAAGTTGCCTTAAAGTTTTCAATAACATCTTGAGGCTCAATAGCAACATCGGGTTCAGGAATAACCCAAGTAAAGTCGACATGACGAGCATTAAATCTCGGACTCCTCATGAGCATCATGTTGGATCCAAAATCCTGCGCCCAGTTTTCCTCAAGGTATCCATTTTGCTGAACATTATCTTGAAAATTCCATAGAGTTCGAGTCATAAGTTCGATATTTTGAGGCTCTCCATAATCGATATACGTCATTCGAGGGAAAACCAGTGTGGTCTCTTCAGAAGAATGTTCGATATCAAGCATAACGGTGTCATATCCTTGCTCAATACGACGATCGCCAGATAAAACCCAAGGAGCCGATTTTGAACCAATATAAGGAACTTCCTGAATGGTATCAGCCATAAGTCGGAACATATCGGCGACTTGGTCATCACCGGTTAAAAGCCAATAAGCAGTAAGAGAGGCACCAAGTTCCACATCATCATTCCAGCCACCACCAGCGTTAAAAAAGTCGGAATCAGTAGGCTTAACTCTTTCCAACCAAAATTCGACCAATTCTCTATATTTTTGAAGCGCTTGATATTCGCTTAAAGCCCAATCGCTTGAGGTCATAACATCAATATCATCACTATCACAAAAGTCTCCTTGGGAGTCACCATCACTGTCAGCCTGAGAAGTATTGGCTATTTGTGGGCAGTTATCGGAAGAATCAACGACTGAATCATTATCACTATCCGGGCCTTGAGAACTTGGAGCATCTTCCTCTGAGTCTCCAGTATCTGTTGGCCCACTCCCTCCAGCAGAATCTTCGCCTTCAGGCTTATCCTCTTCGGTATTTGGATCGCAAGAATCGCCAATGCCATCATTATCAAAGTCAGATTGGTCAATATTTGATACCGATTCACAATTGTCAGAAGTATCAGGAATGCTATCTTGGTCCTGATCTTTTGAAGGAGAAATTTTGGAAACTAAAACGAGTTGAAGAAGCGGCTGTAAAGAAGTCTCAGCCTCTTCTGAAGAGTAAAAATCAACTTGGCCATCTGAAGCCTCATTAAAAAGAATAAGCCCATTATTGGATGCCGAATTTATCCAATCGCTTACTTTTGAAGTGACATCAAAAGTAACCGTGTTCCCTTGCTGTAAAGTATTTTTTTCAATGGTTACAATGGCTGGAGTATCATAAGGAATTTCACTCCCTTCAATTTTACCGTTATAATCTTTATCAAAATCAATCCAACGGACAGTTTGAGGATCCCATGAAAAATTGGAACGCATGCCATACAAAGCAAAAGTGGCGCTATCATCGGATTCAACGACTGAAACCGTCAAAGAAAGTGTTGCCTTTAAAAGAGTGGTATCCTTCGAAGAAAGAGTAGGAAAATCAAAGTTCATGAGAATAGCAGAATCCTTTTTCCGACGGGCTGCCAAATATGTTCGCGAAGAATAATTATCATTTCCATCACTCCAACGATAAATATAAGTATCATCTAAAGATGTCCCGCGAATTTCAACAGGAATATATGGGATACGAGCGACTTTTTTGCGACTATACAAAAGAGTGGCAAGCCATTGATCGCTTATATATTGACCTTTCGGAGTGCCAAAGAAAAACACCATACCACCAAAAAGCATAGAAAGCGCAAGAAGAGCGACATATTTTTTCATTCGTATAGACATGAAATTATATAAAAAATGAATCCTAAAATTATAGCAAATTTGTAAAAATATATCAAAATAAGACTTTAAAAAGATCATAAAATATGTTAATATAAATTGATCAGAATGCCCCCTCATAGTACTTATATTCTACTCGATGGACGATCAAAAACAAACAAAAATAAAAATAAAAGGATCCCAAAATGGAAAGATCAAAACAGTAAACGAAGCGGTCGATCGAATTAATAGAGAAATAGAAGAAAAAACGACGTACGAAAAAGCCAAAGAACTCAAAATGGGATATATCGACGTAGCCTCTACGCCCATCAATCCCGACCTTCTCTACATTATAGATCCAGCGGTGGCTCATAATGCTCTGATCTTGCCTTTTTTTCGCATAGGAAAAAAGCTTCGAGTTGCTGTTTCCGATCTACAAAAAAAAGAAACTCAAGATGCTCTGGAAAAATTGAAAGAATTGGGCTATTTGCTCAATATCAATCTCGCGTCCCAAAATGGACTGAATGAAGCACTCAAAATATACGACGAAATTTATCATGAAAAGAAACCCATCACAAACATGGTTGAGACCGAAAAGCTCGAGGCCTACGAGAAAGAGATTCAAAATCTCACATATTTAAAAGAAAAATTTCAAGAAATAACTTCAGAGGAAGCCTTAAATTATATTAATGTTGGAGCTTTTAAAACAGGAGCATCAGATGTCCACTATCAGCCGGAAGAAACTCTTGTGGTAGTACGTTTTCGGATTGATGGAGTCTTGCAAACTATTTTTCGGTTGGAAAAACATGTATTTGAAAATATTGCAAATCAACTCAAATACAAGGCGAAAATGAAACTCAATATTACGAACGTCCCACAGGATGGACGTTTCAGTTTTATAGTGAATCAAAGGAAAATTGATGTTCGCGTCGCGGCGCTTCCAACTGAATATGGAGAAACATTTGTATGCAGGCTTTTAGATAGTAAAAGGAGCAATTTTGATTTTGAAACACTGGGATTTCAAGGGACATCGCTGAAGCAAATTAAAAATGTAACAGATCTCGTTAATGGCATGATCCTGGTGACAGGTCCAACTGGGTCAGGAAAAACAACCACGCTCTATTCAATTCTTGATAAATTCAATAGCCCCGAAAGAAAAATTATTACACTGGAAGATCCCATTGAATACCATCTGGAAATGATTTCGCAAAGTCAAATAAATGAAAAAAGAGGATACGATTTTGCCAACGGACTTAAATCGATTTTAAGGCAGGATCCAGACATTATCATGATAGGGGAAATACGCGATTTGGAAACAGCTCAAACCGCGGCTCAGGCAGCGCTAACAGGACATGTCGTTTTAAGCACTTTACACACCAATAGCGCTGTTGAAACCATTCCACGCCTCCTTAATATGGGATTACCAGCTTTCATGATAGCACCATCGCTCAATATTATTATGGCTCAAAGATTGTTGCGAAGAGTTTGTAAAGTATGTGCAGAGGAAAGAATATTAGAAAATGTTGAAAAACAAGAAATCCAAGAAATACTCGAAAAAATGAAAGTGGTGGTGAATGGTCTCGATCTAAAAATTCCGGAAAAAGTAAAAAAAGCATTGGCCTGCGAAGCATGCAGTCACACAGGTTACTCTGGTCAAATTGCCATTCTTGAAGTTTTAGAAGTAGACGAAGATATAAAAAGGCTCATATTAAATAACGCAAGTACGGAGGAAATCTTTAAGAAGGCTAGGGAAAAGGGAATGCTGACAATGAAAGAAGATGGCATCATAAAAATGATACATGGCATAACAACGCTTGAAGAATTGAATAGAGTGACGAAGTAAAAGAGTTTTTTAGCACCTCCCTAGCAGGTCCCTACATCACGAAATCATATAATATCCACCTCCCATGCTACGAATGCACCGCTTAATCTCAAGGACACTCAGAGTTTCAAGAATATCCTGAGTGGGTTTTTGAAGACGATGAGAAAGCGTATCAATATGGATGGGGCTGCCTCGAAGTTGATTCAGAATAACTGTTTCGTTTTCAGTGAGTGAAGCATAAGATTTTTTTTGAATCTGTTTTTTATGCTTTGGCTGAAAAAGCGGAATAAGCGAAGAGGTTTGAATAACTTGAAGAATATCATGAGCATGAAGTGCCAAGTGAGCCTCGCTTTTTTGTATGAGCATATTAGTCCCTAGACTGAAATTATGAAAAATATTTCCAGGTATCGCAAAAACCTCTCGGCCTTGATCAAGAGCATGATGAACCGTAATCAGAGATCCTGAACGTTCTTTCGCTTCAACCACAAGAGTGGCAAGGGTAAGTCCAGAGATGATACGATTGCGCATGGGAAAGTGTTCTTTTTTCGGTGGACATCCTGGGGGAAATTCACTTAACAGGGCGCCGTTTTTACAAATTTTCTCAGATAAACTTTTATGAGAAGAAGGATAGATTTGATCCAGTCCATGACCTAAAACAGCAACAGTGCGCAAACCATTTTCGAGCGCATATGTGTGAGCCATGCTATCGACACCATAGGCCATGCCACTCACGATGGTAATGCCAAAAAACGCAAAAGTTTCCATAAAATGTTGAAGAACTTGTTCAGAATAATAGGAAGGAGTACGTGTCCCAACAATAGAGAGAGAAAAAGAATCAGATGGAAGAAAATCGCCCTTCACATAAAGAAGAAAGGGTGGATTTGGAATATTTTTAAGAAGTTGAGGGTAATTGGGATCTTCGAGAGTTAAAAACTTCAAGGATGTTTGACGAAGAAATTCTTCCTCCTTCGATGGGAAATTTTTTTTACGTGCAATGATAATATTGTCAGCAAGATCGGCTTTTATACCGATTGCAAGGAGTTCCGATTTCGAGGTTTTTGTGTAGGCATATTGTAGATTAGGAAATGACTGAAAAATACGACGAAAATTATTATAAGTCATCCCATGGACAATATTGAAAAGGTGAAAGTAAATGCTCATGCAAACACATATACTCCTAAATGTTAAAATTTTTTTAAAAAAGAAGTTAAAAACCGTAGAAAATTTGAAAAGTCAGCGATTGAAATAATTTTTGTAACTGCTCACAAGGAATCAACGGGGGTAAAAAAGCGGGCGGGGCTTTCCCTTAAGGACATTGCCGAGCAATTGGGAACCGTCCCCGCGAG
>CAZTVN010000026.1:0-2849 GCA_964617145.1 uncultured Candidatus Peribacteria bacterium
AAGCCAAGATAACCCGGAACGAGCGGCAGAGTGCAGGGAGCAAGGAATGTTAGAATTCCCGCAAAAAAAGATGGAATGATTAGACCTAAATCCATATTTTATGAAGTTAGCAGTTTAATGAGTGATTGAATAAAAATATCTTCTTCGTGGAGCCTATAACACACCATCTGCCCCATGCGCTCTTTCACGACAATTCCACTCATTTCAAGTGTTTTCAGTTGTTGCGAGGCGGCGGACATGGTTATGTTACAAATTTTAGAAACATCCGTTACACATACTTCATTTTGCATCAATAAAAGTTGAAAGATAAAAAAACGACAATTATCTCCCAGAGCGCTGAAAATCAGAGGCAATTTTTTGTCATAATCTTTTTTCAAGCGTTTGCGTAATTTTTCTATTTGCGTCTGTGTAAGCATACTGATATAATAATTAAGGATTTGCTTAATTACTTAAATAATAACGCTAGCAATTTTCAATGTCAACAAAATCTTACATCTTGGCTCCGGCTATCGCGTTGATAAGTATTTTTTCCTTTTCGGCATGTTCATATGAACCACATGAAGACAAAAATTCAGAAATATCTAATAGCACGACTGCCACGGAGATTGACCTCTCAAAGATTATTTCCGGTGGTCCGTCAAAAGATGGCATTCCATCCATAGATGATCCGAAATTTGTATCAATAGACGATGCGGAAACCTATCTGGATGATAATAATCTTGGTATTGCCGTTGCCTTTGGCGGTGTATCACGTTTTTACCCCAATAATATCCTTGTATGGCATGAAATCGTTAATGACAATCTTAATGAGCAGCCTATGTTGGTTACTTATTGCCCTCTATGCGGGACCGGCATTGTTTTTGAACCACTCGTTAATGGAAAAGTGAGCGAATTTGGAACTTCAGGAAAACTCTATAATTCAAATCTCGTTATGTATGACAGGCAAACCGATTCATATTGGTCGCAGATTCTTGGAGAAGCGATAACCGGTGAAATGAAAGGAACCAAACTAAAAATTCTCCCCCACGACAACATTTTTTGGAAAGATTTTAAGTTGCTGTATCCAAATGGAGAGGTTTTATCACCGGAAACAGGATTTGATCGCGATTACACTGCAAGCCCTTATGGCAGTTATGAATTGAACAGTGACATTTTCTTTCCGGTGGATAACAGGAGTGACCTATATCATAAAAAATCTCCGGTCTTTGGCTTGGAAGTAAATGGGGAATACAAAGCCTATCCGCTTGAAGAGCTTGAAAAATCTGTAGAAACTTTTTTCGAAGAATTTGCGGGGATAAGTTTAAAAATTGAATTTAATAAAAGTTCTAATACAATCCGAGTTACGAATACTGATAGCGGTGAGGAAATCGTTCCGATCTACGGTTTTTGGTTTTCCTGGTATGCCGTTCATCCCGATACTGAAGTGTTTACCGTCGATGCTATATCTGATTCGGCAAACTCGGCTTCCTCCAATACCGAAAAGCCTGAAATTGGTTTTCTTGCACCGGATTTTACACTTAAGGATTATGACGATCACGAAGTGACGCTCGCAGGTTTCCGCGGGAAAAAAGCTGTGATGCTTAATTTCTGGGCCGGGTGGTGTTCTTTTTGTCTCGCGGAGATGCCGGCCATGGCAGTGGTCCAGGAAACCTTTAGCGACGATTTGGCGGTCGTTGCGGTAAATAGAGGGCAGAGCAAAGAGGACGCGAAAAGTTTTACCGATTCTTTCAATTTGAGTGATGTATATACGATACTTCTAAACCCCGACGATGATGTATTTGGCGCTTATGGAGGCTTTGCCATGCCTTCGACATTTTTTATTGATAAAAAAGGAATTATTCGAGACATTCATTTTGGACCGCTCGATTCAAAGCAAATGAAAGAAAAGATAACATCGAAACTTAATTTATAAATTTTTATTTCTTAACTCTTTTCATATGAAAACAGTTACAATTTATTCAACACCCACTTGCGGTTACTGCAAAATGCTCAAGGCGTTTTTGGAGTCGCAGAGTATCCCTTATGAAGACTATAATGTGGCCGATGACCAAAAATCAACTGAGGAAATGCAGCAATTGGTCCCCGGAAACATGAGCGTGCCGGTTGTGGTTTTCAACAAAGGAGAAAATGACCAGGAAATACAACTTGGATACGATCAGGAAAAGGTGTCAAAAGCTCTGGGGCTTTAAGATATCCTTTGATTTACCGCTCCTGATGCCGCACCGCCCGCCCCCTTTCGGGCGGCGCAGTTTTCAGCATTATCCTCAGGCGCGCGGTGCCAGGCTTCACCGCGCGCCTGCCATTAGCTTCTCATCAAAAAATTGTTAATTTTTGAAAATTTTCTCAAAATAAGTCCGAACTTCTTCGTACAAGCAGCTCCAAACGGAAAATTCCAATTTTTTTGCGGCGGCGGCCCACGGAAAACTTAAGTTCCACGGCGGCTTTTTGGCCGATGATGTGGAAATTCGCCGCGCGGAGCGCGGAATAAAACCGAATGGTAAAATGAACAGGATACCATTCGGTTTTATAGCCAATTTTTTGCTTTTTGCCGAAGGCAAAACTTCTAAATTTCCAGTTAAAGAAAGTGACAATTCCCCGTGGGCAGCCGCCGCAAAAAAGTTTGAATTTTCCGTTTGGAGCAGGTAACGGGAGTCGAACCCGTATCTCAGCCTTGGCAAGGCTGCATAATAACCGCTATACGATACCTGCATTTTGATGCCTAAGCGGCATGCGGAAGATAATGTAACAAAATCCTCCTTTATTTCAAGTAATTTAAAAAGTGCCTTCTTCTTTTTCTGTATTCTTTATGTTTTCCTGGTAGAGAACATCGGCTGACTTAGATACAGCTT
>CAZTVN010000026.1:2859-8258 GCA_964617145.1 uncultured Candidatus Peribacteria bacterium
TACAGATTCGTGCAAACGATTTTGTGTCCAACAGGGTTGCTCTTTTGGGATTACCACTTAACCAAAAGGCCTATGAAATATTATATCTATGCCAGAAAATCTACGGATGAAGATGACCGCCAAGTTCTCTCTATTGAAGGGCAACTGACGGAGTTACGAGAATTTGCGGCCAAAGAAAAACTGGAAGTCATTGAGGAATTTATAGAAAGCAAAACGGCAAAGGTGCCTGGCAGACCGATTTTCAACAAAATGATAGAGCAAATTGAACTTGGCGGTCATTCGGATAACGTGGGAATTTTAGCGTGGCATCCGGATAGATTGGCAAGAAACAGCGTAGATGAAGGAAAAATCATTTACCTTATAGACGAAACAAAAATAGGAACGCTAAAATTCCCCACCTTTTGATTTGATAGCACACCACAGGGAAAGTTCATGCTCAATATCGCTTTTGGGCAAAGTAAATATTACATCGACAATTTGAGTGAAAATATCAAACGTGGCATACGCCAAAAATTAAGACGCGGCGAACTGCCAGGGCTTGCGCCTGTAGGGTATTTGAACGAATTGAGACATCACACCATCGTCAACAAAGACCCTGAAAGATGGAAGGCAGTTCGCGCGCTATTTGAGGCGTATGCCACGGGAGAATCCACGCTGGAAAATTTACAAAAATTGTCGCTTTCTTTGGGCTTGGTGAGCCGACGTACAAATGACTCTTTGGTACTTTCAAGAATTGAGCACATGCTACAAAATCCATTCTATTATGGTGTCATCACAAGAAAGGGCGAAGCCTACCAAGGTTCTCACGAGCCAATAATCTCAAAGCAACTTTTTGATAAGGTGCAGCGGGTAATAGAACAGCGATCTAAGCCGCAAAAAGCAAAAGACAACAATTCTTTTGCTTTTTGCGGAATCTTTTCATGCGGAGAGTGCGGCCGTGCCATTACCGCTGAAAAGAAAATTAAAAAATCAGGCCGCACCTACACCTATTACCGCTGCACCAAAAAGAACCGCATATGTAGTCAAAAATATGTAGAGGAGCGAGAACTGGTTAAACAACTCAATGAGCTTTTTCAAAAAGTTGCTTTGAGTTATGACTGGAAAGAAAAGTTTATGAAGCAATGGGAACAAGATTACAAAGAAGCTTCGACCGTTTCGTCCTCTTACGCCGGTGAAATTAAAATGGAACTTAAAGTATTGGAAGAAAAACAAATGCGTCTTCTCGATGCCTACCTTGAACAAACCATAACCAATGAAGAATACACTGAAACCAAGAAGAAACTCTTAAACCGTAAAATTGAAATCAAAGAGAATTTGAAGGAATCCGGCGGAAGAGGACTCCATTTGCTCGAACTCTTCAAAGAATGGATTTTGTCGGCTCACCAAGCCATCAACTACGTTGATTCTGGGAATTTAGAAGAAAAGCGAAGCTTTTTGCAAAAAATTGGCTCGAACTTCCACATCATCGGCCAAAAAGCCGCCGTGGAATTGGGTTTTCCGTGGGCAGCAGCCGCAAAAAAGTTGGAATTTTCCGTTTGGAGCGGGTAACGGGAGTCGAACCCGTCTCTACAGCTTGGAAGGCTGTCATAATAGCCACTATACGATACCCGCCTGCAATATTACGTTTTTTAAAGGTTCCTAAGATGATCCGCTAGTCAAAAAACATCGTCACTGGTTTGTACCCGTCTTAATTTTAGGGAAAGACGACTTTGCTTTCAAGTAATTTCTGTCGCACCACCGTTTTCCTTGATTTCCCTAGGGCCTGTGCACACAAAGTTTTTGCGATGGTTGAACAGGAACGTGGTCGGATTCGCGGCGCGAGGAGCGCTGTTTCGCCATTGCGCTCCACAAGCGACGAGCAACAAAGAAGACCTGACAGGTTCCTGTTCAACCCGAAGGGAAGAGACATATTTTGCCCATTTCTGCGTTAATCCTCCTTAAGGTATTTTAGGGAGGTGCTGAAAAACATACCATCTACTGCAATTTTACCATTTCGGCTGCAAAATGTTCAAAGCTTCCTCTACAGTTTTATTTCTTCTGTAAAAGATGGAATGGTTACATCGGAAATCCCATTTTCGATGAGAAGTTTTTTGAAACTTTCCGCTTGTTTTTCTTCACCATGCACCAAAAATACCTTTTTCAGTCCTTTAATACCGGTCGCGAAATGTAAAAGATCATTTCTATCTCCATGCGCCGAAAAGGCATCAATGACCTCTACTTCGGCTTTCAGTCTATGCGGTTCGCCAAAAATTTTTATCACTTTTCTTCTTTCCACAATTGTTCTTCCCAAAGTGTTTTCTGCCTGATATCCAACAATGAGTATCAAGTTTCTTGTGTTTTCAATATTGTTTTTTAAGTGATGAAGGATACGACCATGTTCACACATTCCTGAAGCCGCGATAATAATACATGGACCCGGATATGTATTGAGTTTTTTTGATTCTTCAACGCTACAAACATATTTTAGACGACTACAACCAAATGGATCTTCGTTCTGGTTGAGAAATCGGTCGTATATTTCACGGTCAAAACATTCAGGATGATTTCGAAATACTTCCGTAACATTGTATGAAAGCGGGCTATCTACAAAAATCGGCAACTCTGGTATTAGCTTTTTCTGACAAAGTTTGTGTATGGTATATACGACCTCTTGAGTTCTTCCAAGTGAAAATGCTGGAATAATGATTTTTCCTCCGCGTCTTGCCACTTTATTTATGATATCCATTACTTTTTTGTCCACATCTTTCACTTTTTCGTGCAATCTATCACCATAAGTACATTCCGATATGAGAAAATCAGCCTCTTCTATCTGCACAGGATCTCTTAAAATAGGCAAATCTTTTCTTCCCAAATCTCCCGTAAAAGCTAAAGTAAGATGCCTGTCATTATTTCTCTTATCGTTGATTTTCAATGTTACGGTTGCTGATCCCAAAATGTGTCCGGCATCATGAAAAATGGCCTTCACTCCATCGGTGACGTAAAATTCCCGATCATAATTAATACCCTGAAAACTTTCAAGGGCTTTTTCGGCATCCGAAACGGTATAAATCGCTTCTAAACTATCTTTTTGCCCCTTTTTGTATAACTTTTCATTGATATATTCGATTTCTCTTTCCTGAATATAGGCACTATCCCTTAACATATAATTACATAAATCTCTGGTGGCGAAAGTGCAGTAAATGGGTCCTTTATATCCCTTTTTTACCAAAATAGGAAGATTTCCACTGTGATCGATATGGGCATGGGAAAGAATTACGGCGTCTATCTCTGTTGGATCAAATGGAATCGCCAAATTTTTCGCATATTCCTCAGATCTCTTGCCTTGATACATCCCACAATCGAGAAGAATGTTTTTTCCATTCACCTTAATGAGGTGACGAGAGCCGGTCACTTCTTTATTGGCTCCGAGAAATCGTATTCGCATTAAAAAAATTTTATATATCTTTTTATTTTACCATAAAATTCTCTATAAAGGAAGAGCGCCTTTATCATCGAGGGCTTTCATGTCGTCATATCCCCCAATGTGTTTTTTATCAATAAAAATTTGAGGAACCGTAAGCCTGCCCGATAATTGGATCATTTCCTCGCGTTTTTCAGAATTTTCTTCTATATCGATTTCATGATAATCCATGACGCCTTTACTTTTTAAGAGCTCTTTTGCGGCATTGCAATAGGGACAGGCTTTTTTTGTGTAAATAGTGACTTGTGGCATATATTGAGATGTTAAAAAATATTGGAAGAAAACTCATTTTTAGTATACTTAAATTATGCCGATCAAAAAACAGCAAATTCTTACGCTTCACATCGAAGACCTTGCCTATGGTGGTCGAGGTTTGAGCCGATATGAAGGAATTCGTACTTTTACCGACAATGTTGTTCCTGGTGACACCGCTCAAGTGCAAGTCACGAAAATTCATAAAAATTATCTTGAAACGCGTTTAGAAAAAATCATCACGCCTTCTCCTTCCCGTATTGTCCCGCGATGCAAACATTTCTCAAGCTGCGGCGGTTGCGATTCCCTCATGCTTCCGTATGAAGAACAAATTCGTTATAAAGAGCGGCAGGTTTTTTCTGCCATTGAACATATTGCTGGCATAAAAGATTTTGAACGCAGAGCCATTCTTGGATGTCGCTCACCCTGGTTTTATCGCAATAAAATGGAATTCAGTTTTGGAGAATGCCTCGATGGATCTCTGCCTATCGGAATGCACTTGAAAGGCAGACGATATGATATTTTTGATCTTGATGAATGCTATCTTGGAAATCCTTGGAATCCTCTCATCTTACAAGCGCTCAGACAATTTATTCTGAAATATAAGCTTTCGCCCTTTCATTTTAAAAAAAATACTGGACTTCTTCGATCTCTTATTATCCGTGAAGGAAAACATACGAATGAATTTATGCTCAATCTCATCGTCTCTCATGAACCATTTCCTCAAAAAGATGCTTTTCGTGATTTTATGGTAGAGGCTTGTCATAATATTTTTCAAATCGAGGCGGTCGATCCTTCGACTAAGGAGGTGTTGAAAAACATGGTTTCGCTTTATTTGACTCGCATCGTCACTCAAAAAGGGCAACGCACTCATGTTAACTCTGAACTTCTCCATGGTTCACCGACTATTTCTGAAACGTTGACGGTCAACACCCAGACTCTTTCTTTCGCCCTTCATCCACAAGCTTTTTTTCAAACGAATACTTTTCAAGCAGAGGTCCTTTATAAGCAGGTTATTGAACTTTCAGATCTTAAAGGTGATGAGACGGTTTATGATCTTTATTGTGGTACAGGAACCATCGGACTTTTTTTGGCACAATATGTGAAAAAAGTTTTTGCCATTGATCTTGAGGAAAGCGCCATACAAAACGCTCGAGAAAATGCAAAACACAACAATATCAACAATATCGATTTTTTTTGCGGAGATGTACTTAAGATTCTTTCTGAAATCTGTAACAAAGCCCAAACTGATAAGCCCTCTTTTGATCCTCAGATCATTGTTGTGGATCCGCCAAGAGTTGGCCTTTCTCCTAAAGCTTTGGAAAAAATTGTTGAGATCAAGCCTTCTAAAATTATTTATGTTTCATGCAATCCTGCGACTTTAGCCCGAGATTTAGATCTTTTTAGTCAAAATGGATATACTCTAAAAATTGTACAACCCGTTGATATGTTTCCCCACAGCGCTCATATTGAAGCGGTCTGCTCTCTTGTCGGTTTTTCCTGATTTTTTAACCATTGCATCGCTTCTTTTTTTGTTCTAATTTCTTGAGCAAGCTGTTTTTCTTTCAATTCACTCAGAATCGTTCCGACTTTTTTTCCTGGTTTGATCTTCAGACTTTTCATAACTTCATTACCGCTTAAAAAGGGTTTTGGCTCCCGAGGCATTTCCTTTATCGATTCCTTATAC
>CAZTVN010000026.1:8268-18069 GCA_964617145.1 uncultured Candidatus Peribacteria bacterium
TCAATTTCGTTATAAAGCGAATAATTGCTTGGGACCGTTCCTGCGATATCCGCCTTAAAAAGTTCCATCAATTCTTTGAAATATGAGTGCAGGAACCATTGCATGGCTTTCCCTTTCGGCATTTCCTTAAGAGCGACCATCATCATGTGATGTTTGATAAGCCATGTAATTCTCTCTATTTCTTTTCGTGAAAATTTTAGACGATTTAAAAGCTTTTTGGCAATTTCAGCACCGATCGAGGCATGTGTATCGAAACGAATGCGCTCCTTCATGGCAAATGTTTCAGGCTTGCCAACATCGTGAAGCAAGGTTGCCCATTTCAAAGCAGTCGAGCTGTCAGAAGGGAGAGATTCAAGCGCCCTTAAACTGTGTTGCCATACATCTCCTTCGTGGTGATATTGGTAGGGCTGTGCCACACCTTTCATGGCTTCTATTTCTGGCACAATATATTTTAGAACGCCTGTTTCTTGCAGATCTTCAAAAGCCATTACCACATTCGGCCCTTCTAAAATTTTCTTCATCTCATCACGAATACGTTCTCCTGAAACTTTGTTTGAAAGCTGCGCGTGTTTTTTAACGGCTTTGTACGTTTCGGGATGATATTGAAAATCGAGATTATTTTTAAATCGAATCGCTCGTAAAATGCGAAGATGATCTTCTAAAATTCTTTCATGGGGATCACCAATAAATCTTATAAGCCGTTCTTTGAGATCTCTCTCTCCTTCGACGTAATCATATACTTTCTTTTCCAAAGGATCGTAGAAAAGACCATTGATAGTAAAATCTCGACGAAGAGCATCTTCTTTAGCACTGGTGAACATCACCGCGGTCGGCCTTCGTCCATCTTCATAGCCGCTATCTGATCGAAATGTCGCCATTTCAAATTGATGGCCGTTCTCTACTGCGAGGATGACTCCAAATTGTTTTCCTATTGGAATCGTGTGAGAAATAAGTTTTTCAATTTCGTCTGGCTCTGCGTTTGTTACGATATCATAATCTTTGGGATCTTTTTTTAAAAGCAGATCTCTTACGCAGCCACCTGCAAAATATGCTTGATAGCCGGCGTTTTTAAGAATTTTTACAAGTTTTATGGCGGTGTTTTCCATCGTTTTTATAATGTAGAACGAACGTTTTTTAGTGTATCAGAGGAGAAAGCTCTGGTAAACTTTATGAGGTCATTTAATTGTTTTTATGCTTATACTTGGAATAGAAAGTTCTTGCGATGAGACTGCGGCAGCGGTGGTCGAAAATGGTCGACGTGTTTTAAGCAATATTATTGCGTCTCAAATCGATCTTCATGCTCCAACAGGTGGAGTTGTTCCAGAAGTCGCCGCACGTGAACATGCCGTCAAAATTATCCCTGTGATTGATCGAGCTTTGAAGGAAGCTCGTGTCAGCGCTCGTAGAATTGATGCTTTAGCTGTCACTTGTTGTCCCGGTTTGATTTCGTGCTTGCTGGTAGGTGTGAATGCCGGCAAAACTCTTTCTTTTTTATGGAAAAAACCTCTTATTCCTGTTCATCATATCCATGGACATCTCTACGCTCCTTGGCTTTCCCATAATGAAGCTGTGCAATTTCCCGTTGTAAGTTTAAGTGTTTCTGGAGGCCATAATGAACTTGTTTTGATTTCCGATTATCAGCGTTTTCGCGTTCTTGGGGCCACTCTCGATGATGCGGCTGGAGAAGCTTACGATAAAGTGGCTCGCCTTCTTGGGCTTTCGTATCCAGGAGGGCCTGCTCTTTCGAAATTGGCTGAAAAAGGCGATCCTTTTTATTATCAACTTCCGCGCGTTTTTATGGAAAAATATAAAAATCCGAAAAACTGGCGGAACCTTGATTTCAGTTTTTCAGGACTTAAAACTGCTACTCTTCGACTTTTGCAAAAAGAAGGCAATCGAATACGTGTTTCTGACCTTGCTGCTTCTTTTCAACATGCTGTGAATGAAGTTCTTTCGACGAAACTCCTCAACGCTGCCATGAAGTATGGTGCTTGTGAAATTCATCTCACTGGTGGAGTCTCAGCCAATCAAGATTTGCGAAAAAAGATAGAAACGGCTTTAAGGGATCGTTTCAGTCCAACTCTTGGAGAACTTACGTTATCTCCCAAAGTTCGGTTTCGCTTTCCTGTTGACCTTAAATATTGTACTGACAATGCGGCTATGATCGCTGGGGCAGGCTATTTTCAATATCGTAAAGCGCCTTCAAAATATGTCAATTGGCGTCGCGTTCAGGCTGATGCGCAATTTCGTCTTTGAGGTGGTCAAACGAGCGGAATTTTTAGGAAAACCGCGCATGGCATGACATGACAACACCTTCAATCTTTAGGCAGCTTTACGATACTCTTCTTCATCATCTCCTTGAGGATTTTCTATTCGCCTGTCAGGATTCGCACCTTCTGACAAAAGGATGGGGTTGGTTCTTGGTGGAAGCGGAATATTTTGAGGTGGAACATAATCGTTGGCTGGTTTAGCATCTCCAAAAAGCGCCATTTCTACGGCACCTGATACTCCTTGCTGAACACCTTCTACCGCTCTATGCATGGTGTCGATAACTGGTCTGCTTTTTTCAGCAGTTCCTTCAAGAAGTTTCGCTCCTCTGTCGTCTTCCTCAGGGACTATGTTTTTTCCTTCGCTATCTGTATGCATAAAAAAAATTTTATATTTTTTTGTTGTTCATGTTATAATACAATATTTTTAATAATTTTACAAGTTCATGTTTTATAAGTTCTCACAATGATAAAAAGCGGGCGGGGCGTTTCCCTTTCGGCCTGTCTCCGCATTGAGGAACCTCTGAAAAACTATCTTCTGACTAAAAAATTACAAATTTCGGCTGCAAACTTTTCAGGCCTCCTCACCGTATCTATATCTGATACAGTTTCGTCGGCCTTTAAAATTTTCGCTCGAAATTTGTAATTTTCGTTACAAAACATAGTTTTTCAGAGGTTCCTTGACCGTCCATCCGCTCATTTCTTCTGATAACGCGATTGGCAGACACGTTATGAGATAGTCCATTCGCGGGGACGGTTCCCAATTGCTCGGCAAGGTCCTTAAGGGAAAGCCCCGCCCGTTTTTTTACCCCCCGTTGATTCCTTGTGAGCAGTTACCATGTTTTATTTCCTTCACAGTACCCGTTTTTTTATTCATTCATAAGCGGGTTTTTTACATTATAGTACTTGTTTTTTTTACTCAACTTTGCTAGTATAAAATACATCTTTAATTTTCTTAATCAGAGCAAAAGTGGAATCTCTTCATCCATTAAAAGGTATTTGTGACATGCTGCCCTCAATGCACGAATATTTTACCTACATTAAAAAAGTCGTGCGGCATAGGTGTCGACAAGCTGGTTTTCGTCGTATTAGCACTCCTGTTTTGGAGCGTAAAGAACTTTTTTTACGCGCCATGACCGAACATGAACCTCTTTTAAAAAAACTTTACCAATTTCATGATCCTGATGCTAATGAAATTGTTTTAAAACCCGAAGGAATGTCTGGTATTATGAGGGCTTTTATCGAGCACCATATGACAGAGTGGGCTCAGCCTGTTGAGCTTTATTTTCTTGAACCTCTGTTTCGCTATGAACCCACTGAAAAGCATCATCAGTGCCAGTTTCATCAATTTGGCGCCATGATTATGGGAGAGAATGATTCCGCTCTTTTGGCTCAACTCATACAACTTGTTTATAAAATCATCCGAGACCTCGGTCTTGAACCACTTTTTCATCTTCACATCAATAATATAGGCTGTGAAAAATGCCAACCTCGATTTATTGAGGATCTTCAAGGATTTTATACCGGCAAGGAACGCTCTTTATGTCAAAATTGTTGTAAATATTTAAGCTCTCAAACCATGAGGCTTCTTACCTGTAATGAAGAAGATTGTAAAATTTTGGCCGAGCTTGCTCCTCAAATGGCAAAATACATTTGCGAAGAATGCCACTCTTATCATAAAGAACTTTTGGAATATCTCGGAGCTTTGTCCATTCCTTTCATCTCCAATCCTCATCTTATGGGCTATCTCAGTTACTTTGATCGATCGGTTTTTTCTTTTATAAGTACTGATGGAGCTGATTTTGTCTGTAGTGGAGGATGTATGGATAATCTCGCAACAAGGCTTGGATATGACCAAACAATACCGGCAATGGGATTTTCTATGGGGATTGAACGACTTATTACCACTATGAAACATGAAAAAATTCGTGTCCCTTCTAAAGACGATCTTCAGGTATTTGTCGCACAGCTTGGCAAGGAAGCTAAAAAACATTGTCTTCCATTGATTGATATGTTGCGTGAAGAAGGTGTCAAAACCGTTGGGGCTTTGGGAAAAGGAAGTATGCGTGAACAAATCGATATTGCGACTAAATTTGGAGTTCCTTATATGATTATCATGGGGCTCACTGAAGTTCGAGAAGGTACGGTTATTATTCGTGACATGAGACGGGGTCAGCAAAGAATTATTCCCGTAAAGGATGCTGTAAATGAGATCATGATACTTCTTGGAGAAAAAAATCTTGATAAATATTCTCCGGACGAAATCCTTTATTAAGGTTACGGGCGGAGGGAAGCTTACTCGGAAACTGAGAACCTTTGGATCGCTATCCGATTCGTCTCTCTAAAATGCGAAACTCCTCGCCGTCTTCGCGGCTCGTCAAACAATCGCATTTTTACGCTCGACTCATCGCATACCGAATCCCAAAGAACCTCAATGTTTTCTCTTAAGCTTCCCTCCGCCCGCACATAAATAAAGTTTTTCTCCCTTACTCTTACCCTTGCGATTTTTTACCAATTCGATATAGTGGTAAAAGATTTTTCTGTTCTTTATGAAGCCTCGCCGATACAATGTCGTTTGTATTGTTTTATCTCTTTTTCTGCTTCTTTTTTTGAGTTTTTTTGTCTATAAATATACGGCGCTTTCTGCGCCAACTGTTCAAGATTTCGCACAATGTATCACGCGCAGTGGTGCCAAAATGTTTGGAAGTGATCGATGTCCACACTGTTTGGATCAGAAGGCAATGTTTTCTTCGGCGTTTGAGTTTATAGATTATGTCAATTGCGATTTTCATCCACAAGAATGCGCGAAAGCTCAAATCCATAGTTTGCCTACTTGGCATATTGGCACAAAAATGATTCCATCTGGCATTAAATCTTTTTCAGAACTTGCGAAACTCACTTCTTGCGAGGATCAACTTCCATTGACCGATACAAGTAGTGAGATTGGCGACACAGCACTTCGATCGGCGCAATAATTTTTTTATGTTTCATGTTTTTTTATGGACTGCTTATGATTTTCCCCTCATTCCACAAAATTACTGCCATTGATCTCGGATTTTTCAACATAAAAGTTTGGGGTCTTTTTGTCGCTCTTTCTATGATAGCCGCCTTTTTTGTCACATATAAAGAAGCGAAACGAAAAAAAATAAACAAAAATCTTATGAATGATCTTTTTATTTGGGTTTTTATTGCTTCTATTATCGGCGGCCGACTTTTCTATATATTTTTACACTTTTCCTATTTTCGCCTTCATCCTAGCAATATTTTCTATCTCTGGGACGGAGGAATGTTTTTCTATGGAGCGGTTTTTGTCGCACTTCTTACAAGTTTTTTTATCCTTCGCAAACAAAAAATTTCTTTTTGGAAAATTTTTGACATGGCTTGTCCCGGATTAACTTTCGCTCTTTCCATAGGGTATTTTGGTTCCTGGATAGCTTTAGATTCTCATTTTAAGTCTTCACTCTATTTTGCCATTAATTCTTTTATTTTCTTTCTTATTCTTGTTTTTTTCCTCAATCAATATTTCAAAAAAAATGGCCAATTGAGTGTTATTTTTATCACTTGGTATCTCATCTCTCGATTTTCTTTAGGCTTTTTGATGTTTAATAATTTAAGCCATCCCTTAGTTGAGCCACGAATGTTTGGACTGACACTCTCTCAATACTTAAGTTTTCTTCTTTTTGTTGGCTTTATTCCATGGGGAATTCGCACCTTTTTTCGACCATCATGAAAGGCACTTTTCTTCGACTCGGTGTTTTTTTTATCGTTTTTTTCTTTCTTTTTGAAAACACTTTTGCGGCTTCTTTCGCTGATGTTGCTGAGGGAAGTCAATATTATGCTGCGGTAGAATATCTCTCGGATAAGGGCATCGTAAACGGATATTCTGACTCCACTTTTGCTCCTGACAAAGCTATTAATCGTGCTGAACTTTTGAAGATGGTTATGAAACAGGTCTTTAAAATTTATCCTAATGCCTTGCAAGCCGTATCTGATCCTTCACAAACACCTTTCAATGATATCGATGCGAATACTTGGTATCTGCCTTATGTCACTTCAGCGCTTACAAAAAATATTATTAACGGCTATGATGATGGGTCTTTTCGTCCGGCCAATACGGTCAATCTTGCTGAAACACTTAAAATTATTCTTCTCGCCCTCTCGACTGTTGATCCGAATATGAACGTGCAAACAAAACCTTATGCTGATGTCGAACTTTCTACATGGTTTGCCGCGTATGTGGACTTTGCAAAATCTCTCCATCTCATTGAACTTTCTTCTGATGGACTCCTTCATCCAGAACAATTTATGACACGAGGCCGCGTTGCTGAGATTCTTTATCGACTCCTTTATATACAAGAAAATGGTTTGAAGACCTTTGATTTCACTCTCAATTGGCCGGTGTTTACAAAAAAATCGCATAATTTTTCTCTAAAATATCCCTATCGATGGGATCTTATTGATGAAAAAAACCGCACTATCCTTTGGAAACGTGGAGAAAAACAAATAAGTTTTGAACGTTTGGCTCCTTTTTCTGGTTCAGTTTCGATATATTTTGATCCTAATGTAGAACGCTTAACGAGTGATCAATATTTTGAACTCGTGAAATCGTATACTCCAGAGAATGCTGAAATAAAAACATTTGTTTGGAATGGTCTTTTCCCTTCGATGCGCGTTATCGTTTCCGATTCTGAGAGTGAATTTAACGACTGGTATGTGTATTTTCCCAATAACAGCGTGCTTATTTTTTATGGCTCTTTGTCTTTAGGAACTGCCTTTGAATATTTAGAAGAGGAACTTCTTGCTCTTGAGCATAGCCTTTCTTACGTCATTAATGATGAAGACGAACAGATGAAAATTAGCGAAACTTTGGAGAAAGCCCGAAACAATATATTTGTAGATGGGGCTGGAACAGAAACCTTAGCGCTTTTTGACGATGCCAAGCTTATTGAAACTGATGCGATTGGTATCGGTACGGGGCCGGTTGATTATTACTATAGTGCTTGGGCCCAAGTTACTTTAAAATATGAACGGTCATTTGACGTCATACTCGCTATTACTGAAGGCCGCAGTACCAGCTTTTAACTTTTAACCTCTATTTTCGATGCCATCTTCTAAAAAATCGTCATGTCCTTCTTGCAAAATGATACCTATTATTTTAGGAATTTTCATTATTGCAGCGATTATTGTAATTATTTTGAGTACTATAAAACCAAAAATTCAGGGGCCTCCTATCTCACCTGACCTTGCGCCGAAATCCCCTCCTCAAGTCACATCTCCCACTTCTCCTCCACCAGGTATTGGTTCTTAAAATTTGACGTATGGATTATGATACAAAATCCCTCGATCTTCATCACACACATAAGGGAAAATTTGAAATTATCTCGAAAATTCCTCTTGAAACACGTGATGATTTAAGTCTCGCTTACACCCCGGGAGTAGCTGCTTCCTGTCGTAAGATTGCTGAAAATCGTGACGATGTTTATACCTATACCGCTAAGGGGAATCTTGTTGCTGTAGTGACGGATGGTTCCGCTGTTCTTGGGCTTGGAAATATCGGCCCTTATGCCGCGATGCCTGTGATGGAAGGGAAATGTTTGCTTTTTAAAAAGTTTGGCGGGGTCGATGCGGTGCCTATTTGTTTAGCGACTCAAGACAGTGAGCAAATTATTCAAGCAGTGAAAAATATTTCTCCTACTTTTGGCGGTATTAATCTTGAAGATATTGCTGCTCCGAACTGTTTTATAATTGAAGAAAGGCTGAAAAAGGAACTTGATATACCTGTTTTTCATGACGACCAGCATGGAACGGCTATTGTGGTTTTAGCTGGACTTATTAACGCACTTAAGATTGTTGGAAAAGATTTTACTCAGATTAAATGTGTGATGAGTGGCATTGGTGCTGCTGGAGTTGCTATTGCCAAAATACTTCTTCGCTATGGCGTTTCCAATATTGTTATGACGGATCGAGACGGAGCGCTTTATCGTGGTCGAACTTCCGATATGAATCCTTTTAAAGAAGCATTAAATCGTGTCACTAACCCCGAAAATCTTCAAGGAAACTTAGCTGAAGTCATTGAAGGGGCTGATGTTTTTATCGGTGTTTCTGCTGCGAATATTTTGACTCAAGATATGGTAAAACGTATGGCAAACGATGCTGTTATCTTTGCCATGGCTAATCCTGTGCCTGAGATTATGCCGGATATCGCTCTCTCTTGCGGCGCAAAAATCGTTGCGACCGGTCGTTCTGATTTTCCAAATCAAATTAATAATATTCTTGCTTTTCCTGGTATTTTTCGTGGAGTGCTTGATGTCAGGGCGTCGCATATTACTGAAGAGATGAAAATCTCTGCTGCTTTAGCTTTAGCGAAGATGGTTCCGCATCCTACGGTTCAAAAAATCATTCCTTCGCCTTTTGAAGATGGTTTAGCTCAAAGAGTTGCGGAAGCTGTTAAGGCCGCTATTCATTAGGGAGGTGGAGGGTTTTCTCGAAAACGGTGCTGCATCTAAAATCGGTCTACATGTACGATCGATTCAGTGTCGAAGGATACATGATCTTTCTTTTCTTGCAGTTTTTGCTCAGACGGCCTATAATTTTGCTGCTTTTCTTTTCTATGCGTTTGTATGTCTGGACATTCAAAATGGCATTCTATCAAGCACAAGAAGAGTATTGTTGACGCTAAAAAAGGCGCGAAATTTACTCAGATTGCTCGTCTTATTACCGTTGCTGCTCAACAAGGCGGAGCTGACATCTATCTTAATGCCTCGCTTCGGTTTGCTATTGAAAAAGCGAAAGAAATTAATATGCCGAATGCGAATATTGAAAGGGCTATAAAAAAAGGGACTGGCGAACTGAAAGAAGGAGTTCCCATGGAAGAGGTTGTTTATGAAGGTTATGGTCCTTCCGGCATTGCTCTTTTCATTCAAACCGTTACGGATAATAAAAATCGCACGGTTTCTCAAATTAAGACCGTACTTTCAAAACATGGAGGCAGTATGGGAACGCTTGGATGCACGGCTTGGATGTTTCGCCAACAAGGGGTTATCAATGTGGATGCTTCTTCTCATTCTATTGAAGACATTGAACTTCGCGCTATCGATCTTGGCGCTATGGATGTCCAATCTGATGAAAATAGTGTAGAAATTTATACTGCTCCTCAAGATTTTATCGCGATAAAAGAGGCTCTTCAAAAAACTGGATATAAGATCCTTTCATCGGAAGTCACCTTCGTCCCTAAAGATGTTGTCACTATTACTGAACCTCATACTGCTCAGAAAATTTTGAAGCTTATGGAACTGCTCGAAGATCTCGAAGACGTTTCATCCGTAGCCAGCAATTTTGATATTTCGACCGAAGTTATGAGTGTTGTTGGGGGGCATTAAGGAGGCTTAAGAAAAGCTATCTTCCTACTAAAAAATTATAAATTTCGGCTGCAAATTTTTCAGACCCTCCCTAACTTCCTATAAGATCCTCAATATCAGTCTCTTTTTTTTTTTTTTTCTTTGAGATTTCAAGGGTTGGGTTTTTGGGTATTTTT
>CAZTVN010000027.1:0-1459 GCA_964617145.1 uncultured Candidatus Peribacteria bacterium
ATTATTGGGCACAAGTTCCAAAGTATCGTTATTTGAAGATTTTGAGTATTTTCGATCAAATTGAGCGTATTGACGCGGTTAAAAATGGATCGGTTGATATCCTTGCATCGGTCCCTCCTTCTTTTGTGTCCGAGCTTGAACCTTATGATCTAGAAATTATTTCAGAGCCGAGTTTGGAAGCAAATTTTCTTTTTTTTCGTTTGAGTGATGAAAAGAATAATGTTTTTTCTGATAAAAGACTTCGTGAAGCTGTTGTACGCAGTATCGATACTTCAAAATTGGTTCAATACACTGATTCTCATACTCAGCCTCTTGGTCAGTTTGTGGTGCAAGGCGTTTTTGGTTATGATCCCGAGATTGTGCCTATATCCTATGATCTTGAGAGTGCACGTGATCTTATGAAAGAAGTAACAGCTTTTCTTCGTATTCCTGTTACGATTGCCCTTCCAAATGGATTTGAATCGTTTGGTAGATATCTTTATGATCAACTTTATAGCATTGGTTTCTCTCCAAAAATACAATATCTTGAAGTCCAAAATTTTGAAGAGAGTATTGCTCTTGAACCTCCTCAAATCTATCTTTTTGGATGGCGTTTTGAATTAGCTGATAGTTATGATTTTTTTCAATCTGTTATTCACTCACTTGATTCTGCATCACAATATGGCGTTTTTAATGCTTCAGGCTATTCTAATTCTCAAGTTGATGCTCTTATTGAACAAAGCAGTGAAACCATTGAACCCGATAAACGGGCTCAACTTCTTCATCAGATCATGAAGATTATTATGTTTGACGATATTATCGGTGTGCCTCTTTTCCGTTCATCGGTCATATACGCCATGAAGAAAGGTATAGTTTTTAAACCACGACTTGATGGTTATATTTATGCTTCTCAAATACGTTAATTTTTTAAGAAAATGTATTCACTGAAAACAAAACTTGTTGTTATTGTCAGCACACTCGTCCTTTTTATTGTTTTTATTACGGCCTTTCTTCTTATTAAAGAAAAAGAAAAAGAACTCATGCAAGATATTTATCTTCGTTCTTTAAGTTTTGCCGAACTTACGGGAAAAGATATTGTCCAAAATTATGAACTCTATGTTTTAGAAGGTGGTTCTCTTTATTTTCAGCGTGAAATGGCTGATGTTTTTTCGAAAAATGAAGATGTGTTTTCAATACGACTTTTAAGTTTTTCTGGCGACGTATTGTATGATTCTTCAGATTCCGATGACCATCAATATGGTGTTCAAGTACCAAACATCCAAGATGCTAGCCTTTTAAATAGGGTTCAAGCTCAATATCCTTCTCTTTTTACCCAGAAAACTCGCAGGATTTTGTATTTAAAAAAGGATACTGATTTTAATTTTTTGACTGTTGATAATTTTGACCAACCTATTGCTCCTATTTCCGATTTCGAGCGTATTGCGAATATTGTTTATCCTGTGAATCATCGTTATGCCCT
>CAZTVN010000027.1:1469-17355 GCA_964617145.1 uncultured Candidatus Peribacteria bacterium
TATTTATGACATTTCTTATGAAAATCTTGAGAATCGTATTGTTCATATGCGAGAACGTATTATTTTACTTGCTCTTTTTGGCATCATGATTTCATTTATCGCTGCTTATTTGTTTTCATCAAGAATTACCAAACATATTGATCTTCTTGTAACTGGTGTACGCTCTATTGCGAAAGGTGATTTTAAGCAGCGTGTTAATGTGAAATCTCATGATGAAGTCAGTTTTTTGGCTGATGCTTTTAATAAAATGGCCAAGGATCTCGAATCGAGTGTGAAGGCGAAAATTTATAAAGAACGCGTTGCTAAAGAACTCGAAATGGCGGCCAAAATTCAGAAAGAACTTTTACCAAAACGTATCCCCGATATCCCGGGGCTTGATATCGCTGCAGGGCTTATCCCCGCGCTTGAGATCGGTGGTGATTGTTTTGATTTTATACGCGCTTCAAAGAACGATACTCTTATGTATATCGGCGACGTTACTGGTCATGGTGTCCCTTCAGGAATTATTGTTGCGATTGCGAATGCTGTTTTATACAGTCTCGTGAATATTGATGATATGAAAGAAATTCTTATTCGGACCAATCAAATATTGCAGGCGAAAGCTGGTCCAAACATGTTTTTAACAATGTTGATGCTTCGCTGGAATAGCCTGCAAAAGAGCCTTTTTTACATTAGCGCTGGACATGAAAAAATGATTCATATTGATTCGAAGGATAAGACTCTTAGCCTCCTTGAGGGTGGTGGTATGGCTCTTGGAATGCTTGCGAATATAGCTCCACTTTTGAAAGAACGTAAAGTTGATTTTCGTCCCGGTGATATGTTGGTGCTTTATAGTGATGGGATTACTGAAGCTCGCTCACGTGGTGGTAAAATTTATGGTTTAGAGCGTTTAAAAGATGTTCTTAAAATAAATATTCATCTTCAATCGGCTGAAGCGATGAAAAATGTCATTCTTTCTGATGTAAAAGATTTTACACATGGAGGGAAACAGAGCGATGACATTACGATTCTTGTGATTGCGAGGAAAAAGTGATTAAAAATTTGACAAAATGGCATTTTTCATGATAGAAGATGATCTATAATTTATCTTATAATTTTTATGTATGAGTGAAATTTCGGAAATTTTTCATGAGGAACCGCCTATTGAAAGAGGTCGTCATGGAGAAGTGGGGATTCCCTCCACATATTATGATGAAGATCCTGAGAGAGCCGTCGTAAAGCATGGTGATTTTCCTATCCTTGATAAGCCTATTGCGAGTGGTGTTATTGGTGATATGCGCGGGATGTTGGTTCATAATATTGGTGATTTGATTCCAATTGATCATTCGATCGTTGGTGACGATTCTTATGGCGGTGAAGCATGGCAGGCTGGAAATCCTGGGAATAAAAATCATCATAAGCCAAGCATTGGTAATCTGAATCATGGTAACGGTCGAAAGGTAGATACGGGTAACGGCTCGGACATTGATAAAAAATTAGAAGATATTTGCAGAGCTAAAAATAAACTATTAAAAGGGGGGCAGCTTTTTCACTTGAGGGGTGCTGAAAGAAAACGTTATGAAAAATATATTTATGAAGAAGGAATGCTTCAATTTCGTAAGCGTCAAGAGGAGAAGGGTCTTAAAAGACGACGATAATTTTTTATAGAAATCGTAAATTTCCATTTTTATGTCCATCCAAGAAGAACTCGAAATTTGTGTTCCAAAACGTCTTACGCGTCAAGAATTTTATCGTTTTGCGCTTTTTCGAGGTTTTTCCGTAAATACTGATCGCAAATATCGGCCTAAAGTCGGAGATATGGTTTTTTTTGATCAGAAAAATGAAGATGATTCTCTTTGTATCACTTTAGGCTATGTTATGAGCAAATTTGGGGGGCAATACCTTCGTACTCATCATAAAATTGGCTGGCACGATACACCTTTAGAGCGGGTGAATTTTTTCGGGAGAATGGTTTTTAAGAATCATTGACGGGCTTTTATCTCATCATTCCAGGAATCGGGAATTTTTTACAGAGTTCTTTCACTTCATTTTTTATACGAGAGAGAGTTTCTTCGTTTTTGAAATTGTGGATAACTTCGGTAATCCAGTCCGCAATGAGATCCATTTCAGCTTCTTTTATGCCCCGAGTGGTAAGAGCTGGAGTCCCTAATCGAATGCCTGAAGGATCAAAGGGGGAGCGAGGATCAAACGGGACGGTGTTTTTATTCACGGTGATTCCTGCCATTCCAAGAGCTTCACTTCCTTCTTTTCCGCTCAAATTTTTGTTGGTAAGATCAATAAGAAGAAGGTGATTATCCGTTCCTCCTGTCACAAGTTCAAAATCATTTTCAAGAAGTTTCCCGGCAAGTCGTTTCGCGTTTCGGACGATTTGTTTGCCGTATTTTTGAAATTCTTCTGTCATAGCTTCTTTCAGAGCTACGGCTATTGCGGCGGTTTGGTGATTGTGAGGTCCTCCTTGAAGTCCCGGGATGATTGCTCGATCAATAAGCGTTGGAAGATTTTCTTTTTTTCTGTCCACTTTTTTGAGAGGTTCGGAAGGATTGCCGTTGCAAAGAATTATGGCTCCGCGAGGGCCGCGAAGAGTTTTATGGGTTGTAGTGGTAATGACATCAGCATATCCTCTCGGTGACGGATGCGCTCCTGCAACAATCAACCCTGCAATATGGGAAATATCAGCAATAAGCCACGCATTAACTGTATCGGCTATTTCTCGAAGTTTTGCCCAATCAAAAATTCTTGGATACGCCGTTGCTCCGACAAAAAGGAGTTTTGGTTTTTCTTTTTTTACTTGTTCTTGAAGAGCGTCATAATCAAACCATCCATTTTTCCCTGTGGCGTATTGGACAGAGTTGTAGATTGTTCCAGAAAAATTTACCTTAAGTCCATGGGTCATGTGTCCGCCAAAGTATAGATGCATTCCCATAATGGTATCTCCCGGATCGACAAGGGCGAAATAAACTGCTTGATTGGCGGGAGAACCTGAATAAGGTTGAACATTCGCATGAGAAACTCCAAAGAGTCTTTTTGCCCTTTCACGTGCAAGATTTTCAACCTGGTCCACATATTCGCATCCTCCATAATATCTCATTCCCGGATAGCCTTCTGAATATTTATCTGTGAGCCTCGATCCAAGGGCTTCGATAACAGCTTCTGAAGTGTGATTTTCAGAAGGAATCATTTCAAGTCCCTCGTTTTGCCGTGATGTTTCTTTTTGGATGAGATCAAAAATTTTGGGATCGTTTTTTTTGAGATGAGAAAGTGTGTGATGATCCATTGGGGGGGGTTAGAGGAGGTGATATGGCGCTTGGAGGTTAGGGAGGTGCTGAAAAACATACCATCTACTGCAATGTTATCATTTCGGCTGCAAAATGTTCAAAGCTTCTCGACGTATCTTCTTCTGATACGCCTTCGTCGCTTTTCACATTTTTCGCTCGAAATGGTAACATTTCGTTACAACGTTATGTTTTTCAGCACCTCCCTAGAGTTTTTCACAAGCATTGAATAATTTTTTCTTCGGTAACAATGATAGCTACTTTTTGATCATGAGGTTTTGCAGGAATACGATCTACGATTTGGCCATGATATGCAAGTCCAATTTTTGGTGTAGAAATTTTTTTAAGTAAGCGATCGTAATAACCTTTTCCATACCCGATACGATGTCCCGATCGATCAAATCCTACTCCTGGAATGATGGAAAGTTCGATCTTCGACGCGTTTATTTCTTCGTCATCATTTATAGGTTCTAAAATGTCGCAAAAGCCTTTTTGCAGGTTTTTCCAATTTCTTAAGCGTAGGAATTTGAGTCCATTTTTAGACGTTACTTTTGGAACGATAATTTTTTTCCCGATGAGATATTTTTTTATCAGATCATGTGTTTGAACCTCATCTTTATTTGAAATATAGCAGAAAATTGTTTTTGCTCTTTGAAATATTTCCATGTTTTCAAGTGTTTTTATAATTTTTCCACTTTTTTCTTTTTTGCTTTCAACGCTCAAATTTAAGCGTTTTTCTATCAAAGATCGTCTCAAAATATTTTTTGACATTATTTTGTTAGACTCAAAAAGTTGAAAAAATAATTTTACCGTATTACAATTTTCCTGTTCTTAATTTTTTCATTATTTATACGATTATGTCAAATTTTCCTTTATCTCAAAATACTCTTTCTGTCATTATTTTAAGTTTTTTCGCTGGAATTATTGGTGGGGGTGTGAGCGCTTATGTTATTGATGAGTCTCGAATCGTTCAACCACAAGGTGCAAAACGAATTGTTGAAGAGCGCCAATATATTGAAGAATCTGCTCTTATTAGTGCTCGTGAAAAAGTAGCGCCTTCTGTTATCAGTATCGTGCAATTAAGAGAAGTTCAAACAAGTTCTCAATCTTTTACGCCGTTTGATAATTTTTTCTTTGGTTTTCCTGGCTTTGAGCAACCCACTCAACCTCAAAATCCTGAGCAAAATTCTGGTCAAGAGCCTGAAAAGCGCGTTGTAGGCGGTGGGACGGGTTTTATTATTTCAAAAAGTGGTTTGGCTCTTACGAATAAGCATGTCGTGAACGATGATGCGTCTGAATATATTGCGGTTATGAATGATGGGACGGAGTATGGAGTAAAAATTGTTGGCAAAGATTCTTTTAATGATCTTGCGGTTATTCAAATTACTGAAAAAGATGGAGGTAAGCTTCAAAAAGAACTTCCCATCGCTGAACTTGGTGATAGCAATGCTCTTAAAATTGGACAGAGAGTCCTTGCCATTGGCAATGCTTTAGCGGAATACGATAATACGACTACGGCCGGTATTATTAGTGCTAAAGGGCGTGATATCGTTGCATCAGACAGTTTTGGTGGAAGTAGAGAGCAGTTATCTGGCCTTATTCAAACCGATGCTGCTATTAATCCAGGCAATAGTGGTGGCCCTTTGGTGAATCTTGAAGGACAAGTTATTGGTATAAATACAGCTATTGATGCTCAAGCGAATGGAGTGAGTTTTGCTATACCCATTAATGATGTGAAACCTATTTTGGCAAGTATTGAGCAGTATGGGAAGATCGTTCGACCTATTCTTGGTGTTCGTTATATTATTTTGACTGAAGAAAAAGCTAAAGAACTTGGATTGACTGATGTGACCCACGGAGCTTTTTTAGTCGGTGATTATAATAATGGCGAACTTGCCGTGATAGCTGGCGGTCCTGCTGATAAAGCTGGGCTTAAAGTCGAAGATGTTATTTTAGAGCTTGACGGTCAATCTATTGATAAGGATAATACCCTTCAGAGTGTTATTTTGAAGCATAAGCCAGGTGATAAAGTTCAGCTCAAGGTGTGGCGAAAAGGTGAGACTCTGGATGCTACGGTTGAACTTGGAGTGAGTGATGATCTTAAAACAGCGGAGTAAGCGCTTTTAGTCTGGATTTAAGTCTTTGGTTTCAATAAGGTGGGCAAGTGGCGGAACTGGTAGACGCGCAAGGTTGAGGGCCTTGTGACCGATTTAGGTCGTGGAGGTTCAAGTCCTCTCTTGCCCAATGTTTTGCAGAAAATTAGTTAGGGAACCTCTGAAAAACCTCCTTAGGCTGTTTCACTCCTTTCGTCTTTTAGCGTAATGTATTTGCCTTTTACATTTACCATTGTGCCTGGTTTTGCCTTTGGATAAAGTTCGTGAGCGATCAGTTGGAGTTCTTCTCTTGCTTTATTTCTTATACCTTCTTGTTTATTTCTGTAGTATTCTGAAAGGTCTTCCCTTGTTGGCGCTTGTATTTCATCTCCTGCTAGTACGGTTACTATTTCATCGGAATTTTCTTTTACATACGGACCTTCATGAATTTTTTGAGTTACAAGTTTTTCTTCATAACTCCCTTTTCGTGTCAGAAGAAGGGTTTTGGGATTATATTTTGGGTCGATGATTTCATGGAGTGGTTTTGGACTTAAGATCCCTATTATAAGGGAATCACTGCTTCCGTCGTAGTTGATTCTATCTCCTTCTTTTTCATTGTTATAGAAATGTCTCCCAAGATCGGTGAATGTAAAACTACCCCTTTGAAGCTTTTCTTCTCCTTCTTGGCTTTCAGTAATTACGGTTCCATCCATTTCCAAATCAGGTGTTTTTCCTTCTTTCCAATCTTCCCATGCTTTTTTCTGTGCTTTTGTGTCATCTGATCTTAAGTATCGCGCTTGGACACCTTCTATACCCTCCAAAACTTGCCGATTTATCCATTTTCCTGCATTTTCGAGTAGTCCCATATTTTTTGTTTTTAAAAAGTTTTTTATTGACCAAAGTCTACAATTTTTATAGACTTTATCATGCTATAATAGCACAAAAAGCCTTAGAAATAAAGTTTTTTCTCCCCTTTAAGGGCGCTTAGCTCAGCTGGTTAGAGCGTCTGGTTTACACCCAGAAGGTCCCGGGTTCGATTCCCTGAGCGCCCATTTTGGGTAACCGTGTAATCGTCCCATTTTTGGCGCCTGGTCATACGAAGAAAAGCGGTAAAACGGCTGTTTTTTTTCGTAACCGTCCCATTTTTGCAGGGTGACAGCTCTCTCTTCTTGATCGGTTTTATTGAAGAGAATGAGCAAATCAGTCGCTTTTACTCACTCATCTGGTAGTGATTTCTTCCTATGCGCTCTATGCCTTCGAGTTCTTTGAAATTGAGTAAAACAGTGCTTTCTTTTACCAGCCTTTGTTTCTGTACTGCTTCAATAAGTTCATTTTTTGTGATTGGTCGATGCTCTCTTTTCAAGATATTTACGATAATATCTTTTACGCTACCTTTCTCATAACCCCATTCTTTGAGGGCGTAGACTCCTCGACCGACGTGTATAAGATTTTCGTTTCTGATAAGTTCATTATGGATTGTGTGCTTATTTACTCTTTTTTTATCAAAGGCATATTCTTCCATTTTTTTGGCGATCATCCTAAAGTGAAGAGGTTTCGTTTCCCGGTGTAGTATATAGAAGATTTTTTCACGAACATTTTGAGGATTTATGTGTGCCCATGACCTTAACCCTAATCCTTCTTTTACCAACTTGATCCGTTTATCGATTTCGAAGAGTTCGTTAAAGAACGTTTCGTTGTATTTTTTTTCAGATTCTGGAAGCCTTTTTGTGGCCTCGCTTAAAAGCAAAACTTTATTTTCTTTTTCGAGCATTTTTACAAAATCGTCCGAGAGCCTTTTTATTTCTTTCTCGCTTAAATATGATAATTTCCAATGTGCTTTGAAATAACCCGTATTGCCGCATTGTAAAATCTCAGTATCAAGCTCTAAACTTAATTTTAAATAATGCCTATCGGGTTTGAGTGGAAGTTTTTCTTCCATTAATCGATAGAGTTTTTCTTCTTCTATTAATCCTCCTGCGTCTTCGAGAATTTTTTTTCCAATTTGGTGAATATTTTTAATGGGTGTGTGAACCACATGCCTTTTGAGTTTTTGTAGAGCTTGAGCTTCAATTTGTCGAATGCGTTCTCGAGAAACATTGAAAGTCCTCCCTATTTTTTCAAGTGTTTCGTATTCTTTTATACCGAGGCCGTATCTTCTTTTGATAATAATTTTTTCTTTTTCAGACAGAACTTGGAACATGATTTCGACTATATTGTTGAGCTTTGGATTGACCTTATTGTCAAAAAGATGTGCTGTCATAGATTTAAAATTTATCATTTTCTCATATTGTTTATAATAGAGGGCTTTTATATTTTTGTAAAATTTTTTTTAGCTTACTAACGCAATCCCGCTTGAGTAAGCTGGCGGAAGTTTATTCAATATTCAGGAGATATCCCACACAGTGTACGGTTTCTATAAGTTTTTTTCTAAATCCTTGATCAATTTTTTTTCGGAGCGTTGATATGTGCACGTCTATAGTATTTGTGAGAATGTTGGCATTTCGGTCCCATACTTGTTCGAGGATGGTGTTTCTATTGAGAATTTTTCCGGGTGTTAGCATGAGAAATTCTAAAAGCGCGAATTCTTTGTTACGTAAAATAACGCATTTTTTCCCGCGAGTGACTTGTCTTGTTTCGAGATTGAGTTCTAAATATTTGTTTTTGAGTTCTTTTTTTGTGAAACTGTTTTCTATTTTTTGGAATTTGAGTTCCTTGAGAGTTTTTATGAGATTTTCGAGTGGAAGTGGATGATTTATAATGGCTGTTGGTCCTTGTGCTATCTTTTCTGCCTTTTTGCGTTCCATACTTCCATTTATGAGGAAAATTGGAAGTTCTTGGCGCAGGCTCCGAATTTCCCTGCATAATTTTAGCCCGTTCATTTGAGGAGGGCCATCTTTTATGATGACGGCATCGTATTCCTTATGAAGGATATGTAAAATGGCTTCATCTTCATCGCGCACAATATCTGAGCTTATGCTTTCATATTTTAGCCCTTTTTTTATAAGGCTTCCAGATCTCCCTTCTTTAAAGATAAGAAGTGTATGCATTCAAAAAATGATAAAGTACTAACTTTATCTTTGTTTATAATTCTCCACACTAATCTAAGATTGCGTATTATAAATAGTTTTTTCATTAATGTCAAATTTATTTTCTTTTTCTAGCCTTTTGACCATTGGTTTTTTTCTTTTCTTTCTGTAGACTTATTTTTGTGTTTATTCTTTTTTTAAAAAAAATTATGGCTTCCGATACACAACAGGGGACTGATCAAAATCAGTCTATTCAGATTCAAATTGAAAAAGACGATCAGGGGGGGAAATATTCAAACGCTGTCAGTGTCAGTGTCAATTCAAATGAAGTTATTCTTGATATGGGGTATATTTTGCCCAATGTTAAGCCGACTACTATCAAAATTGTGAGTCGCGTTAATATGAATCATCGCACCGCTGAATCTTTTATGAAGATTTTGCAAGATGCTATGCTGGATTGGCGCAATAAGCAAAAAAAGGCTTAGAATTTTAGAAAGACGCTGCGAAATTATGAAAGTACTCATCCAAAAAGTATCTCAGGCTAAGGTTATGGTTTTAAGTGAAATTTTGGGCGCTATCAATCAAGGATTTCTTCTTTTTCTTGGAGTGAAAGCGACTGATACCGCTGCCGAAATCCCTTATTTGGTTGATAAAATCGTTAACCTTCGTATTTTCCCTGATCAGAACGGTAAATTTCAATATTCTCTTCTTGATGTGAAGGGTGAAGTACTTATCGTTTCTCAATTTACTCTTTACTGCGATGTTAGTAAGGGGCGTAGACCCAGTTTTACTGATGCCGCTGATCTTGATAATGCGAAACGTCTTTATGATGAATTTGTCGATGCTTTTCGTGCTACAGGCCTTCATGTTGCAACCGGACAATTTCAAGCTATGATGGAGGTACATCTTATTAATGATGGTCCTGTTACCATCTTGATTGAAAAGTAGTTTTTTTACACACCATGTATGGCCGACAGTGTTACTATGGATAAAATTGTATCTCTCTGTAAAAGAAGAGGGTTTATTTTCCCTGGATCAGAAATTTATGGCGGATTGGCGAATACTTGGGATTATGGTCCTTATGGAGTAGAACTTGCCAATAATATTAAACGTCTTTGGTGGAAATATTTTATACAGAATAGGGAAGACATGGTTGGTCTTGATGCCGGTATTTTTATGAATTCTCGAGTTTGGGAGGCATCTGGTCACATCTCATCTTTTTCTGATCCTCTTATGGATTGCAAGAGCTGCAAAGAGCGTGTTCGTGGTGATAAGCTTATTGAGCAATGGGCTGAAACTCATGGGAATAAATATCCCAAGCATTTTGCAGGAGAGAAAACAGATCCCTTTGATTTGCTTGAATTTATCATGGATGAAAAGATTGTTTGTCCTTCTTGTCATGAGCTTAATTGGACTAAACCCCGTAGATTTAATCTTATGTTTGAAACTCATCAGGGAGTTACCGAGGGTGACAAGTCTCTCATTTATCTTCGTCCAGAAACGGCTCAAGGTATTTTTGTTAATTTTAAAAATATTGTGCAGAGCAACAGAAAGAGAATCCCTTTTGGAATTGGACAGGTCGGAAAGGCTTTTCGAAATGAAATTACTCCTGGAAATTTTATTTTTCGTACCCGTGAATTTGAACAAATGGAAATAGAATATTTTGTACATGAGAATGAATGGAAATCTCTTTATGATGATTGGAGAAAAACTATGGAGAATTTTTATTTAGACGTTTTGTGTTTTAAGAAAGAAAAAATGAGATGGCGGCAGCATGAACAAAAAGAACTTTCTCATTATTCTAAAGAAACATGGGACGTCGAATATGAATTCCCTTTTGGATGGGGTGAACTTTGGGGTATTGCCTATCGCACGGATTTTGATCTTAAACAGCATAGTGCGAATAGTGGAGAGCTTCTTGATTATCTGGATCCTGACACTGGTCTTCGATTTATGCCTCATTGTATTGAACCGACATTTGGCTTGAATCGGACACTTTTGACTGCTCTTGTCGATGCTTATGCCGAAGATTTGGCTCCCTCAGAAAAAGAGGGGACAGATGAGGAACGTCGAATTGTCCTTAAGTTTCATCCTTCTCTTGCACCGGTGAAGGTTTCTATATTGCCACTTATGAAGAAACTTAAAGATGGCGCTTATGGTTTGTATCAGGACGTAAAAAAGCATTTTGTGGCCGAGTTTGATGATTCTGGATCAATAGGTAAGCGTTATCGTCGTCAGGATGAAATTGGAACTCCTTTTTGTGTAACGTTTGATTTTCAATCTTTAGATGATAAGGCGGTTACGGTTCGTCACAGAGACTCCATGCAACAGGAGAGAGTGAAAATTGATAATCTTATTTTGTATTTATCTGAGCGTCTCTTGTAGAAAAGGTATCTCTATGGTATTTTCGTTTTCAGTGTAACGATTTTTTTCTTTATGATTCAAGTTACTACTGAACATCGTCCAAAATCTGAAGTTTTGTTACGTGTTTCTGTTCCAGATGAGATTCTTTATAAAAATAAAAAAGATGTTTTAAAAAATCTCGGGAAGCGATTGGAAATTCCTGGTTTTCGAGTTGGTCATATACCTCTTGAGATTGTTGAGGAAAAATTTGGAGAGGAAGCTTTGCGCGCCTATCTTATTGATCGCGTTCTTCCAGAATCTTATAAAGAAGCTATTGTCTCTCAAAATTTAAACGTTATATCTCGTCCTAAGGTTGAAATTGTTTCTGAAAAGCCTTTTTCTTATGAAGCTTTCGTTGCTGTTTTTCCAAAAATTTCTTTGAAAAACGAAGAAGATGTCCGTGTTACTCTTGATGAAGTCATAGTGAAACCCGAAGATATTGATGGCCTTATTCTTGATTTGAGAAAACAATACGCTACTTATAATGAAATCGAAAGGCCTGTAATAAAAGGCGATCGTATTGAAATTGATTTTGAGGGGTGTGATGAAAAGAGTGTTGCTTTCCCTGAAATGACAAGCAAAAACCACCCTCTGATTCTTGGAGATGGTCTTTTTTTACCAGAATTTGAAGAGCATCTTGTTTCGATGACCATTGGAGAAGAAAAACAGTTTTCACTTACTTTTCCTCAAGAATATCAGCATAAAAAATTTCGAGGAAAGACGGTTCATTTTAAAGTAAAACTTCTTGATGCCGCTCAAGTGATTCTTTCTGACTTGAATGAATCATTTTTTGAGAAAATTCTTGATAAAAAAGTTACAGAACAAGAATTTCGAGAAGAGATTGGTCGCAGACTTCGTGATTATCGTTTGACAGAAGAAAGAAGGAAAAAAGAAAATGAACTCATTGAAAAACTTATGCAGATAGCATCTTTTGAGATTTCGGATCTTGCTATTGAGCAAGAAATTGATGCTCAACTTACTGATCTTAAGGAAAATTTGAAGGTTCAGGGCATTTCTTTTGATGATTATGATAAAATGTTTCATGATAAGGGGAAAAATTTGAGAGAAGAATTGAGAAAAGACGCTGAAAGAAAACTAAGGACAGCTCTTCTTATTCAGCATTTGTTTGATTTACATACTATTCAAGTGTCTGATGAGGAAGTAAGAGAGTTTATGCTTAAAAAAGAAAATAGTGGTTTAAAGGATTTTCAGGTTCGTCAAAAACTTCTCTTTGATGCTTTGTTTCAATATTATCTAAAATCATCACCATGATCATTTTTTTTCTTATTGGTTCAGTCATTATGACCGCAGTTATTCTCATTTTGGCATTTGAAAATATTGCCGCCATTTGTACGTATTTGAATTTTTTCTTTATTCCTGTAGGCACCGATATGTCTCCGACTTTTTTGGTACTTGCGAATTCATTTTTAGGAATTATTACAGGGATGTTTTATTTTGGTCTTTTCTATTCTTTGTTTCGTTCTAAATCTAAAGAAAATGATCTTGAGGATGAGAATTTTTAATAGATACATTTTTTGTTCTTAAGGCTTTGATTGCTGCTTGTTTTGTATAAAAAAAGTGTTCATTTTTGAGAATATTTTTCGTTTCTGACAAGATTATTTTTGTTTTTATATTTTTTTTGATTTTATCCTTATTTTAAGGCATTTTTTGAAGTAAATTTTTCTGAATAATTTTCCATTTTCCATTTTCCATTAAAAAATTTGTTGCGCTTTGATAAAAAAACTTGTACATTTCTTTTGTCGTGTATAAATTATGTATCCAAAATAAATTATTTTTTGAACTATGCTTAAAAGGCTTTTTACGTCGAATACTCGTGCTAAGCTCTTGACTATTTTCTTGCTCAACCCTGAAGAAGAATATTTTGTCCGAGAATTAACGCGTAAGCTTGATGAACAAATTAATTCAGTGAGAAGAGAGCTTGATAATCTCAAGAAAATAGGATTTCTTAAAAGTCGTATGAGGAATAGGAAGAAGTTTTTTGTTGTTAATAAAGCTTTTATTATTTTTGACGAGCTTCGCAGTATTATTCTTAAATCTATGAATTCCAAAGATAGTGTTGTAAAACAGATTGAGAAATTTGGAGATATAGATTTTATGCTTATGTCCGGTATTTTTATTGATAAAATTTCTCCTGTTGATCTCCTTATTGTTGGAGATATTGATAAAGAAAAATTAGAAACTTTTCTCAATAATCAGCTTGAGATGAAGAGACCTATTAAATTTGCTATCTTAAGTCAGGATGATTTTTTATATCGTGTAAAATGTAAAGATAAGTTTATTAAAGATCTTTTAGAAGATCCTTATAATATTGTTCCGGTGAATAAGATTCAGACCCTTATGGAGTAACATATTTTCTTTTTCAGTATGTCTCTAAGTTTTGACTTGATTTATTCGTTTGGGCTGCTTATAATTTTTTACGCTTATATTAAAGCAAATTAATGAGTCAATTGATTCTTCAAAAAGTCGTAGAACCTTTTCTTAAGACAAAAAAACTTCCTAGACTCCGCTGTGGACTTACTGTTCGAGTTCATCAAAAAATTACTGAAGGAAATAAAGAGCGTATTCAAATTTTTGAAGGTTTGGTTATAAAAATGAGTAGTGGAGAGGGTATTTGTAAGAGCTTTACGGTAAGAAAGGTTTTTCAAGGAGTGGGGGTGGAAAAAATTTTTCCTCTTTATGCTCCTTGTATAGATAAAATTGCCGTCATAAAGGAAGCTAAGGTGAGAAGAGCAAAATTGTATTATATCCGTGAGCGAGCCGGTAAATCTGCGCGTTTAAGAGAAAAGCATATTAGCAGTAAAGAAGATGGTGGTCTAGTTGTTGATGAGATTGGTATTCAAAAGGCTGAATCTCAGGTTATTGAAGAAAATGTTGAAAAAATTGCTACCGAATGAAACATTATGTTATATGTGGAAACTATGGAGCCACTAATATCGGTGATGAAGCCGTTTTAGATGGTATTCTTTTTGAACTAAAGTCTTTTTTCCCTCAAGGCACTATTACCGTTTTAAGCTATAATCCGGATAACACGAGATGTCTGCATGATGTTGACTCGTTGCCTCTTTTACCTTTCGGCATTCGTTCTTTGTATCGTTGCGTTTTTCAAGGAGGTCTTAAAAAGACTTTGAAAGCCATCCGATCTTGCGATATTTTTTTTCTTGGAGGAGGGGCGTTATTTACTGATGAAAAATTTTTTGCGATTCTTCTTTGGGGTTGGCATTTTTTTATTGCTTTACTCTTTCACAAACCTGTTTATATATATGCTCAGAGTCTTGGGCCTTTGGATACTTTTTGGGGAAAACACATTTGTCGATGGCTTTTTTTTCGAGCTTCTTTTCTTTCTTTTCGAGATAAAGAATCGATTCAATTTTTGGAATCTCTTGGTATAACACATCCTGCTTTATTTCGACCTGATCCTGCTTTTCAGATACAAACTCAATCGTATCACTCACTTCCTTTTGAACTCAAAAAAGGTTCATATATAGTGGTTTCTATTCGTGACTGGATAAAAAAAGTAGACAATTTTGAATCTTTATTAGCTTCATTTTTTGATGAAATTTCTCTTCAATATGGTCTTAAATTTGTATTTTTGCCTTTTCAAGAAATAAAAGATTCTGACCTGTTAGTCTTGAATAAAATTTTTGATCTTGTTAAGAATAAAAAAAATGTTCATATTTTTAATTTTTCTTTTAATAAGAATACTTATCAAGATGTAATTTCTCTCATTGCTTCTGCGGAGATGGTAATTGGCATGAGACTTCACTGTCTTATTTTTGCTACACAATCTGCGATACCCTTTTTACCGCTTTGTTATTCATCGAAAACTTGGGCTTTTCTTCGATATCTTGATTATGAAAGCTATGGGCTTTCTATCCATGATCTCACTCTAGATCAGTTAAAAGAAAAGTTTCAAACTCTTTATGAAAATCGAGATCAAGTTCGGTCTCATTTAATATCTAAAGAAGGTATTATTAAGGAACATCTTCAGGAAGTATTAAAGATGGTCTGAAAAATTCGCGGTCGAAATTTGTAATTTTTGTTACAACGTTATGTTTTTCAGCACCTCCCTAAGTTTTTTAAGCATGTCGAAAGGATATTACAATGATTCGCAGAAGTTATTTTTATATCGTTTTTCGAATTCTTTTTGAGTAAATTTGTGATTTTGTGATCCCATATTTTCGATATTATAGGTCGCCAAAAGCGCTCCGAGCTGTCCCATTTTTTTGTGACTATATTTTTTCTTCAATCCTTGCAGTATTCCTGCTCTGTAGGCATCTCCGCAGCCTGTAGGATCAGCGATGGTATTTGCTTTAACTATACCAATTCGTTCTTGAGTGTCTTTTGTCTCAATGATGGATCCTTTTTCTCCTAATGTTGTAATAAGTAATGTTGTTTTATTTATTAAGATGGTTTTTCCCCATTTTGTTTTTTCTTTAAAAATAGAGTATTCGTATTCATTTACGATCAGTGCCAAGGATCCTTCAACACATTCCATTAATTGTTTGGGTGAAAAATTTATTATACTCTGTCCAGGATCGAAAATATAAGGTATTTTGAGCCGTTTACATTCATGTATTATATTCCTCATTCTTTCCATATTGTCAGGAGATATAATGGCATATGATAGTTCGTTTTTTATTTTTGTTAGATCGATAGGGAAGTCTTCGTTCATGGCTCCTGGATAGAAATTCCAGACTTGATTTCCTTTTTTGTCTGTTGTTACGAGTCCTGAGGCTGTATATGTTTTATCAGAGATATGAATATGTTCTAAAGAAATATTTTTTTGTTCAATCCATTTCTTGTATTCCCCAAAGTCTTTTCCTGCTGAACCGATGAGAATAGGGTCCTCTCCGAGAAGTTTTAGATTATAGGCTATATTTCCTCCACTTCCTCCAAAATGAATTTCTTTTGAATCTATAAGAAATGAAACATTAAGATTTTCAATATTATCTTTTAAGATGGCTTCATGGAAATAACCATTATAATGCATGATATGATCGTAGGCGATGGATCCTGATACAAGAATTTTATTCATTTTTTAAGTAATCTTTAAGAGCTTCTTTCCAGTTTC
>CAZTVN010000028.1:0-16552 GCA_964617145.1 uncultured Candidatus Peribacteria bacterium
ATTTTTCGCTCGAAATGGTAAAATTTCGTTACAACGTTATGTTTTTCAGCATGTCCTTAAAGAGGTAAAATTACCTTATTTGGGTTTGAGAAAATTTGAAAAATGTTTACTTCTCAATTTAGTTATATTATAATGTATATATGAGTACATTAAAAAAGAACATAACAGCAAGCCGAATAGCACTTCTGAGTCGGACACAGGAAACAATCTTCCATATAGGAGATCTTGCGAATCTCTGGAATATTGAAGATAAAAACACTCTTCGAGTAACGCTCAAACGCTATGTGGACATCAAACTTCTCTATCGAATCCAAAGAGGATTTTATAGCCTTATAGCAATAGAAAAACTCGATCCATTACTTGTCGGATCAAAAGCTATACATAGATTTTGTTATCTTTCTACGGAAAGCATTCTCTTTGAGGAAGGATATATTTCTCATAAACCCTCTGTTTATACTTTTGTAAGCGAAAAAAATATACAATATTCATTCACCGGGGGGAAATTTATGAGCAACTTTCATGTCATTTCACGACAACTCAAATCTCAATATCTTTATAACGATGAGGGGACATACACCTTTAATGGTATCCAAAAAGCTAGAGCTGAGAGGGCTATTTGTGATATGCTTTATTTTAATCCCAAATATACTTTTGATAAAAGGCCGAATTGGAATCTCGTAAGATATATTCAAAAAAAAGTAGGATATCCTTTATCAAAAATATCTCCATCATAAATCGCACTTACGACTATCTGCCTTATATATGATCCTTCCCCATCCAAAAGATACTATCCATAAAGTCTGGCTCCTGCGCATTTTAAGCTCTATCGCAGATGATTCTTATCTCGTTCAACACTTGCGCCTTAAAGGTGGCACTTATGCTGCTCTTCGCGGTATTGTTCAGCGTTTTTCGGTCGATCTTGATTTTGATCTCTTAAATGTCAAAGAAATCCCTACGGTACGAAAGCATCTTGTAATTATTTTTCGAAAGCTTGGATTAAAAGTTGATGACCAAAGCCGTCGAGTACCACAATATTTTCTTAAATATCACAATATCCCCAACGAAAGAAACACTTTGAGGCTTGATATCACCTGTCCTCCTCCCAGAAACAATGAATATGAGCCAATAAGGATTTTGGAGATAGACCGAATTCTCTATGGGCAGACTATTCCAACTCTTTTTGCCAATAAACTGGTGGCGCTCATCGATCGATGGGAAAAGCATGGGACTTTTGCTTCACGCGATGTTTATGATATTCACAGCTTATTTTTTCAAGGCCTACGGTATAAGCCTGAAATTATCGAGGAAAGAACAAAACTTACCGTACAAAAATTTTTCCAGAAACTCAAAACATTCATCACAAAAAATTTTAATCAGACCATTATTGATCAAGACTTAAATACATTACTTCCCTTGAATGAGTTTCAAAAAATAAGAAAAATACTGAAAAGCGAAGTATTGTTTTTTTTAAGCGCTGAAATTGAGCATCATCGGGAGTTTGCCGCGCTTTAGAATCAACATCGATGCCATTTCGCTCCACCTGACTTTTTGCTATAATAATAGGATATGCTTAAAGGAGGGGCTGAAAAACTATGTTGTTTAACGAAAATTACAAATTTCGAGCCAAAACTTTAAAATTCAAAGTAAAAGCAGCCACTATGCGATTTTTGAAAAATAAATTCGTTGGGATTATCGGGATAACGGCAATCGCTACAGCACTTACGGGAGCGCTGGTTTCTACCAATTTTGTAAAAAATCTCAATGAGCGCGTAACCGACACATTTTTTGACCAAGCGTCATCGGACATCAAAGACCAGCAAACAGAGATCACCATCGTTGCGATCGATGAAAAAAGTCTTTCGGGAGCTGAAGGCCTTGGGCGTTGGCAAAACTGGCAACGAAGCTACTACGCAAAGGCTATTGAAAATCTCGAAGCAAAAGGAGTAAAAGCCATAGGGATCGATGTTCTTTTTAGCGAAAAGCAGCAGGGCATCGGTGGCGAAAAACTCCAGGAAATTATTGAATCATCAAAAAATGCCAAAGAATTAGAGGAATTCGTCGAGATTTACGCTGATCCCAAACTTCATCCTGATGACCTCATACTCGCCGAAACGCTCAAAAAATATAATAACATCGTGATTGGGAAATATGGAGATATTGGAGAAAATAGTGAAAGCGCGCTGTACATTTTTTTTAATGAAAAAATCTCAATTCCCGTCATAAGTCAATATGCCACTTTAGGCTTTATTCATGCCTTGCCTGATTCCGATTCTATTTTAAGAAAGGCGCTTTTATTTATGCAGAAACAGAGTGACAAAGGTGTTATCCTTGAAGAAGGGTTTGATCTTAAAATACTTGGAAAATATTTTCAAAATGAGGATTTGAGACCGAGATCGATATCAATGGAACAATTAAAAAATACCTACAATTTTCAAACTGCGCCAGAAAAATCCATCGCGATTCCTCTTGAAGGCAAGGGACAAATGCGCATTTACTTTCAAGCGCCGAAGCAGACATTTCCTCAAATTTCTTTTGTTGATGTGGTGAATAATGATTTTGACGCGTCGATGGTTCGCGACAAAATCGTTTTGATTGGCGCAACGGCGAAAATCATTCAGGATATACGGCCTGTTTCAAATGCCAAAACAAACCCCATTCCCGGTGTTGAAATCCATGCTCATACCATTCAAACCATGCTCGATCAACATTTTCTCATCCCTCAGTCTGAGAAGTCGACTCTCATGACGAGCGCCACCATCGCATTTATATTGACTATGATTTTTATGTTTACCAGTATTTGGCAGGGCATAGCGGCTCTTCTCGTAGTACCGATCTTAAGTCTTTTATCAGCGAAATATACTTTTGGACATGGCATCATCTCAAATGCCATCGCTCTTTTGATCATACTTTTCACGACCTATATATTTTCCCTTTTACTTCGCTATTTCACGGAAATTAAGAATCGTCGGTTCTTAAAATCTGCTTTTTCGCATTATGTCAGTAGCGATGTGGTGGATGCTATTTCCCTTCATCCGGAAAATCTCAAACTCGGTGGTGAAGCGAAGTATATTACCGTGTTTTTTTCGGATATCGTGAATTTTACTCAATTTTCAGAACAAGTGAGCGCGGAACAAATGGTAAGTCAGATGAATGAATATTTTACCGTGATGACTGAAATCATTTTACGGAATGGCGGAACATTGGATAAATATGAAGGCGATAGTGTGATGGCGTTTTTTGGCGCGCCTCTGACCAATAAAAATCATGCCATAAAAGCTTGTCTGAGCGCGATAGAATGCAGAAAAGCTATGAAACTTTTAAACGAAAAATGGACAGAAGAAAGCCGTAAAAGTCTTGATTTTCGTGTTGGAATCAATACGGGATACGCCATTGTTGGAAATATCGGATCGAAACATCATTTTAATTATACCGTCATGGGAGATATGGTAAATATCGCCTCCCGACTCGAAAAAGCCAACAAAGAATATGACACGCGGATTTTAATCAGTGAAGCAACGTTTCAAGAAATTAATACAGCAGAAGCGAGAGAATTGTTTATAGTGAAAAAGATCGGTGAAGTGGAGCTTCGCGGGAAAAAGGAAAAAGTTTTATCCTACGAGTTGTACGAAAAATAGCTTTGTGATAGGTTAGGGGTATGGTGAAAAATATGAGTAATGATATGAAAAATGTCGTTTCATCACCCTGCTGCTCGACGAAGGCTTTTACTCTGATTGAAGTAACGATCGCGATAGGGATTATTTCGATCCTCATCCTTATCAGTATTCAGAGTTTTAATTCGGCACGACAACAGATTGCTCATCAAGCAGCGGTAACACGGGTCATGAAAATGATTCAGAAAGCGCGGAATCTGGCGATCACAAGCCAGCTTCATTCTTATGCTACGGGGGATCCCGCTTTTTGGTCTGGCGTAGCGCCGGCTGGCTATGGGATACGCATAACGAGGTCGATGAATGATGATAATCTGTATGGTGGATCGAGTTGCGATCCTTCAACTCAAGCAGATTGTGAAAAAACTTGGAGAGGCTACAGCGGTGAAGTCATCCTTTTTGTGGATAATCGGTACACAGGAAAATTCGGATGCGCTGATCTGGATATTCCAACACATTCAGAATACGAACCATATTACGATAGTGTTGGTTTAAATCTGGGTGCCGCAGAAAATTTCTGTTTTACGGTCGATGCGACCGAGGGGAAAGTCATAAGTGGTGCGGACGAAATCATCGAAGTGTATAAAATTCCTGAAGATATTTTTGTTGAAATAAATGCTATCTATGCGGTAACGATGATTTTTGAACCGCCATTTGGAGATGTCAAAATCTATGCAAATTTTACTGACCAAGATATTGATACCGATACTCCCGAAAATGAACAGCTCAATTTTGCATCGAAACAAGGAGCAGGGGGAAATCCATTTTGGACGACCGACCAAAATACCGCCCTTGTCCGTCTTGTGAGTCGCTATAACGAAAATACTAGCGACACTATTTATATGAATCGTATCGGCGGCTTACCGGAATTTGGCCCTTAAAGATTCTCAAAAAGGTCATTAACTCTTACAAAATGAAAAAATTGGCTACATCTTCAAAGCGGATTCAAGTATCTCATCTCATACAGCAGGGTTTTACATTAGCGGAACTTTTAATATCAGGAGCGATTTTTGCGACGCTCGCGATTATAGCGGTAACGATTTTTGTCAATGTGGCAAGGTCAAATAATCGAATCAATATTGAGGACCAGATATATACCGAAGCGCACATTTTGATGGAGAAATTGGCGCGTGAAATCCGCAAAGGGACGATTGATTTTGAAGAATATCACAATCAAAAAATTTTGAATGGAGAATATGGTGAACATTATGGCGATTATGCGAAGAAATTTTACGATCCTGGCATTACCGATCTTGGAGATCCTTTGGCAACTCCTCCACAGTCGCCGACGCAAGACACAGGATTTGGGCAAGTTTGTGCTGATGATATAAGCCTCCGTTATGATCCAAAATGTGGTGAGGAGGAGGAGGGATGTTCGAGTACTTGCATCCCCTATTCACCGTCGCAGGATACTGATAGCGGACAAAATCCATTTGAGGGTGTAGATGACAAAAGAGGCGAAAATGCCACGGCTTTTTGTGATGAAATCTATAAGGAGCCGCTGGTTTCTACTTCTGGTGCTGCGCCTTGTGATACCAAGCCAAGAGGAGGCGACGGGGAACTGAAGCCCGAAGATTTTGAAGGACTCCATTTTCAGGATGCCTTATATCTTATCAATGCAAACGGAGATCAAAAAACGTTGATCGGACGAGAACTTATCAACGAAAGTCTTGACGGAGATCCTGATACGGAAGCTGATAATGAATACGCGCTCTCTTTAGTTCGTTTGCAAGGTGAAGACAGAGATAGTGATAATATTCGAGAAACGTGGTTTTGTTTGAGTGATTTTCTTTGTACTTTGTCGGTTTCAGATATATTGGGGACTCCTATTCAAAAACCGAGTAAAGATGATCTAGCGTCAGTCGATTCTTCTTTAGGCGGTGTAGAAATTATCAATGGGGAGGATTTTATCCCTTTGACGCCATCGAGCATCAATGTAACGAGTCTGAAATTTTTAATCGCTCCGCTTGAAGATCCTCATAAAGCGTTTTTTGAGGATTATGTAACGCAGGACTATATCTATATGCAGCCTGTTGTAACGATTATTTTGACGGTGAAGCCGGCTTACAAAGAAGCCGTGAAGCTCTTTCGTGATCCAAAAACGTTTCCAGAAATCACTCTGCAAACCACGATATCGGCACGGGTTTATGATGAAGTGAAAAGTTTTTAAAAATTTTGTTTGAATGTTATACATGTTGGTTAATGTGATTTTTTCATAAAAATTTTAGAAAAATTTAATAATTTTGTGGTAATAAGGAGGAAATGTATCATCTTTACCCAACGAAATTATGATTCTTCGACACTTTATCCGTCAACACAGACCATTGGTCAGCTCAGAAAAGCTGCCAAAAGCATCCTTTGGACGCTTGGAACAGACTAAAACACCGAACGTCTGCGATCGACACTCAAAGGTTCATTTCTCAGCGAGTCCTTTTTTGAGCGCCTTTCTCGTTTTCACCCTCTTCATCACGACTATCGGTGCTCCCGTAATCAGTGCTCCCATTGTGCGAGCGCAGGAAGGAAGTGACACCTCGATACCATCTGAAGGCGGAGGAGGCGAGCAATCTCCCTCAGCAGAAGGAGCTACTTCGGAAAGTGCGCTGTCTCCTTCGAGCGGAAATACTGATGCCAATCAAGAAGGAGCAGTGACGAATGAAAAAAATGCCCTGTCTGAAGATGATGTTTCGGAGGATAGCCCTCAAGGAGAGGATACAAATCTAACCGAGTCTGATCCAAAGTCCCAAGAAGATGAACCAGCCCAATCTTTAACGGAAGAAAATAGCTATATAGCGGGAGCGGACATTCATCCCGATCCCCTGAAAAATGTTTCAGGACTCAAAGGACAATATGAAACTGCTCTTTTTACCGGAGCCGCCACTTATAGCTACCCTCTTGACTTGCCGACGGGACGAAAGGGATTGAGTCCATCGTTGACATTACGATACAACAGCCATTTGAGAGATAATGACAGCTTGGTTGGCTACGGGTGGGAAATTTCGCAGTCGTACATTCAAAGAAGTGATCGCAAAGGGGTGAACAATATGTACGATTTTACCGAATTTAAAGTTGTTCTTGATGGTCAGGAAAAGGACATTGTTGCTGTCTCACTTTCCGACTCTGTCCATGGAGAATATGGCGAAAAAATAGCTGATTCTTTTTGGAAATACATTTTTAATACCGATAATACTTGGACACTCAAAGATACCAGTGGCACGAGCTATACTTTTGGCAATAGCGATTTAAGCAGACAAACCGATCAATCGGATAGTTCTCGTATCTACAGATGGTATTTAGCCGATGTCCGTGATTTAAATGACAATTTTATTCGATATGAATATGTTACTCATAATAATAGAGTGTATCCTGATAAAATATATTACACGGGTCATGGATCGACCGATGGGCCGATTCGAATTGAGTTTGAAAGAGAAGATCGACAAGATTTTTTCATCAATTATCGGCCAGGATTTCGCATGGTGACCAGTTATCGGATTAATAACATTCGTGTCTATGTAGCAGGTTATGCCAATGGAAATCCGACAAGAAGGTATCATCTTGGTTATACCACGGGGGATAATACGGTCCGATCACTTTTAGAAAGTATGACCGAGACGGGATGGGATGAGGATGGAAATTTTATCAATATGCCGGCGACGAGTTTTTCCTATACTAAAGGGAGAGAGGATGACTACTATGGGTATATGTGGGATCAGACGGGAGATGTCGTTGATTTTGAGATGGTTGGCAGTGGTGGAGCAGACTTAGGAAATAGTTTTGTCGATTTGAATGGTGATGGATTTACTGATGTTTATGCTTCGCAAGTCATAGATCGGTCGCAGATTGACAATAATGGATGTGAACAAGGTGGACTTTCCTGTCTTTTTAAAGAAGATCCAACCGTTTATCTGAATAATCGAGATGGGACATTTTCTCAACAAGATGCAGATCAATACGGCATGGCCAGGCTCAATCTTATATCAGAAAAAAATGCTACATTTTTTGATATTAATGGTGATTTACTTGATGATCTTTTTAAGGATTATGAAGATATCTTTGATACAGGATATCTTATTAATGTCAAAGGAAAACTTGCTTCAGGGGCACTTTCGTATAATGGTGAATGTGATGGATGTTATGATAGAGGGAATCGATATGCTGATGTGAATGGTGATGGACTTACTGATTTGGTTTTTAGTCGAGGACAAAATTTTGATAATTTTCCTTATGAAGTAAAATTTAATACTGGCTTCAATCTTTTTAAAAAAGATTCTTCATGGATTGTTCCTGTGCCATTGGCTTGGGAAGTAGAAACAAGTGGTGTTCTTTTACATACTATTGATTCAGGTGCGCGTTTGCTCGATATAAATGGCGATGGACTCATTGATATAGCCTTTGGATTAGCGTATGACGGGACAGATACTGATAGCAATACCGATGAACTTATTAGAAAAGTCTATCTCAATAACGGTAAAAATGGCTGGACGGAAGAACCTTCTATGACTCTTCCCGACTATTTCGCCGCGGTGGAAAGGAGTAATTATTCATCAAAATGGGAACAAGGGTATAGCGGAACAACGTGTCTTTATGATAGAAATGCTGATGGCTTGACTGATTTTGCTGGCAGCATCTCTACAGGCATGCAGTGGATAAATATTTCTCGATCAACTAATGCCCCTGATTGTCAAAATACAAATATTCAGACAGGCTATGCACAAGGATATAGAGTAACCGAATTTAATGGAGATGGTATTTATGATGGCATTTATACCAGTGAAGGAAGTCACGATTATCTTTCTTTAAGTCGCGACAATCGATATCCAGACCTTCTTTCCACTATTAACGTTTCAAGTGGAGGAGTCATTGATATTACCTATAAAGCTTCAACGAAATACGTCTCTGATTCAGGCCAAGAGCTCAACAGTGAACTTCCTATGGTGATTCAAACCGTTTCTCAAGTTGTATATGGTTACGCAGATGGCACGCAATCGAAAATAAAATATGAATACAAAGATGGACATTTTTATCGCTACGATGAAAATCATCGTGAATTTGCGGGGTTTCAAGAAGTGACAGTTGAAAATAATGGAGGTGTTTCAACGGTAAATAAATATTTTTTTGATCAAGGATGTCGCGATTTACAACCCTGCTCAAGTCCTTATTTTTATACAGGGAATATTGTTCTCAGTGATCCGATTTATTGGATTCTTGATGGTGGGTATATACGACAAACAACTCTGGCAGCTTTGCAACTGCTCGGATTTCCTACTGCTAACGGAGAGTCGACAGCAGGTATAAGAGATAAATTGCTTAATAAAGACCCTATCTTTGATACTCTCCCAGTTGGAGAACCTTTTGATGATGCTACGGATACTTTTCCTCTCTATACTGACTACTTCCAAACCTACGCCCTCAAAGGGCGACCGACTCGAACAGAAGTCTATTCCAAGGACGCAGCTGGGAATCTTACTAAGCTTTCAGAAACCATCCAAAAGTGGGAATCGGTTGACCTTCATAATAAGCGATATTTTCCCAAGCTCACACAACAAGTGACACTCAACTATGAAGGGGGCTCAGCTCATCGTGATACGGCTTCGACCTATGTCTATGATGATGCCACCGGCAATGTAGTTGAGCAGAAAAATTGGGGTGAAGTTTCGGCGAATACCTCGACTGGTGATTTCAATAATATAGGAGTAGATGAAGTGACTACTTTGACGGCATATACGTGGAATACGAACGACTGGATCGTGACTCTGCCTGTTCAAACCGTTGTAGAAGATCGAGATCACTTCCAAAAATATCGAAAACTTTTCTACTATGACGATCTCATTTATGGACAGGTTTCGAAAGGCAATCTTACGAAAGAAGCGGTATGGGTAGATACCGACAATACTTACCCTTATACAACTTATACGGTAAATTCCTATGGAAATGTAGAATCGGTCAGAAATCCTAGAGGGTACACCACAACGTTCAGCTACGATTCATACAACATGTACCCTGCCACGATTACCAATGCTTTAGGCCATACGACGAGCTTTACCTATAACTATTTCAATGGAAAACTTCGAACATCGGTCGATCCCAATGGCTCGAAACTCGAATATCAGTACGATTATTTCGCTCGCCCTGTTAAGGTCTACGTGAGCGATCAAACGGATCCTTCGACACTCAGATTGAAAACAATTTATGAATACGGTGACGTGGGATTTCCAACGAGTTTCGCTATAAAACAATACGATGGGATAACTGAAAAACCTTTGAGCACCTGGCAATATTACGATGGCTTCAAGCGGCTTATGCAAACTCGTGTTCAGACACAAAACAGTTTTGCTGTTCGTGACATCGCCTATACGCCAAAGGGTGAAATAGCGCAAGAATCTATCCCCTATTTTGACTCAGGAGGAAGTCATCGCTACCCAACATGGACTCAACCAAAAACCGTCTACGCTTATGATGCCCTTTCGCGGCCACTCACCCTTTCCTTTGTGAAATCGAACGGACAAACGTATGCCACTACCACCTATGATTATTCCACTTCTTGGCAGACGCAAGTGCTTGATCCCGAAAATCATAGCAAACGTCTTCGGTACGATGCGTATGGAAGACTTACGGAAGTCGATGAGAGTATCGATGGTCAAACCCATACCACTCGCTATACTTACGACATCATCGGCAATCTCACTCGCATCACCGATAGCCAAGGAAATATCCGAAATATCAGCTATGATTCATTGAATCGACGCAAGGCTCTGGAAGATGTTCACAAACCTGACTCAAGTTCCTTTGGAACATCGTATTTCACCTACGATGTAAACGGAAATTTGCTTTCAGCTCTTGATCCGAATGGCACGACCGTGGAGTACTTTTACGACGAACTTGATCGAGTCTATGCAGAAAAAAATAATGGAAATATGACTTTTGATTATACCTACGATACGGGGGAGAATGCGATCGGATACCTCGGAAAAGTCGAATCAAATGATGGCCTTATTATAAATTACGCTTATGACTTTCTCGGTAATGTAAAGCGAGAAGAAAAAGTTATCGCTTCCGAAACTTTTGTCACGGAATACAAAACTTTACTTCAGGGAACGCCGCAATTGGTGATGTATCCGGATTCGCGAATGGTAAATTATGGATATAGTTTTTCAGGAGTGCTTGATACCGTCAGTGAATCAGGACCTCAAGGCACGCACCAAATCATTAGCAATATCGATTATGAGCCTCAGGGGCAAATGAGAGAGATTGATTATGTCAATGATACCAAAACACAATTTACCTACGATCCGGAAGAAATGTTGAGACTTCGTTCAAAGGTGACGACCCGTGGCGACGGAACCAAGCTTCAGTCGCTCAATTACGCTTACGATCGGGTGGGAAACATTTTAAGCATTGTTGATAATTCCAATATGGGGAGCGCCAAAACCGTGAATTACACCTACGATGATGTTTATAGGCTTCTTTCCGGCAGTGCCGCGTATTCAAATTCTTCATACAACTACAGCCAATCCTATCAGTACGATCCCATCGGCAATATGACCTATCGCTCAGATATTGGCAATTATCTTTACGAAGGCACGGGTTTCGCCAATCCCCATGCCGCGACCAAGATCGGCTCTCAAACATTAACCTATGATCGAAACGGCAATCTCGTTTCCGACGGCCTTCGCACACTCACTTACAATTACCGAAATCTCATTAATCAATCGACGTATAATGGAAATTCCGCGCAATTTTTCTACGATCACACAGGCAATCGTATTCTGAAAATGGGAAATCTCGAGACCGTGAAATACGCCAATCAATTTTTTGAAACTCGCCAGACCAATGATGAATTTCGGACATTGGCCTATATCTTTGCAGGCAATATGAGAATTGCGACCATGGAGGCTTCGACGCGTTATGACGAGGATGATGATGGCTGGACTGTTGAGGATGGGGATTGCGATGACGCCAATGCTTCGATAAATCCCGGGATGGCCGAGGTGCCCTATGATGGAGTTGATAACGATTGTAATTCTGGCACTCGCGATGATGATTTGGACAATGATGGATACTTGAAAGCGAGTGATTGTAACGAATCAGATTCCCGTATCAACCCTGGAATGACTGAGACTCCTTATGACGGCATCGACAACGACTGCAATGCTTCTACTTTTGACAATGACCTCGATCAGGACGGCTACAATAACGATCTTGATTGCAACGAGAGTGATCACAATGTAAATCCCGGAGTCGCTGAAATTTGTAGCGATTCGATTGATAATGACTGCGATTTGGCCATCGATGCTGCTGATCCCGAGTGTATCGATTACGACGTCGATGACGATGGGATTCTCAATGATGAAGATAATTGTAAAGATGTCGCCAATTCGGATCAGGCGGATAGCGATAATGATGATATTGGGAATGTGTGTGATTCGGATTTGCGATTTTCTTATGATTTTACTCCTGTTACTGATCCGCTCGAGATCCATGACAGTTCGAATTACGGAAATCACGCTCGGATCGACTCTTCCCGCAAACCTCAGATTGTGAATGTTTTGGATTGGTTGAATGGATACAGCGCTCATTTCGACGGTGGAAGTGACGGGACGAGTGACAATATACTTTTGGATGACAACGCTTCCATTTCCGATTTTTCCGGTATGACGATTTCTGCATGGATAAAGCCGGAAACGGTTTCAGGGCATCGCTCGATCGCTTCAAAGTATGGGAATGGTTCGGGTGAATATGAATGGGATTTCTATATCTATGAAGGCCAACTTGGATTGAGGATCAATGCGAATTTCACCGATTGTAGTCAAACGATCACGGTCAAGACCGACGAAAGTAATATTCTTGAAGAAACATGGAATCATGTGGCGGCGACCTATGATGGGAGTCAAGTGAAATTGTATGTGAATGGAGAAGAACTTGAATTGGAAAATACTGAGTATCCATCAGGAATTATCTGTGATACTTCGGAAAAGGTTCGACTCGGTGTTTCGGGTTACTTCGAAAATGACTTTATTGGCTATGTGGATGAGGTAAAAGTCTACAGCTATGCTCGGAGTTTTCAGGATCTCTGTACTTTAGATATCGGATTTGAATGGGATAGTTCTCGTGCTCGCTGCGTACAAGATGATTTTGACGGTGATGGCTATACGGTTTTTGCTGGCGATTGCAACGACTTTAGCGCTTTGGTGAGCCCTTCGAATACGGAAATTACTGGAAACGGCATTGATGATGACTGCAATCCTTCGACTTCCGATACGGTTATAATTGACGAGGATGGCGATGGCTATGATGAAAATGTTGATTGCGATGACAGCGATCCTACGGTCAATCCCGGTGCGACCGAGATCCCCTACAACGGCAAAGATGATGACTGTAAGACCGTCCAAACACCTGATGATGATCTCGACCAAGATGACTTCGGGATTGATGTTGACTGCAATGATTCGGATGATGCTATTTACCCTGATGCTTCTGAGGTCTGCGGAGATTCAATTGACCAGAATTGTGACGGGAAGGATAAGGTCTGCATCCTGCCGATACCGAATTTAAAGAAAATATTTCCTAAAATATTTCCTAAGCAGATTTCTATGAATGATACCTCAAAGACAAGTTATGTTGGCGTCATTACTTCGCTGTTTGACTTTACAGGCGTTGACACGATGATTCCAAGAGCTCGGGCCATAACGCAGGATGTCGAACAAGTGGTATTGGCCTCAGCGCAAGCAGGAGACCGAGTCCAAGCCTCAGTCTCCGCCTTAGATCCAACTTCTAGTCTAGCCACAGCCCCAACTGCTGGTGTCATTTCTACCTCGGAGTCCGATGCAAACTCCAATGCCTCTCAAATATCTGAGAAAAATGCCCGTGAAGACCGCACCAAAGCTACAATCTCTGACTTAGTACCAACTTCTACCGTAGCCCCAACCCCAACTGAAGACCGCACACAAGCCTCAGTTTTAAGCTCCAAATTCCTCGCCACTACTCATCAGACCGACACTTCTTTTTCAGCCTCAGTCTCTGACTTGCGGCCAATTTCTACTGCCTCCTCAACTTCTGCCGCAATTTCCGCCTCAGCCGCCAGTTTCCCCGAACCTGACGAATTCAACATCTACCTCACCTTTGAGGACCATCTCGGAAATACCGCTGTAGTCACGGATTACGAGGGAAATATCGTGGAAGTCACCGACTACAAGCCGTATGGAGAGACCAATGTTCATGAGCAGTTTGATAAGCAGGGAAACGAAATCCTCGATTCGGAAGCATCAGTTACTCCTTACGCATACAACGACAAAGAAAAAGATCCTGAAACCGACCTCTACTATTATGGGGCCAGGTACTACAATGACAGCTTTGGCAGGTTTACCAGTCAAGATCCGGCGCTGATTGACATCCAGCACTTGCTCTCAATTCTCTCTGATCCTCAATCACTCAATTTTTATACATATGCCAGACATAACCCTATTAGATTTATTGATCCCAATGGATTATGGAATATTGAAACTGGACAAGTAGAAAAAGGAGATACTTTGAATTCTATAACTGAGGAGATTAACGAAGCATATAAAACAAGTTATGATTATTTTGATATAGCGGAATTAAATAATATAGGAGATCCTGATAGGATCGAGATTGGACAAATTATAATTCCCAATACAAAAGTTCCAGATGTCTCTAGCGATTTAACAGAAAAGATGCAAAATTATTCAGAAGAATCAGATCATCGAGGTCCATGGTTTTTTAAAAACAAATTTAAAAGTGGAGGTGATTGGGATTTAAAAAACCAACCTGGATTGTATGATATTGAAGATCATCCCGAAGGATTTGTTTTCTTTGGAATACAAATAAGAAATGATGTGCCGGGGAATATTTTGTACGGATTTGTTGGTAAAGCAACTATATGGGCGACAGAAAAATTATTATTAAAGAAAGCTGGAGAATATCAAATTAAATCAGGAACATCTAGCCCTGAATGGCAAAACGATATTTACTTCGGCGATGATCCAATTGATCATAATTATATAGAGCTAGGTTTTAAATTATATGAAATAACTGGGCAAAAAATTCATACAACATTATTTCCATAAAATGTTTCAATCAAAAAAAATAATAAATATCACAATAATTTTTATTGTAATTATCGTTGCTGGACTTATATCTTTTTATATATATTTATTTTATTTTTTTAATTTTGGTGATTGTAAAAATACAGCTTTACAGAAAATATATAATCCACCAAAAAATATGTACATTATTCTCTTTCATAGAGATTGCACAGCAACGACTACAATTTCGTCTCAATTAACTTTATTTAATAATAATGTACCTCTAACAAATGATACCGTTGGAAATATATTTATCACTAATGATCAAAAATGTGTCAGAAATATTATCTGGAAAGATGATAAAAATATTTTCCTTGAACATAGCTGCAATCCTGAAAAAATATTTAAACAAGAAATATATTTTAATAATATTTTTATTGAATATAAAAAAATTGATTAGGCACTGTTAACATAAGTGCTTGAGTAAAAGAGCAACAAGGGAGAGAGAAATGAAGGAAGCATATATGAAATCCAGCTTGTCATAGCGGGTGGTAATTCTTCTGAAATTTTTCATTCTGTAAAACAGTCGTTCAATTTTATTGCGGTACATATACAAAGTTTTGTTGTACTTCCAAGGATGTTTTATATTGGATTTTGGAGGAACAACGGCAGTAATGTGTTTCTCTTCACACAGTCTGAGTACTTCATAATATGAATATCCTTTATCCATGACCAAGTGATCGACTGTAGAAAGAGAAATGTAATTATGCAAGAAACAATCTGATCAATAATATTGATGAAGATGGTCAATATACTAATAGTGAAAAACTATTAACCATAAAACATCCTCTAAAATCCTTGACGGTAAACGCTACAAAAAATTATGCTTTCGTAAAAACACAGGATATATTTGGAAATAAATATACGAGCTTTCATAATAATACCCCAGATGCATTTCGGCATGCTCTTTGGAGTGCTCTTATAACAAAGGAACTCGGTGAGTATTGGGCAAAAACTTATACAGATGCTCATGAAGCATATCCAGAAAATCCTAAGGAAGAATTCGAAATGGATCAATACAATAATGGTGTTGGAAGAGAAATCGGAAAACAGTTTATCGATGATGAAGATGCTACTTGGTATGATGTTGTAGAAGCTGTACAGAAAGCTTTTGATGCTGGCAAATTACAGGAAAAACCAAACGAGAAAACCGGTGAAACAGAATATTCAGGATCATATCCTTCAACAGATATAGAAGATAATAATGAAACTGAAGATAAAGAAAACAATACTTATCAACAAAGTTACGATACTAAAAATTCTGAAAAGAAATAATCATCTTTTATTTATTCTTTATGATCAAAAGTAAATTTAAAAAAATCATTATTGGAATTCTCCTATTTCTTTTAGTTTTAGGTCTTGCATATGTTTTATTCATTTACTTGGCTTTTTTTTATCCATATCGTACATCTTGGGTTTCATTTGATTCAAATGTATGGAAAAATGCTGAAACGGAATTTGATCAAAATATACGGTATAGAATGCATCGAAATCTTTTAAAGAAGTACCCATTAATTGGGATGAGCGAAAATGACCTAACAAATCTCCTTGGTCATGAAACCCTAACTGATAAGTTTCAAAATTGGGATATTGTCTACTGGATGGATACAGAATCAGGAGCTTTTGCCATTGATAATGTTTGGTTGCTTATTGATATTGAGGATAGTAAAGTTTTAAAATATAAAGTAACTACAGATTAAAATATGGAATACGATGTTGTGGTAGTGGGCGCAATTTTTTCAGGACTTGCATTCGCACATCATCTTCCAAAAGAGCTTATCT
>CAZTVN010000029.1:0-14968 GCA_964617145.1 uncultured Candidatus Peribacteria bacterium
ATAAGGCTGTTTTTCAATCTTTTACTGAAATGAAGCGTTTGAGTTTGATTACGGTTACGATGTTTATACAGGTTTTAAAGAGCCTTATTGGAGAGGGAGTAGTTCCTCAAGATGTAGCTGGTCCAATAGGCATTGCTCGGCTTACCTATGTTTTTGTCCAAGAAGGATTCCTTTCCCTTGTTCGTTTTACCGCGCTTTTATCATTAAGTCTTGGGGTTATTAATATTCTTCCTATTCCTGCCTTAGATGGAGGTCGACTTCTTTTCCTTCTTTTTGAGCTTGTTTCCGGGAAAAAAACAAGTCCTAAATGGGAAGGTCTTGTCCATACCTTCGGCTATGGATTGCTTTTATTGCTTATTGTTTTGATTACCTATCATGATATTGTAGGTTTAGTTAGGTCTTGATGAACCTCTATCATCAAGAGTAGAATCTTGCCGTGATGTAAATAATGTTGAATACATAACTTATGGACAACAAAGACCTTTGGGAAAAGATTCTTTTAGACATTGAACCCTCGATCTCGCGATCGAACCTTGTCACATGGTTTCAAAATACCGCTATTTTGGATATCACTGACAGCGTTCTTCGTATCGGTGTTCCCAATCCTTTTGCCAAAGATTGGCTTTATCAAAAATATAATGACTTGATTTTAAGAAGTGCTTGTATGTTTGTTCATGAGATAAAAGCCCTTCAATATGAGGTGGATTCGACTTTGCAATCTGATACTGATACTCGTGCTATCAATATTCATCAAATTCTTAAAAAACCTCTCAAACAAATTCGCAAACTTCCCAATAAACAGGAAATGCGTGTTACTGATGATGGGGTAAAAAGCAAATTTTTGAATGAACGATATCGATTGGATAATTTTGTTGTTGGAAAAGATAATCGTCTTGCCCACGCAGCTTGCTCCGCTGTCTCCAATCATCCAGGTGGTGCTTACAATCCTCTTTTTATTTACGGTGGTGTCGGGCTCGGGAAAACTCATCTTTTGCAAGCAACGGGAAGTGAGGTTTTACGGAAATATTCTGATAAAATTATTGTTTACATCACATCTGAACGATTTATGAATGAGATTGTTGAGGCTATAGGACGTCGCAATACCAAGCAATTTAAGGATCGCTATAGGCAGGTTGATTGTCTTATTATCGATGATATTCAGTTTTTGGCTAATAAAGAAATGACTCAGGAGGAATTTTTTCATACCTTTAATGAATTGTATGATGCCAATAAACAAATTATTATAAGTTCTGACCGTCCTCCGAGAGAGCTTAAAGGTGTTCAAGATCGTCTTATTAGCCGTTTTGCGATGGGAATGATTGTAGATGTTCAATTCCCTGACTATGAAACGCGTCTTGCTATTTTGCACGCAAAATGTCGTGAACATCGTGCGTTAATTCCACCGGAAGTTTTGGATTTTATCGCTTTTAACGTTCATCATAGCGTTCGAGAGCTTGAAGGAGTTTTGTTGCAAGCTATTGCTGAATCTCAGCTTGAAAGTAGCACTCCTACCGTGAAAAGTGTTGCCACGCTTTTAAAGAAATTGAATAAAGATGATGTTATTCAAGGTTATGACCCATCCAATGAACATCGCTTGTTGGCGAAAACATCAGAAGACATTTTAAATATTGTTGCTGATTATTTTAAAATAACAAAAAGTGAAATCCTTGGAAGTGACCGTAAGAAAGAAATTATGCTCCCGAGACAGGTTTCCATGTACCTTATACGGAATGAACTTGGTAAATCATATGAGAGTATCGGTGAAGGCTTTGGAAATCGCAGTCACACGACAGTTCTTCATGCTTGTGAAGTTATTAGTTCCAAACTTAAAACCAATAGCAAACTCGTTCGAGACATGCATGCTTTGAAAAAAGAGATGGGCTTATAGAGAGAAAGCGAGGTTGCCTCAAAAAGTTCGTGACATCGTGGCCGCTTGTAGGTTTTTCAAAAAAGGTGTTGCATCTTAAAGCGGCTTAACGTGTAGGGCCGATTGAGTGTTGAAGGATCATGAGCCTTCGACAGGCAGCACTAATTGTTTTTTCCCAAAGCCTGCAAACGGCCGGGTTTTTCGAGGCAACCTCGCTTCACAGATATTTCCCTTTGTTTATATTGTGCTCTTCATTGGTAACCGCGTAGATAACTTTACCCGTTTTAGGTTCCGTTAAGTAGAACCAATAGGGGCTTTCTTTTGGATAAAATGCCGAAGCGATACTTTTTAATCCAGGGTTTGAAATCGCGGTAGGCGGAAGTCCGAGATTTTTTCTTGTATTGTAGGGTGAATCTGATTCTATGTCCTTCGATGTAATGGTATTATCATCGTTTTTTAGATACAGCAGCGTGGCATCTGCTCCTAAAGTCCAATTATTCGCGAGGCGTTTCCAAAGGATTCCTGATACAAGGCTTCTATCTTCATCGGTTCTTACTTCTTTTTCAAGAATGGAAGCCATGATAATCACGTCATCAAAACGGTATTTCCCCAATCCTTCTCCTGGTTCTTTTTGCATTTCTCTTATTTTTTTTTCAAAATTATCAAGTAAAATATGCATAAATGTTTCAACGCTAAAATCGCTTGGATTTATAAAATAGGTATCGGGGAAAAGGTAGCCTTCAAGGCTTGAGGCTTGCTTTAGAAAGGGATAATCACTTATATCGCAGTTTACCGTACATGCTACAAATTCTCCTTTTTTTATCAGGTTTAACGAACTGAGTTTTTGATCGATGTCATCTATTTTCCATCCCTCGATAATGCTCACAACCAAATCTCCTTTATCGCTTTTTGTTAATATGCGAGCGATTTCAAGAATATTTTGACTTTTTTTTAATACAAACTGTCCTGCTTGAATATTTTGTCCGATATTTGCTTCTCTTACGTGAAGATAAAAGAGATATTTACTGCGAATAATATTTTCTTGTTCCAATCTTTCCCCAATGGATTTTACTGTTTCGCCTTTTTTTATTTTAAAAAGAATTCTTGATGTATCTGATTTCTCTATAGGAATACTTAGCGCTAGATTATAGGTGAAATATCCTATTTTTAGAAGGGCAAAGGCCATTGCCGCAACTATTACGAAGATCAAGAATATTCTTAAATGTATTTTCGACCGCCTCATTTTATACGATTTTTATGAATTCCCTGCTCCTGGCATTCCCGTTATCCCCAAATCTCCCATAACGGAGCGCATATTTTCGGCAGCGATTTGTTGAGATTTTTTTATTGCCTTATTGAAGGCTTTGAGGAGGGCTTCTTCCATTTTGCTGGTGCTTAAGCTTAGGTTTTCTGGAATTTTTACGGATATTACTTCTTGTTCTCCATTGATCGTTACAATTATGCCATCGCTTTCAGCCTCAATATGAATGTTTTTGAGTTTTTTTTTAATATCTTTCGCTTGTTTTTGGACTTTGTAGAGGTCTTTTATTTTATCGAACATCGGATTTTTTTAAATAAATAGATTTTAAAACGGTATTTTTATTGTAGATTCGCTTTAGGATTAGGTCAAATAATTGTGTGCACTAGTAAAAAAATTTGCTTTTTTGTCGCTTTTTCGCTATATTTTTTGAGCATTATATTTTTATAGACATTCATTTATGGAAATGACCTTAGAAGTTCGTGTTCGAGACCTTAGAAATAAGCCTTCCTTAATCCTTTCTCAAGGTAAAATTCCTGCTATTTATTATGGGCTAGGCCAAGAGAATCTCCCTTTAGAAATCGATTATCAGACTTTTCGTAAAATTTATCAGAAAGCTGGAGAAAGTACCATTCTTGATCTTCATGTCGATTCAGGTCAAACTTTTAAAGTCTTGGTGCAGGATGTTCAAAGAGATCCTGTGAGTGATTCATTCCGACATGTTGATTTTCTTCATGTTGATATGAAAAAAGAGATCGTAACCAGTGTTCCTGTTGAACATACCGGTGAAGCCCCTGCTGTAAAAGATCTCGGCGGTACTTTGACTATGAATTTGCATCAACTTGAAATTCGTTGTCTTCCTCAAGATTTACCTCATTCTATTGTCGTTGATATTTCTCCTCTTGTAGATTTTCAGACCTCTCTTCATGTTAAAGATATTATTCCTCCTAAAGGAGTAGAGATTCTTGATAGTCCAGAAATTACGGTTATCACCGTGACGCAGCCTCGAGAAGAAGAAGTCGAGGAAGCTCCAAAAACTGAAGCAGTGGTCACTGAAGAAGCACCAAAGGAAGAGACATCGAAAAATTCGTCCCAATCGGCATCGTAAAGATTTTTACTATGAGGGAGCATAAAAAAGCTCTTATTATCACTTTTTCAGTCTTTTTTTTATTTTTTATTCTTGTTCTTGCTTTTACGGTTTACCTTGATTCAAAAAATCTTGTTTTTCAAGCTAGACCTTTAACGTATATAAAAGAAACTCAAGATGAAAATTTTTTTGGGATCGATCGTATACTTGATGATATTCAGATTGAAACACCCTATAAGTCAAAACTTGATAATTTGCCCATTTCTGACGATAGTGAACAGGTAATTGCTGTTATGGTTGAGAATCATCCTGACGCGAGAGCTGGGCAAAAAGGATTGAAAAAAGCTAGTATTGTTTATGAAGCTTTGGCTGAGGGCGGAATAACGCGTTTTTTGGTTTTGTATTCCTATCAGGATATTGATTTTGTTGGGCCTGTGCGTTCAGCCCGTCCTTATTTTATTGATTTTGCGAAAGAATATGGTGCTGCTTTTGTTCATGCCGGCGGTAGTCCTGATGCTATCCAAATTTTGCAAAAGAGCGATGAGGTTCTTAATATCGAAGCTTTATATTTTGAAGAAGTTTTGCCACTTGATGACATCCGTGTTGATTATTATTTTTTTCGAGATAAAAAAATTGTTGCTCCTCATAATCTTTTTGGTACTACTTCTGGTATACGAAAAATTATTCGCGATCAAAAATTTTCTTCCCCTTTGACTTTTTCTCGTTTTGTTTTTGGAGATATTTCTATTACAGATTTGAAGACTCTTCCAAAAGCTGCTCAGATTACTTTTGATTTTTCTTACGATACTTTTTTTGTTCAGTATGTATTTGATGGGCAGAATTATAAGCGGTATCAGGACGGAGCGCCTCACAGTGATTCCGATGGTCTTATTGCCCCCAAAAATATTCTTGTTCAATTTACCGATTATTATTCAGTTGATTCCGATGGTCGTCTTGACCTTAAAACTCAAGGAAATGGGAAAGCGTATCTTTTTCGCGATGGCGTTATGTTTACGGGAAAATGGGAGAAGAAAGATGGGAGTTTTACTCGTTTTTTTGATGAAGAAGGACAAGAATTTTCTCTCTCTGAAGGACAAACATGGATTGAGATCATTGATGCCCCTGCTAAGGTGAAGGTTATGTAGGAATAACATGACGAATTCGCTAATGTTCACATAAAAGTGTGGAAATGACTTTGTGTGCAGGGGCCCTAGTTTCTGCTTCGAATTTTTGTTAAGAGACGGAGAATTTCAAGATAGAGCCAGACGAGTGTTACCAGTAGTCCGAATCCTGCATACCATTCCATATATTTGGGAATCTGTTTTGAAGCCGCTCCTTGTTCGATAAAATCGAAATCGAGCACGAGATTGAGTGCGGCGATAAAAACAATAAAGAGGCTTAAGCCTATCCCAAATGCACCACTTTGGTGAATGAAACCTATATTTATTCCAAAGAAGCTTAAAATTATTGTAATAAAATAAAACAATGCTATGGCACCTGTTGCCGCGATTACTCCAAGTCGAAAGTTTTGTGTGACTTCTATAAGATGCGTTTTGTAGGCTAAAAGCATACAAAAGAGTGTGCCAAAAGTTAATGCTACGGCTTGGATGACTATTCCGGGAAATTGCATTTCGAATATTGATGAGATGCTGCCGAGTACCAGTCCTTCAGCGATGGCATAGAGAGGAGCTGTCACAGGCGCCCATTCTTTTTTAAAAATGGTGATTAAAGACAGAATGATTCCGCTTATAAATCCAATGGCGATCCATGGTGATAAGGCTTCTACGCCTTTTGTTTGGAAGAGATTCCATATATAGAATGCGGAAGCGAAGGCAAGGATGATAAGGATAAATGTTTTATTGACGGCACCATTTAAGGTCATCACTTCGCCGTTTATGATTTTGTTTGCGAAGGTTTTGCTATTTAAGGCGGGATTTGAAGTTCTCATACAGTGATATTAAAAAATTAATTGATGAGTTCTGTTAGAAGTTCTCTGAGTCTTTCGTATTCTTCTTCTTTTGCGTTTTTTTCTGTTTGGATTTTTATGATGACTCTTTCTCCTTCGTGAATGTATTTAGGAAAATTTTCAGCAGGATACGAGATTTTTAATCCATCAGAATCTAATATAGCATACCCCTTTTCATAACGTAAAAAAACGGCTTTGATTGATGTTTTTTTTTCCATTTATCCAAATAAATGCCATGCGGCGATGGCTGGTGCGATAAGAAGGGCAATCGTATTAATGACTTTTATAAGAGCGTTTAAGGCTGGGCCTGAAGTATCTTTGAAAGGATCTCCTACGGTGTCGCCAACAATGGCTGCCTTATGAGCTTCCGATCCTTTGCCTCCATAATTTCCATCTTCAATAAATTTTTTCGCATTATCCCAAGCTCCTCCTCCTGTTGCCATTTGAATAGCAAGCAGAAGTCCTGTAACAATGACTCCAATTAACATTCCTCCGAGTGCTTTTGGACCTAAAATGAATCCCACTAAAAGTGGTGAAAGTACTGCGATAAGTCCGGGGGGAAACATTTCTTTTAACGCTGCTACGGTAACAATATCCACACATTTATCATATTCTGGTTTTGCCTTCCCCGTCATGATGCCTTCGATTTCACGAAATTGACGGCGTACTTCTTCTACTATTTTATGAGCTGCTTTTCCTACTGCTTCCATGGTAAGGGCTGAAAAAAGAAATGGAAGAACACCTCCAAGGAAAAGTCCAATGACTACCTGATAATCTGAAAGATCGAAGCTATAGCTTACGTTTGGAGAATTTTTTGCAAGTTCTTCGGTGTAGGCTTGAAAAAGTACCAGCGCTGCTAAAGCTGCTGACCCTATAGCGTAGCCTTTTGTTACGGCTTTTGTAGTGTTTCCTATCGCGTCGAGGGCGTCAGTGTTTTTTCGTACTGCTTCAGGAAGGTCAGCCATTTCGGCTATACCTCCTGCATTGTCTGTGATCGGGCCGTATGAATCTGTCGCGATTACAAGCCCTGTAGTTGAAAGCATAGCAACTGCTGCAATGGCAATACCGTAAATACCATTTTCCAGATATGAGTTTTGTCCGAAGTAATATGATAAGGCAATGGAAATAATGATGGCTATAACAGGCAATAGTGTAGAAAACAGTCCGACAGCAAGTCCCGTAATGATATTTGTGCCTGCTCCGGTGAGAGAAGATTTTGCGATTTTTTGTACTGGGCTGAAACTTTTTGAAGTGTAGTATTCTGTTATCACATTCATTGCGAATGTTAAAAAGAGCCCTGTTAGTGCTGCAAAAAATATAGAGATATCATCGATGAGATAATCGATGGCAAAATAAAAACCAATGGCTGAAATTATTCCTGTTACGATCATTCCTTTATAGAGGGCTCCCATAATGTTTTTCTTTTTTCCGAGTTTTACAAAAAATGTTCCAATAATGGAAGCTCCGATTGCAATAGAACCAAGAAGAAGTGGTAGTTCAATTCCAGAAATTGCTGTTTTTGATGTTAATGTCGATGCTGCTAAAATCATAGCTGCGATAAGCGTGACGGCGTAGGTTTCGAAGAGATCTGCTCCCATGCCGGCGCAATCGCCCACATTGTCTCCGACATTATCCGCAATTACTGCTGGATTTCGTGGATCGTCTTCGGGAATATTTTTTTCAATTTTTCCAACAAGATCAGCTCCAACATCGGCAGCTTTTGTGAAGATCCCTCCTCCAACACGGGCAAATAATGAGATGAGTGATGCTCCAAAACCAAAGCCGATGAGAAGATTTGGAATATCACCTTGTGGAATATTACCGAATCGTTGAAAACCATAATAAAAACCACTTACTCCTAAAAGAGCCAGTCCCACGACGACCATTCCTGTTACTGAACCGCCTTTAAATGCGACATTTAAAGCTTCTTCTAAACTTTTTTTTGCGGCGTTTGCTGTTCGCACATTGGCTCGTACCGAAATGGCCATACCGGTAAGCCCGGCAATAGCCGAAAATACGGCTCCAACAAAAAAGCCTAAAGCGATGAGATAACTATCGTTGTGCTCTCCAACGGGGAGTCCGAATCCAAGGAGTAAGACAATGAAAATGGCGAAAATGGCAATGGTTTTGTATTGGCGATTTAAGTAGGCATTGGCTCCTTGTTTAATGGCATTTGCGATTTCTTGCATGGCTACAGTGCCGCTGTTTTGCTTGAGTACCTGAGTTATCAAGTAAAGAGCGTAGAGGAGTGCTACGATGCTTACGATGATGGCAGTTAAGGTCACATTCATAGGTTTGAAGGTTTAAAGGACGTAACATTGTAATTTAAGAAGACTCGAGATGATATTTTATCTTAAATTTTTGAGGAATTAAATGTTTGGATGGAAATTATTGTTGGCATGATTGCCAAATAATTGTAAAGTTATGCTTGGGGAGATCCTCAAGAGAAATTATCTTACTACTTAAGGACATGCTGAAAATCGTGGTTTTGTCACGAAATTTGCACACTTCGGCTACAAAAGGATTTTTTATTGTTTTTGTATGATTTTGACCCTTGATTTTGGTGCTTCAACGATTGACTGCGTTTTGTCGAAAGAGAAAGATATTATTCACATTCAAACTTTTGAGTCGCGATCATTTTTTGATCGTCGTCTTTCTGTTTTTTTACAAAAATTTCACATTGATTTGAGTGGTGTTTCGCAGATCCGTGTAACTGGTGGAAATACGAGTCTTAAGTTTCAACATATTCGAGGTATTCCCGTGAAACGCGTTGATGAAATTCAAGCCATTGGTCATGGAGGATATTATCTTTTCCAATCTGGTCAGTATAAGCGTCATACGGTCGTCAGTACGGCTAAAAAGAGGTCTTTACTTGTCGTGAGTATGGGGACAGGGACTTGTATGGTGAAGGTTTTGCCTTCTGGCCAGCGTTTATCTTGCGAGCATGTTGGAGGCACTGGTGTTGGGGGAGGGACATTCTTGGGTCTTTCAAAAGCGCTTTTGGGGGAGACTGATATTCCTTCTTTGATTCGACGTTTTGCTCGAGGCGATACGCGTAAAGTTGATCTTTCTGTTCGAGAAATTGTTGGTTCAGGAATTGGCATCGTCTCTGGTACAGTAACGGCATCGAATCTTGGAAAACTTGCCTTACTTGGTTTAAAGAAAGGAGAAGAAATTCATTTTAATAAAAATGATCTTGCCGCTGGCATCGCTAATCTCATCGGTCAGACCATTGCAACGGCAAGCGTTTTTGCAGCAAAAGCTTACGGTATTGAAACTATTGTTCTTGGAGGTAAGTTAACTCGCATTGATCGGATTTCTGATATTATTTTTTCTGTGGCGAAACTTTACGGGAAATCTGTCATTTTGCCTGAAAAAGGGGATTATATTTCCGCTCTTGGTGCTTCTTTGCTATAATTTTTTTTATGATTGATGGAATTTCGAAACTGAAAGGTGTTCGTAAAATTGCTGCACTTACGGCTTATGATTATCCTTCAGCTCGTATCTTAAGTTCAAAAGGCGTGGATATTTTACTTGTTGGTGATTCTTTGGGAATGGTTGTTTTTGGTTATGAAAATACCCATTTTGTGACTCTCGATGATATTATTCGTCACGGAAGAGCTGTTATGAGAGGAAATCAAGGATCTTTGGTTGTTATCGATATGCCTTATGGCACTTGTGATAGTCCTAAAGAGGCGGTTAACAATTGTCGTAAGGTTTGCGAGATGACTGGTGCGCAGATTGTAAAAATTGAAGGAAAGCCAGAGTGTGTTCGTGCGGTTATTGAAAGCGGGATAGCTGTTATGGGACATAGTGGATTGAAACCTCAAGAAGTGAATAAATATTGTGTTCAAGGAAAAGATGATATTTCGAGAAAAGCTCTTATTAATGAGGCTTTGGCTCTGCAAGATGCTGGAGTATTTTCTCTTATTTTGGAATGTATTCCGAGTGAACTTGGCAAAGAAATTACTGATAGACTTTCCATTCCGACGATTGGTATCGGTGCCGGGCCTCATACAGATGGGCAAATTTTGGTTCTTCATGATATACTTGGCTTGTCTTTTGGGAAACGCCCTAAGTTTGTGCGTCAGTACGTCGATATGGCGTCTATTATAGGAGAGAATGTGAGTCGTTTTATTTTAGATGTGCAATCAGGGGGTTATCCGAAAGAGAATGAAAGTTATTAAGGAATTTTAAGAAAAATCTACCATCTCCTTATGAAAAGTCCAGCTTTGCAAGGAAAGAAAATTCTTATAGGTGTTACAGGGAGTGTGGCCATTTTTAAGATTTTTGAACTTATTCGGATTTTAAAAAAAGAATTGGCGGATATCCGTATCATTATGACTGAGTCGGCAACGAAGCTTGTTTCTCCTCAGCTTTTTCAGGCTCTTTGTGGTTCGCATGTGTATGTTCATCAATTTTTTCCTTCAAATGATTCGGAAATGCTTTCTTTCCCTCATATTTGTTTAAGTCGATGGTGCGATCTTTTTTTGATTACTCCAGCCACTTCTAATATTCTTGCCAAATCGGCTCATGGTATAGCTGATGATCTTCTTTCTTCTACCATTTTGGCTTGTGAGCAGCCGATTATTTTTGTCCCCGCTATGAATAGTTCCATGTGGAAGCATCCGGCTACGGAAGAGAATGTTCGTCTTCTGAAAAAATACGCTGCTTTGATCATTGAACCTGAATCTGGGAATCTTGCCTGTGGCGAATTTGGTGAGGGACGTATGGCATCGGTTTCGCGTGTTCTTTTTTCTTTACATGAGTGTTTTTCTCCCAAAGATTTTTTAGGAAAAAACCTTCTTATAACCGCTTCGGCGACTCAAGAACCTCTTGATGATGTTCGTTACCTTACCAATGGATCGACTGGTCAAATGGGTTATGCTTTGGCTTCTTGTGCTGTTTCCCGTGGTGCTCATGTTACGCTTATTAGCGGTCCGAGTTTTTTAAAGCCACCTTATAAAGTGGATTTTATTTCGGTTCGAACTGCGAAGGAAATGTTGAGTTCAGTGAAGAAATATTTTCCAGCTTGTGATATTTTTATTTCTGCTGCTGCGGTTACTGATTTTGCTCCCCGCTTAGTTTATAAGGGTAAACGAAAAAAAAACTTATTCCCTTCATCTCTTTCTCTTAAAGCTCATCCTGATATTGTGAAAGAAGTTTCTGCTTCTCGTCGTAAAGATCAGATTGTTATCGGTTTTTCTTTGGAAGATTCTTTGGATAGAGCTCGAGCGTACGAAAAATTAAAGAATAAACATCTTGATGCTATTCTTTTAAATAGTCTTTCCGCTTTAGGTAGTGATCGGGTTCATATCAATTTCGTAACACAATCTCAAGTGATTGATATTCCCGATACTTCAAAAGACGCTGCATCGGCTTCTATCTTTGATTATTTGGGGAAAATGCTCCCTCTTTAGAGAATTTTCTGGTATAATGAAAAGATGACATATCCTCAAGACCAAAACGTTCCCAATTCCGGTGCTTCTCCTCTTCCTCAGGGAGATTCTCGATCTGTCCCCAAGGATCCGACTCAGGCGTCTCAATTGTCGAAAGAACCAGAAATTCCTCAATCTCCAGTTTCTGCGATTTCTCAGGATCCTTCTTTTGAAGATCTTTTTGCTAGGACTTCGGGAAGTCCATCAGTTCAAGATCGTCTATCTCCGGATGCAAGTGTCTATCAAACTGGCCGAGATAATTTTTATGATAATGTTCCTTCTATTTTCCCTGAAGATGAAACAGAAGAGCCTAAACACATTGAACCTCAAGGGAAACAACAAGAATCACCCCTTAAATTTTCTCCAGAAATTCAGGAAGGCGAGATCCTTTCAGGGACTCAACTTAAACCAGAATCTCATCAAGAAACAGACCCTTTACTTCAAGAAGAATCGCCTCAAGAGACTTTTTATGATCGTCTTAAAGACACTCTTGATGAAGCGAATATTAATGTTTCAAAAATTATTTCCTATTCTGTAGGATGTCTTGTTTTGATTGCGATTTTTGGATCTTCAATATATTTTGGACTTAAATGGTGGCAAAATCGTTCTATCGTTACAGAAAAATCAAAGGTCGAAGAGCCTCAAGAGGAGGAACCGCAGATGGTGGAAAAGCCTTTCAGCAGAGATTTAGCTCTTGATATAGGCCTTTTTATAGGAAGGGAATTAGGTTCTTTTTCTGGATTTCAAGATAAGAGCTTGAGTATTGCTTTTCTCCTTGGCACTGAAATGAAGCGTTTTCAAAAGCGTTTTATCCAGCAAGTCGATATTTTGCGTTCCATGCGCAATATGGTAAAAACTGATCTTAAAGCCTATCTTGACCAATCGCGAGATCGAGCGAAATCTTTAGATGATTATGCGAATGCTATGAACGATCAGAAATCAGAAGCTGTTAAAGTCCTTTCGGAATTAGAAAGTTTGATAGCCTTATTTGAAACAGAATTTCATAATAATGAGTCTACGCAAGCAGAGTATGAGCAGCGTTTTTTCCTTGCTTTACAAAATTATCGTGGCAGAGAGTCACAGGAGTTGCTTGAAAAATTTGTTATGTTTGGGAGGGATCAAGTCGAAGTTCGTGCATGGTTTTATGCCTTGCGTTCTTTAAGAGATTCTTATAAGAGAGTTTTAGCTTTTATGGATAAAAAAATTCAGGATATTTCTTTGAATCGTAAAGCCTTGATTTCGGGTGTGCAAGTTGTCCCTGTTGAAGGTTCTGATTTGAATCTTGTTATAACTCCGCAATCACTTGAAGGCGAGTAGTTTTTCAGAAAAGCACTCTCTCGTTGTTGGTGTTTTTTTCAATGAAACGCGCGCTTTTTATCGTTTCAAATTCTATATATTGTTTCAGTAATTCGTTCGTTTTTCGTAAAAGATTTGATCGAATTTCTTCACTCACTTTGGCGTCGGCTATACGTGAGAGCGGGTATTTTTGCATAGTATTTAATCCACGATCTTCTTTTTTTAGTGCGATGGTTTCAAAATCGGGGAGCAGCCCAAGATGAGTGAGAAATTTGACGATATATGAAGCTAAAATAATTTGAGGCTCTTTTTCTTCATCAAGTAATGTAAGTGTTAATTTTAAAAGGTTGAATATTTCTGGCAAATTTTCATCTTTCAAACAAAGTTTATCCGTAATTTCCACTATGAAGCACGCGAGTGAAAAACGATAAAAATTTTCTTTGATATGTGAATGAGTTTTAATGGTTTCGCACTGCGTTATTATTATTTTTTCTGATTTTGTCGAATAGAGATCAAATTGACCAATATTGAGAAATTCAAAATGACTGTTTCTTCGACTTGTTATCTTCCTTGATCCTTTTGCGTAGGTTATTATTTTTCCATGGTTTGAAGTAAAAAGAAGCACGGAACGATCTTGTTCGAAAATATTTGATGTTTTTAAGACGATGCCGATTGTTTTTGTATGGCGCATACAATAAACACTATAATTTTTAGAAGTTTTTTTATGTAATTTTTCCCGTGAAATACCGATGAATCGCAATCTGACTACTGATAATTCCTATAAGAATTCCGATAATACTTTCAAGAGTGAAAGTTTTCAGAAGTCCCGTATTATCCATGAAATTTGGTAGCTCTTTTGGGAGAATCCAAACGCTTTTTAAGAAAATTATCAGGAGAATAATGCTTAATGTTACGGCCAAAAGTCCATACATTGCTCCTTCGATGATAAAAGGAAAGCGAATAAAATGATAATTTGCACCAACGAGACGCATAATATGGATTTCCTCTTTTCGAGAATACATGTTGAGGCTTATTGAGTTTAAAATTATAAGAATTCCTCCGATAATAAAAGCGAAAACGATCCCCCACATTATTTTTTTTGTTATTTTTGTGATTTCATTGAGTTTTTGTGCTATTTCTTGGCTTTCTTTGTCGCTTTCAATATTTTCTAATAGATCGGAAAATTGGCTATTTTGGATATATGACATAATGATTTCATGATCGAAAGAGCTCGAAGTGATGATTTGAATATTTGCAGGTAATTTATTTTCAAGGCCATATTTTTGAAAAATATCTTCACCGAGCGCATAGGTGTCTTGGAAATTTTTAAGAGCTTCTTCTTTTGAAGTATATATGACTTTTGTTATTTCTTTTAAAGATAGAAGTTCTTTTACGAATGCGTCAACCTGTATAAGATCGCTATCGTCTTTGAGATAGAGGATGATGTCGACTTTTTTATTGAGTTCATTGATGATGGATTGGCTGGAAAGGTTAATATTTAAAATAATATTAAAACTAAAAAGAATGAGGGCTATTACCGTAATCGTTGCGAATGAAAGAAATTTATTGCGCCAAAAATTTGTGAGTGCGAGTTTGATAATCCTCTTTGAGGCAGGATACCATTTTTCCCCTTTCATCAAATTTATGATATTTTTAAGAATCTGTTTCATGCGTTTTTTGTTTTTTTAAAAGAGAGGATTTGAAGATTTCAGGTTTATATGCTTGGAGTCTTACAATTTCTGCGTCGATTTTAGCATCTATGAGAGTTTTTTCTAAACGATATGTGAAGACAAATTGATCATATCCGAGAGCGATTATGTCTGGTCGATACTTTTTTATAACTTTATGCTTGTCTGCGATGTCACCGAGTATCGCTTTATCAACGAAGGGATGGTTTGCGACAATTTTTAAACGTTCTTTTTCATTGATATCGGGTTTTTTCCCTTTGATTTGTTGAACGGTTTCGTCTAGTGCGACCACTACGATCAGGTAGTCACCGAGTTTTTTTGCTTGTTCGAAAAGATTTTCATGTCCAGCATGGAAATGGTCAAATGTT
>CAZTVN010000030.1:0-5172 GCA_964617145.1 uncultured Candidatus Peribacteria bacterium
TTGGAAGGAAATTTTGAGAGTAGAATTTGGGAGAAAAAATGATAGAATTTTGGATCTTGCATGCGGTGCAGGAGGGCACAGTCGTTGCTTGGCTCAAAAAACAGGAGTAGAAATTGATGCACGAGATCTTTCAGAAGCTCTTATCCAAAAAGCAAAAGATAAAACAGTTGAAGAGGTAAGTGAGTCTGTGAGGGATAGAATACATTTCGCTGTAGGGGATATGGGAAATATTGAAGGAAGTATAACTCAAGAAAAAACTTATAAAATGATAACTATTTTAGGAAGCTCTTTTATGTATTTGGGGACGAAAGAAAATCATCAAAAAGCTTTGAGAGATTATTTTGGTCGATTAGAACGAGGCGGAAAGCTTTGTTTACAATTTCGAGAAAAAAGAGGAGAAACAAATCAAGCAGTACAAAAAGAATGGCAAAAAAGATTAGGAGTAACTGTATATTCTCAAAAAGCAACAGGGAAAAAAGGGCAGTTTGGAGAATTCGCAGAAGCTGATGAGGATGTTCATGTTTTAAAAGATACAACAAATGGTGATGGATTCTATTTCTACAGCGTTCCTATGGAAAATACGAAGGACTTAATGTATAAAACAGCTCGACCAGAAGAAAAGCTCCGAGAAGGATGGTATGATAGAGATGGTGTGAGACAAAGCGGCTTTGGACGAGCATATTTTGATACTTCCGGGACAGAAGAAGATCTCGGCCGAACCTATATTAAAGATTATATGAGCGTCAACGGCTATAATAAAGCCTTAAAAAGAATGCTCGAAGAAGCTGGATTTATAAATGTGCGACTCGAAAGTGAACCACTCTCCGAAGATGGTTCAGTATTACAATTTGCCGTAATTGCGGAAAAACCTTAAAAAACACATATTGCATATAAAAAAGTTTATGCTAATATTTACCTGTACCATAGGTAGAGGTTCATTAATATATTTTACTCACATGCAATACAATAAAAATAAAATTCACATCTCTTTAAAAAAGACTATTTCGCTGAGCAAAAAAATCGATACAATGGTGGAAAAAAATACCTATTGTATCGATATTATGCAGCAAATCTTGGCGGCAATCGGGCTTTTGCGTTCAGTAAATGAAAATGTCCTCGAAGGGCATCTTCAAACATGTTTCCGAAAAACGATGGAAACAAAAAACGTCAAAAAACAACAAGAAATGATTTGCGAACTTATAAAAGTAATGAAAGTAGCACAAAAAAAATAAATTTTCCCCCACAATTTTAAAGACTATTTCCTTAACAAACACTGAAACCATGAAAGAATCTTACTTCAAAATCGCAGACATGCATTGTGCTTCGTGTGTAAATCGTATCGAAACGGCTCTCAAAAAAAAAGATGGCATTCATCATGCAAGCGTAAATTTCGCCACTCAAAAAGCCGTCGTACACTACGATAACGAAAAAATTACCGAACAAGGAATTATCGAAACCATCAAAAAAACAGGCTATACGGCAAAAATCATGGAGGACGAGACCTCAAACCAAATGTCACACGAAAATCACACAAATCATAGTCAACATGACGAACATGATAAAAAAAAACATGAAGATCATTCCATGCATGCAAAATCAGAAGCGAAAGAAGAAGTCACGAAAAAATTAAAAAAAGTTATTGTTGGAGCCATTCTTTCCACCATTATTGTAGGACTCGCCTTGAGTCAAGGCATAGACAACAAAATGTATATAATGTTTTTCGCAACCCTAATTATTTTGATCTATACCGGAAGAGAATTTTTCTTAAAAGGCATCCCCGTGCTCTTCCAAGGAAGACCTCATATGGATACTCTCGTGGCACTCGGTGTAGGAGCGGCATTTCTCTATTCAACGTATTTGACATTTTTTACCGAAAAACATGAAGAATATTTTATCGATGCCGCCATTATCTCGACATTTATCATGCTCGGCCGCTATCTCGAAGCTCGAGCAAAAGGAAAAGCCAGCGAAGCCATACAAAAACTTCTACAACTTTCAGCCAAAGAAGCTCACCGATTAAAAGAGGACGGAAGTATCGAAAATATTCCCCTCAATATGATCGCTCATGGAGATAAACTTATAGTAAAACCCGGAGAAAAAATCCCTGTTGATGGAGAAATTATTGAAGGAATTGGCGTTATTGACGAATCAATGGTAACAGGAGAAAGCATCCCCGTTGGCAAAGGAGTAGGAGAAAAAATCATTGGGGCGACGATCAATGGAAACAGCGCCTTTACTATGCGTGCGGAAAAAGTCGGAAAAGAAACGCTACTCGCGCAAATCATTAAACTCGTAGAAGAAGCGCAAATGTCAAAAGCACCAATCCAAAAACTCGTGGATAAAATTTCAGAATATTTTGTATGGGGAGTGATAATCATTGCGCTTGGAACATTTCTTTCATGGTATTTGATCAAAGGAGACCCTGCTTATGCCACTATTGTCACAGTTGCAGTACTTATCATCGCTTGCCCTTGCGCATTGGGACTCGCGACACCGATCTCAATTGTTGTGGGCTCGGGAAAAGGCGCTCAAATGGGAATTCTCATAAAAAAAGCAGAAAGTCTGGAAAAAATTCATAAATTAACCACGATTTGCTTCGATAAAACAGGAACCATAACCATGGGAAAACCTCAAATCACCGGCATAGAAATGTATCAAGTGCCTGAAGAGGGATATAAAAATTTCGCGCTTAGCAATATTTCTCCGAAAGATAAAGAACAATACGAAAACAAAGTCCTTGAATATATTACAGCGTTAGAAAACGCATCCGAACATCCTTTAAGCCGTGCCATTATAAAATACGCTCAAGAAAAAGGGGTAAAAATCATAAAAGTTGAAAAAAGTGAAGCAGTGATTGGCAAGGGTATTAAAGGAAATGTTGAAGGACACGAAATTATTGTTGGGAACAAAACATTCCTTGAAAATGAAAAAGTGATGCTCTGCGCAGAACTCGAAGAAAAAGCTAGTTTAAAACAAAAAGATGGCCACACGATTATGCATGTTGCCATCGATAAAAAATATCGAGGATTTGTATCCGTACGAGATAATGTCAAAGAATCTTCTAAAGAAGCGATTCAAAAATTGCACGAAAGAAAGATAAAAACCATCATGCTGACAGGAGATCACGAAGATGTGGCTAAAGCCATCGCACGCGAAGTTGGAATAGACGAAATCAGAAGCGAAGTAACTCCTGACAAAAAAACTGATATTATCAAAGAATTACAAAAAGCCAATGAATTTGTCGGAATGGTTGGTGACGGCATAAACGATAGTCCTGCTTTAAGCCAAGCAAATGTCGGAATCGCTATGGGAACAGGAACTGATATCGCGATCGAATCAGGAGACATGGTACTAGTAAAAGGAGACTTGAAAAAAGCGGTTGAAGCAATCGAGTTATCAGAAATGACATTAAAAAATATTAAACAAAACCTTTTCTGGGCATTTATTTATAATGTAATAGGAATTCCTGTAGCGGCTTTCGCATTACTCAATCCAATAATTTCAGCATCCGCTATGGCCTTTTCTTCGATCTCAGTCGTCTTAAATGCGCTCCGATTAAAACGATTCAAACCGTCGAAATAAGGACACACTCATCTCAAAAACATGCTTACTACCGAAATTTGCAGCCTTTCTGCAACTTTCGGTGAAGTAAAAATATGCTTATGAACAAAAAAATTATACTCAAAACCTTAAAATAGGCATTATAAAAAGTAAAAATACTCAATCCGATTGAAACTCCAAAAAAAGAAATCACCGGCAATGTGCAAAAAGTACAAAACACCGAAAGCATGCTTGTGCCAAAGCCAAGAAGAGAAAAAACACCAGAAGTCGAGGCAGCGCTTTTCAGAGTTTTCAGAGATTGAGAAAAAATAAAAATAAAAACCGGAACCAAAAATCCAAATAAAAGGCTTACAAAAAGACTGAAAACGAGGTTACCAAAAGTGAGCCATGCTCCCATAACACAGGACAGATTTTTGGTTCCGGGAAGAGTTGCCATTAAATAATACTGAATGAGAAAAAGACTCGCGGCTGAGAAAAAAGCGACGATAAAAGCCCAAGGTCGACGAAAAGCTAAAAATAAAGGCGAAGAAAACATGAAAGTGATGGAAATAACCTAAAACTTTTGAAAGTATAACAGAAAAATTCTGAGAAAGCTTTCGAGAAAACAATGAGCCCTGATTGTCGAAGGATCACGCATCCTGTGATTTCGAAAAAGACTGAGTTTCGCATTTTAGAATGACCTAGTGCACGCCTTTTGTATAAGTCGAAACAATGACATTCTCTTCAATTTTTCCATCGCTTCGGGTTATTCTTTGAACCCATTTGATCTGATTCCAAGAAACACCACCAATTTTTTCTTGAAAATCAACAGGTATTTCGGTTTTGCTATAATACGGGCCAAAAAGTTCAATCTTTCTTCCATCAGAAGTACCATAAAAATCAACATAAGCATTATCCTTATCATCGTAACCAGCCAAAACTAAAATATAGGAAGGAGTATCATTAAGAAAGCGAAGATTTTTACCTCCAAGAAAAATAGTAGCATCAAGTCCATCTCCATATTCTTTATAATAATGAACATGGAGGCTATGAGGATGTCTTTCAGTAATTTGAAGTCCTGCGTTAAGAGCCGCTCGATAAACAGTCGTTGAAACCTGACAAAGCCCACCGCCTAAAGTGGGAACAAGATTCACACCTCCAAAAATACCCAAGGCTTGTTTCCACCCATCAGAAAGATTATCGATAACATCATTATAAGAAAATTCTTGGCCAGGAGCAAAAAGTACAGCACTGATCCTTTCTGAAAGAGCTTTACGAATATTAAAAGCTCTACCATCGGGGGATCCTTTAAAATTAGAAAGTCCTCGAGCAATGAGTTTAAGTTCTCCGAGATCTTGGCCGGTTTCATTCACAATTTTTGCAGAAACAATTTCTATATCAAGAGGAATATCAAAAACATTTTTTCTAATAGATTCAGTGATACGGGAAACGGTGCCATCAATATTTACCCGTCTGCCATTAGTAAGAGTCCCTTCTATTTGGGCACGAGGGTTACCATCGTGAGGAAGCGTTAAAACACGAATATCAGAAGCCGATTGATCAATTTGCGAAGAGACACTTTCCCGAAGATAGGAAGCAATATGATCTTCATAAAAATAAAGTTTTGAATTT
>CAZTVN010000030.1:5182-14707 GCA_964617145.1 uncultured Candidatus Peribacteria bacterium
CTCAGAACAAATTTTTGCCAGAAAACTTTGAGAAATTGTTGTTTTATGAGAAAAAAGCGCTCCATCGAGTTCTTGAGTTAAATGAATTTCCTGTTGAAAAAGAGAAGCTAAAAGAGCAGCATCTTGATTCGCCGTTTCTTGAGTATAAGTAGGTTCAAGAGGTTCTGCTTCAACATATAAAACAGGTACAGTAAAAGCAGAAACAAAAGCAGTGAAATGGTCATAAAGAGAATCAAAATCAACTTTAAACCCTTTTTTAGAGGCACGAACATTAACGATTCCATTATTATCAATAAAAACTAACGCATTGCGGGGATCACGTATTTCTGAGAAGGCCGAAGTAATAGAATCAACAAAAACATCGCGATTAATAAGAACGGTTGGCTTTAAAGTCGTATCTTCAACGAAACTCAAAAGCCTTGCCTGCATATGACGGCCAATATTTTGACCAAAAGAAATTTGATACGCTTCCTCCATAGTTTTAAAAGTATCAAATTCCACGCCGAGATCTCTCACTTTTATATAAGAAACGGTATCTTGAAAAACAACTTTCACCTTTTGATCAAGAAAAACGGAATAATGCTTTTCTAATGTGTCAGAAGCTTCAGGATAGGTCATCCCGCCAATCTCAATCCCCGCAACATTAACCTTCCCCAAAATATAATTATTCGCAAAAATCACTCGCGATGCATAGGTTAAAAGACCAACAAAAAGAACGAAAACAAGAGTAAAAAGAAAAGAAAAATGAAATTGGGATTTCTTAAACATGACTTTTTGTTTTTATAAAATCATTTTATTATAATACTTTTTCTAGGCTTTTTCAAGCCTTTATTGAAGAAAAAACCGGAAAAATCAAGGTTTCGGAACAACAACAAGATGAAGATGACGCTTCGGTTTTGCTGATGCACCAGGCCTATCGACCCCTACACCCCCTGATTTTCGCAAAACATCTTTCATCGAAAGAGCTGAAATACCTGAAACTAAAATTGGCGCAGGCATACCTGGAAATTGAGAACGAAGTTGAGAAAGGACAATAAGAAGATCACAGACAAGAGAAGCCATGGCATCATAAAGTTCGGCATGAAATCTATTGCCTTCCGATTGAGCTAAATCAGAAGATCGAGAATAAGCCATCTGGGCGTAAGAAAAAAATCGCTGCATTCGTTTTCCAACAATCTGAGTAAATGCTTCCATGTGATCCGAACTTCCTTGCAAAAAAGGACGAGATGAAGCGATAGGGAAAAAACCGAGAGCAAGCATAAGAGCATCAGCAAAAGCAGAAAGGTGGGCAGAAGATATTTGAGGGATTTTATCCTTATGAGTCGACAATCCCCCTACATAAACTCCTTCTTAAGATAAGTCAAATCACGTACTTTCATTGGCCGCTTGACGATAGGCTCTCCCTCCTCCTGAGGCAAGTAAGTTTCATACGAAGGACGATCATCCTGATAAAAAATACCAATAGGAATACGATCCCCCCACTCAAGGGCTTTCTCAAATGCTTTCGATCGATCATGAACATCATGACCTTCTTGTTGAAGATCATAAATACGTTCATTGTAAAAAGGGAAATTATTGACTTTATTAAAGGTCACGCAAGGCTGATAAACATCAACCAATGAAAAACCTTTATGCAAAATAGCCTGCTTAATAAGATTTTGAAGATGAGGAATACGTCCGCTAAAACCCTTAGAAACAAATCCGCATCCAGTCGCAACCGCCAAGGAAAGGGCATTAGCATTGATTTCGATAATGCCTTCAGGAGTCGATTTACTTTTATAGCCTTTTATAGCAGTCGGCGCCGCCTGTCCAATAGTCAAACCATAAACCTTATTATCATGAATAATGTAAGTAATGTCAGCATTTCCACGCATAGCATGAATAAAATGCCCCATCCCCTCCCCTAAAGAATCCCCATCTCCGGCAACCACAATAACCGTCAAATTTTTATTCATAAGTTTCGCACCAACGGCGGTAGGCACAGCTCGCCCATGAAGAGAATGCCATCCATAAGTACTCACATAATTAGTCATATTGCCTGAACAACCGATACCATAAACAATAAGAACATTATGAGGTTCTATTTGAAGATCTAAAATAACATTTTTCAAAGCCATCCATATAGCGAAATCACCACATCCAGAACACCACGTAGGATCATGAGCCGTATCAAGTTTTCCTTTCACAAAGCCTGCCATAACGTAAATAAAAAATTAAATATAAGCAAGGAGTTTTTCTTTAACTTCATTCGCAAAAAACGAACGACCATCATAACGCAAAATCATATCATCAATCAGAATACCAGTTTCCTGCCGTATCAATCCACCAAGTTGAGCAAGAGAATTTCCCTCAATCAATATAACACGACGAGATTGTCGTAAAATTTCCTCAACTTTAGCCCCATTAAAAGGCCAAAGAACATGAATATGCAGAAGACGAAATCGGTTTCGGATTTCTGAAGGTAAAAGATCAAAAGCATCTAAAACAGCACCCTTCGTCGAACCCCAAGCAACTACGGTGATATCGGCATTTTTCGGGCCATAAAGATTCGCTCCATCAAGTTCACTACGCATCGAATCCAATTTTCGATTTCGCTTATCAACTTGAGCGATTCGAACAGAACTTTCTTCATTCGAATAACCATATTCATCATGCTCATCACTATTAGCACAAAAAATCCCTCCTTTCATTCCAGGAAGCGTGCGAGGAGAAATACCATCAGAACTCATTTCATAACGTTTATAATCGGCTAGAATCTGACTCTCTTCCAAAAGCTTACCACGATCAATAGTAACTTTTAATTCATCAAACGCAGGTACGCTGCCAGCTCCTTCGCCTAAAGTTTTATCAGAAAGAATAATCACAGGAGTTTGATAACGTTCAGTAAGATTAAAGGCGGAAGCCGTCATATAAAAACACTCCTCAATATCACCAGGTGCCAAAATAATGCGAGGAAATTCATCCTGAGCGGCATGCATCATGAAACGCAAATCAGCTTGTCCAGTCCAAGTAGGAAGTCCTGTTGCAGGACCAGGTCTTTGACAATTCACAATAACGACAGGTGTTTCAGTGATCCCAGCAAGTCCCAAGGCCTCAGCCATAAGGGCAAATCCTCCACCGGACGTTGCTACCATAGACCTCGCGCCAACTAAAGCAGCGCCCAAAGCCATATTTAAAACCGCAATCTCATCCTCAGCATGTTTAAAAATCACATTCTGAGAAACAGCCTTTGCCGCCATATAATGAAGGATTCCACTGGAAGGTGTCATAGGATAGCCAGCATAAAAATCACACCCTGCTGCTAAAGCGCCAAGTGCGGTAGCTTCATTTCCACCAATATACATACGATTTCCTTTTTCACGAGGTTTGAGGGAAACCTTAAAACGAAAATCAGGATAATGGTTACGAATATAATCGTAACCAAGCGAAAGAGCTTTTACATTCAAATCAATGACCCCGGGTTTATGAGCAAAAGTTTCACGAACAATATCGGAAAGATAACTACTCGGAAGGGAGATCAAAGCCATGCTGGCTCCAAGTGAAACGGTATTTCTCATGATATCAGCCCCAACTTGCTTAGAAAAAGCTCGAAGCGGAACGTGAATAAGATGGACATGGCGTTCTTTAAAAGGTGTTTCATCAATTTTGACCTCATCGGCGTCATAAATAATAGCCGAGTCTAAAGTCATTTCATTAAAATGTTGAGCAAGAGTGCGTTCATTAAGAGCCACAAGAAGATCAACCTGGCAGTCAACACTTCTTGTAGGGCGATCTGAAATAGTGATCTGATAGGTATTATGTCCACCTCGAATCAGTGAAGGATATTCGGTATAATCAAAAACCTCAAAACCAGCCCGATAACAAGATTTTGCAAAAGACATTCCCGCTGATTTGATACCAAAACCAGCTTCACCACCAATTTTCCACGTAAATCGCTCAAAGGGTTGAGACATTTCTAAATTTTTATGTCAAACGTATGCTATAGAAATTTTCTCCTTATGGCAACGATTTTTTTGAAATCTTCAATAAATTATGGAAGCGAGCATTTTTTGCTATAATCAAATCACTTATAGAGCTCTAATTCTTCTGAAAAAATGATCGATAAAGCTGAAAAATTAGTCACTGACCTTATTTTACATTGCGGGAAAATACTTATCGATGAATGGGATGAGGTCGAAATTAAAAACATAAAAGGCACGCTCAATTTTGCAACGAATCTCGATCTCAAAATCGAAAATTTTATAATAGAAACCTTACAAAAACATTTCCCTCATTCAAACATTCTCGCGGAAGAATCAGGTTGGTTAAATAAAAATTCTGATATTACTTGGATTATTGATCCCGTGGATGGAACCACCAATTATCAAAAACGTCTTCCTCTCTTCAATACAACGATCGCTTTAAAAAAAGACTCGGAAATCGTTCTCGGATTTACTTACAGCCCTGTTTCTCACGAACTTTTCTCCGCGCGAAAAAATAAAGGCGCCTATCACATAAAAACAAATGCACATCATGAAAAAATCTCCAAAAAATCGATGAAAGTTTCCGAAGAAAAAAATCTTAAAAATAGCCGTCTCTATACCGAACTTCCACGATTACATAAACCCGAAGATAAAGAAAAAGGGGAATTAATGCTCGCTCTATCAGAAAATGTTTTTTATATGCGATCCTATGGCTCAGCGGCATTAGGACTTGCGTACACAGCTTTCGGAGCTTTTGAAGGATATTGCGATTTAAGTCGGACTGGAAAAATTTGGGATATAGCAGCGGGATCATTACTTATTCAAGAAGCAGGAGGGATAGTAACGGACATTTCGGGTGGAAAATTTATTGTGGATAAAAGTAAAATAGTGGCAACAAATGGGCATATTCATAAAGAACTCATTCATATTATCAATCCTTAAGGACATTATGACAAAACTAAAAACCATCTACATCTGCCAGAACTGTCAATTTCAAAACACAAAATGGATTGGTCGTTGCCCAAATTGTTCACAGTGGAATAGTTTTATTGAAGACATCATTGACGTAGGAAAAGAAAGGAAAGAAAAAGAACGGGGAAATCAGACTTTAAGCCCCATCCCAATCACTCAAGTCATGCAAATAGAAGAACGTCTAAAAACAGAAATCGAAGAACTCGACCGTGTGCTTGGAGGAGGATTAGTCGAAGGAGGATTGACGGTATTAAGCGGAGAACCAGGCATGGGAAAATCAACTTTAAGTCTTCAAATGTGTGAAGCAGTCGCATCAAAAAAACAAAAAATTCTCTACATTTCAGGGGAAGAATCTCGCGAACAGGTTGCGTTAAGGGCTACAAGATTAAAAATAGCTAGAGAAAATATCGACATCGTCAATGAAACAAATCTGGAAGCGATCCTAAATTTTCTAAATAAAAATAAAGTTGATATGGTTGTCATTGATTCTATTCAAGTCATGGCATCAAACGAACTCGATTCACCATCTGGCTCAATCAATCAGGTCAGACTTTGTACGGAAAAATTCATGCAATGGGCAAAAAGCCATCGTATACCACTCATTCTTATTGGGCATGTTACGAAAGAAGGAAATCTCGCGGGACCAAAAGTGTTCGAACATCTGGTTGACACAATTTTGTATCTTGAAGGTGATCGATATGAACAATTCCGGCTCCTTCGGTCAACAAAAAATCGTTTTGGCTCAACAAATGAAATTGGAATATTTGAAATGACCGAAACCGGCTTAAAAGAAATAAAAAATGCATCAGAAATTTTTTTAAGTGGAAGAAAAAATGCCGCAACGGGATCGATAGTAACTTGCACCCTCGAGGGAACACGTCCATTTCTTTTAGAAATTCAAGCTTTAACCGTGACAACAACTTTTGGCTACCCGAAGCGCATGGCGAGTGGATTTGATCTCAACAGATTGCAACTTCTCATTGCCGTTCTTGAAAAACATGCCAACCTCAATCTCAATAATCAAGATGTTTTTATCAATATCGTTGGAGGCTTTAAAGTACGTGAAACAGCCTGCGATTTAGCCGTCTGTCTCGCCATTATATCATCAATTAAAAAAACTACGTTTCCAAATACATTATGCGCATGTGGCGAAATAGGACTTTGCGGAGAATTACGCCAAATATCTCAACTTGAAAAACGATTAAAAGAAGCCGAAAAACTTGGATTCAACGTATTTATAGGACCAGAGACAAAAATCACAAAATCGAAATCCGTCGATGGCACATCTTCAAATAATCTTCATTGTATCTCTTCAAGTGACCTTAAAGGTCTTATGGGAAAAATGCAAAAATGTTCGATATTATAAAAAAACTAACCCTCCCTTACTTAACTTCTTAATTCTTTAAAAACCATGAAAAATAAAAATCTCTTAAAAATTTTCGGACTAACAATCATAAGCCTTATTATTTTCAATGGATGTAATAAACCAGAAAAAAATACATCAATCAAAAATGAAGAAATAAGCACTGAAGAAAATGTTCAGACCAACATGATAACCAATCTACCTTTTGAAGAAAAAGTAACTCGGCCAATGCCGGATACAGCAAAATATCGATCTGACCTTCCTTTAAGTCAAAAACTTACGCTTGCAGAAGATCTAACACATGAAATGGCTCAAAATGGGACAAATAATATATTAAAACTTTTCCCCGATCTCATCCTTACTCAGGACAATATCTCTGAAAGCGACCCGAAAAATCTTCTAAAAAAAGGCGAAGAAGCTTTATATTATAGTGAAGAAGCCGATATAACTGTTGCCGTCTCGAAAACACTCCGATCTATATCTTCAAGGGACAAAATCCAGATCAAGATGAATTTGATAAAGCTTCTTTGGAAGTACGAAAATTGATGCAAGAAATTGAAGATAAGGCGAATCTTGAAGCACCAAAATACATCAATTATTCAACAATGCTCTACGACAAAATTATTGAAGAAAAAGCATTCGCGATCTTCTTCTCATCGGATTCATGTGCAACATGTCAAAACATGGAAAAAAATATAAAAGCTGATCTCTCAAATTTTCCAAAAAACACTTTCATCGTAAAAGCAGATTTTGATACGGAAACAGAACTTAAGAAAAAATATGAAGTAGAAAGTCCATCGATAATTGTCATAATAAACAACAAGGGAGAAGTGGTATCTCGTCTCACCACACCCTCGATAGAAGCCTTAAAAACAGTACTCAAACAGGTTCTTTCGTAAGGACCCTCTGAAAAACATACCATCTACTTCAAACATTTCGGCTGCAAAATCTTCAAAGCCTCAAGGAAGTCAAGAAAGCGCAAAAAATCGACAACTATTTTCAAAGGCAAAAGCCGCAACCTCTTCTAAAGGCATATTTTTTTCTTGAGCAATTTGAGCCGCAATCTCTGGCAAAAATGCCGGTTCATTGCGTTTGCCGCGATATTTCTGAGGAGCTAAAAAGGGACAATCGGTTTCAATCATAAAACGATCCAAGGGTACTTCACGAACAACGGTACGAAGATTCAACGCGTTCGGATAAGTAATAATGCCAGTAAAAGAAAGAAAATAACCACTCTCCCATGCTTTTTGAGCAAAATCTAATGAGCCGCTGTAACAATGAAAAAGGGCTTTCGAAATACCCTCTTCTTGTAAAATCTCATACACATCCAAGTAAGCATCACGACAATGAATGATAACTGGCTTTTTAAATTCGCGGGCAAGAGCCAATTGTTTTCGAAAAAAAACAGTTTGTAATTTTTTCGATTCATAAGCTCGATAATAATCAAGACCAACTTCTCCTATAGCTACAATCTTTTGAGAATCTTGAAGGATCGAGCGAAGCACTTCAATATCACCATCATTCGCATGCACACTTTCCGTTGGATGGATACCGATCGAAGCATACATAAAATCATATCGCTTAGCCCAATCTGCATAAAGACGAGAACTTTCAAGATCGACACCTACATTAATAATTTTTTTAATATTTGCTTCAAAAAGACGCTGAATGACAAAATTGAAATCATTCTGAAACTGAGAAAAACCGAGATGGGCATGAACGTCGATATACATACACTTGTAGTCTACTTGAAGTTTTGCTATACTGACAACAGATAAGAAAAAAATATACTGAAATCGAAATGATAAACGAATCAATAAAAAAAGAATTTCTCAAAACAAACTCTCTTTTTCATAAAGGTTGGTGGGGATCATTTTATTTTTATACCTTTAAAAAATCCGTGAGGAAGTTGTCATAACGACAAATACTAACTACTATAAAAGTTTACTATCACAACTCCTCACAAAAATTACGAGGAGTTTTCTATATATTTACTATTTTTTAACAAAAAATCCATGTTACAATCACAGTCGAAAATAGAGAAAAAAATGACATTTACAGCAAAAATTATCGCTGTAAACAAAAATGTAAAAAACGACTCTCTTTATTGCCTTTGGCAAAAGTAAAAAAAATCTAATCCCCTCAGATATGATTATCGTAATGCGTCGAAATGCCAAAAAGGCTTTCATCGATCACACTCTCGAAGAAATAAAAAAACAAGGACTTGAGCCAGTTCCTTTAAGGGGAACTGAGCGAACCGTGATTGCAGTAATTGGAGATGAACGTACTCTCGACATAAGTCACTTACGTTCATTGCCGGGAGTACAGGATGTCATGCGGGTTCTCCAACCATATAAGCTTGTCAGTCGTGATACAAAATATGAAAATACGGTAATCGAAGTAAATGGAGTGAAAATTGGAGGAAAAGATATTGTGGTAATGGCAGGCCCTTGCGCCGTCGAATATGAAGCACAAGTAGATACCATGGCAAAAGCTTTTTCAGAGTTTGGAGGAAAAATTCTTCGTGGAGGAGCTTTCAAGCCAAGAACAAGCCCTCATTCTTTTGAAGGACTTGGGAAAGAAGGACTTATTTTGCTCCGAAAAGTCGCTGACCGCTATGGTTTAAAAGTCATTACCGAAGTTATGGATACACGAGACATCGATCTTGTATGTCAGTACGCCGATATTATCCAAATCGGTGCTCGTAACATGCAAAATTTCACGCTCTTAAATGAGGTAGGAAAAATAAAAAAACCAGTAATGCTCAAACGAGGATTATGTTGTACGATCACAGAGCTTCTCCTTGCTGCCGAACGGATCATGCTCAATGGCAATCATGACATTATGCTCTGTGAAAGTGGTATTCGAACATTCGAAACTGAAACAAGGAATACATTTGGATTAAATTCTATTCCGCTTATAAAAGAATTAAGTCATTTACCCGTTATAGCGGATCCAAGTCATGCAACAGGGAAAAGAAGTCTCGTTCTTCCAATGTCATTGGCAGCCATAGCAGCAGGTGCGGATGGGCTTCTTATAGAAGCCCATCCGCATCCGGATGAAGCCAAATGTGACGGAGACCAATCAATCACTCCAGAAATGTTAAAAGAACTTCTAAACAAAGTGAAAGCCATAGCAAAAGTCGTCGATCGCACTATGCCAAAATAAAAAACTTTAAGGAGGTGCTGAAAAACATACCATCTACTGCAATTTTACCATTTCGGCTGC
>CAZTVN010000031.1:0-14704 GCA_964617145.1 uncultured Candidatus Peribacteria bacterium
AAAAGCGACGAAGGCGTATCAGAAGAAGATACGTCGAGAAGCTTTGAACATTTTGTAGCCGAAATGGTAAAATTGCAGTAGATGGTATGTTTTTCAGTACCTCCCCAATCGCGTTATCAGAAGAAATGAGCGGATGGACGGTCAATGCGGAGGCAGGACGAAAGGGAAAGCCCCGCCCGCTTTTTATCCTTGTGAGCAGTTACTTATAAACAGGTTTTTTAAATCAGAATAATCACTCCCCCTCAATACGGCTTCCTATGTGAAAGCGCATTCTTAAGCGTCAAACTATCAGCATATTGAAGATCTCCTCCTGTCGGGATCCCGCAAGCAATACGAGTGACAATAAGTTGAAAAGGTTCCAGAAATTTTTGAATAAAAAGTGCGGTAGCGTCACCCGTAACGGTAGGATTAGTCGCAAGAATAACCTCTTGAACTTGAGGACATTGGCCGCTCAAACCATTTTCGATCCTTTTTTTAAGCTGAGAAATAGTAATGTCCTCCGGCCCAACACCATCAAGAGGAGAAAGAACCCCATGAAGAACATGGTAAACACCACGGTATTCATGAGTATTTTCAAGAGCGATAGCATCCAAAGCTTCTTCAACAACGCAAACCGTAGAGTGATCGCGTTTAAGATCAGAACAAATAACGCAGGGAGAGTTTTCAGTAATATTTGAACATCGCTCGCAGAGGATAATATTTTCCTTAAGTTTCAAAAGAGCGCCGCCCAAAGATGTATGCAGGGATCGATGCGAACGAAGAAGATAAAAGGCAAGTCTTTGAGCCGTTTTTGAACCAATGCCCGGAAGTCGTGTGAGTTCTTGAATGAGTTCTCGAACATGTCGAGGCAAGATATCCATAAAAAGTATTTAAGGAGGTGCTACTTCCCAATAAGTTTAAGAAATTCACTTCGCGTATTCATAGTATCTTTAAAAAGCCCAAGAAGTGAAGACGTTAAAACCATGCTATTTTGTTTCTCAACCCCACGGCACATCATGCAAAAATGTCGCGCTTCAAGCACGACCCCAACACCTTTAGGCGCCAAGAGCTCTTTCAGACTTTTCGCAATTTGGGAAGTAAGACGTTCCTGATTTTGAAGCCTGCGAGCGTATATTTCGACAAGTCGGGGAAGTTTGGAAATCCCAATAATTTTTTTGCTTGGAATATAGCCAATATGAGCTTGGCCAAAAAACGGAAGCATATGATGTTCACACATGGAGTAAAATTCAATATTGCGAACCACGATCATCTCGTCATAATCCTCAAAATCAAATACGGTAAGAAGTTCTTTAGGATCTTTACCATATCCAGAAAAAAGTTTTTTATACGATTGGATAACACGTTTGGGCGTATGTTTTAGTCCTTCTCGTTCCGGATTTTCTCCAATAAAACGAAGAATCTCATGAATCAGTTTTTTTGGATTCTTGTCAAAAGCTTCGGGCATAAATTGACATAGAAAGAAAATAAAACGCTTAAGAAAATTATCACGCCGATCGAACCATTTCAATAAAATACTCATGGATAGAGCTGTCAGAAGTCAATTCAGGGTGAAAAGTGGATGCGAGAAAATTTTTTTCACGACAAAGCACGATATCGCCATTCTTTTCAGGATATCGGGCTAAAATTTTTACCTTTTTCCCAACACGAGTAATTTTTGGCGCCCGTATAAAAACCCCAGCAATAGGACGATCACTTATATCTGGAGCTTGAAGTGTCGCTTCAAAACTATCAAGCTGTCTTCCATAAGCATTTCTCTCAACATCGATATCCATAAGTCGAAGTATTTGAGGTTCGCGATTTCCAGCTTTTTTTGAAAGCAAAATAGCTCCGGCGCAGGTCCCATAAATTGGAAAGGCATTTTTAGCTCGCTCACAAAGAGCGGTATCCAGAGAAAAACGCTTGAGAAGTTTCGAGATGGTCGTGCTTTCACCTCCAGGGATAATAAGCCCATCAATAGCAAAAATATCATCTCGAGTGCAAACTTCTTTCGCTTTCACACCGCATTTTTCAAGAGTGCGTATATGTTCAATAACATCGCCTTGCAAAGCAAGAACTCCAATAACCATGCTCTTTTTAAAATGAGATCTTACCATCCCCTTTCAGCATAGAGATCAGAAAGTTTATCAATCGGAAGACTCATCATGGGTTGTCCGAGATTTTCAGAAACTTTCGCAAGAATTTTAGGATCCTTATAATTCATCGTGGCATCAACAATAGCTCGTGCATAAGCCAAAGGATTGGAAGATTTGAAAATTCCCGATCCAACAAAAACTCCATCACAACCAAGCTGCATCATAAGAGCGCTATCAGAAGGAGTAGCGATCCCTCCAGCAGCGAAATTGACAACCGGCAGCCTCCCAAGACTTCGTACATCGAAAACAAGCTCTTGAGGTATTCGTTCCGTCTCAGCATATCGCTTGAGAGAAGATTCACTCATATCTTTCAAAGCTTCAATTTCTTTCGCAATCGATCGAAAGTGTCGAACCGCTTCAATAATATTTCCAGTACCTGCTTCACCTTTTGTGCGAATCATAGCCGCACCTTCATGAATACGCCGTAAAGCTTCTCCAAGATTTCGAGCGCCACACACAAAAGGCACTTTAAATTCAGATTTATTCACATGATGAAATGGATCAGCTGGCGTCAAAACCTCACTTTCATCAATATAATCAACACCGAGCGATTCCAATATTTGGGCCTCAACAAAATGCCCGATGCGAATTTTGGCCATGACAGGAATAGAAACCGATGCCATGATTTCACGGATAAGTTTGGGATCAGACATTCGCGCCACCCCGCCTTGAGCCCTGATGTCCGATGGCACCCGCTCCAAAGCCATAACCGCACAAGCGCCTGCTTCTTCAGCGATTTTCGCATGCTCTTTATTGACGACATCCATAATAACGCCGCCTTTAAGCATTTGCGCAAGACCTTTCTTAAGTCCATAGGTATTTTTTTGAGTTTTCATCAGAAAACAGCAAAGAGAGAACTATTTTCGCTGAGATTATAGGAAAAAACAGAGAAAAAAGCTAATTATTTCTCCCTCCAGCAAATTTTAAAAATACTCCTGCCAGCTTTTGATGTTTAAATCTTCGATGCGATACTTTTGCATAGCTGATACGGTAAGTTTTGCCACTTGAAGATTTGTAATGAGTGGAACATTCAAATCAATAGCTCTTCGCCTCATAAGATAGCCTTGAGTGATTTCTTCGGATGAAAAACTTTTAGGAATATTGATAACAAAATCAATGTTACGTTCATTGAGAAAATCAAGAACGCTGGGGTGAAGCCGAGATTCAGGCTTATAAAGAAGCGTATTTTTAATACCATTTTCTTGAAAAATTTTTGAAGTGCCTTCGGTGGCAAATAAACGAAATCCCATTTGAGTAAGTTGTTTCGCTGAAGGAAGAAATTCAACCTTGTCTTCAAGTTTTCCAATCGTAACAAGAATATTTTTTTGAGGAAGTCGAAGACCTGATGAAATAAATGCCTTCAAAAAAGCTTCTTCAATATCATCTCCGAAACAAGCAACTTCTCCAGTTGAAGCCATTTCTACTCCAAGCACCGGATCGGCTCCTCTTAAACGCGAGAAAGAAAATTGAGGAGACTTCACCCCCACGTGATCAATATCGAGAGTGCGGTAATAATCTCGACGTTGCTTTTTAGGAATAACTTTGCCAAGCATGGCTTGAGTGGCAATCTCAATAAAATTATACCCCGTCACTTTTGAAGAAAAAGGGAAAGAACGGCTCGCGCGAAGATTGCATTCGATAACTTTGATTTTATTATTTTTTGCAAGAAATTGGATATTGAAGGGACCTGTGATATGAAGATTTTTAGCAATCTCTTTGGTGATAGATCGTATTTGTTTGAGGGTTTCCAGATAAAGCTTTTGTGGAGGAAGAACGATAGTGGCATCCCCTGAATGAACACCGGCGTTTTCGATATGTTCAGCAATAGCCCAGATGACAAGTTCGCCTTTATGCGCCACGGCATCGATCTCTATTTCCTTTGCGCCCGTTTCAAATTTGCTAATAACAACAGGAGCATCTAAAGAAATGCGGGCTGCCTTTTCAAGATAATTTCTCAAACTTTCTTCATTAAGAGCAACATTCATAGCAGCTCCGGAAAGCACATAAGAGGGACGAACAAGTACAGGATATCCAACATGCCTTGCAAATTTATACGCATCATTGATTTTGGCGAAATCTTTCCAAACAGGCTGGTCAACGGACAGTGTGTCAAGCATCGCAGAAAATTTATGACGATCCTCAGCACGATCAATATCTTTCGGTGATGTCCCAATAATTTTTACCTTCGCGCGGTGAAGTTTAAGAGCCAAATTATTCGGAATTTGCCCACCCATAGAAATAATGACGCCATAAGGTTTTTCTTTTTCATAAATATCAAGAACGCGCTCAACAGAAAGTTCATCAAAATACAATTTGTCACAAATATCGTAGTCCGTTGAAACCGTTTCAGGATTATAATTAATCATAATGGTCTCGTATCCCTCTTTTGCGAGAGTCGAAATGGCATTCACGCAACATGAGTCAAATTCGACTGACGAACCGATGCAATAAGCGCCCGATCCAAGGACGATAACTCGTTTCTTTTTATGAGAACGTGAAAAATCAATGTCGTCATGATCGCCATGATAGGTGAGGTAAAGGTAATTGGTGTTTGCCGGATATTCGGAAGCTAAAGTATCAATCTGCCGAACTCGAGGAACGATACCCTGTTTTTTGCGAAAAACGCGAATTTCATATTCACTCATCGAAACAATATCTCCAATTTGATGATCCGAAAATCCCATTTTTTTTGATTCCAAAAGAAGTGCTGCGTCAAGTGGATGTTTTTTAAGTTTTTGCTGCATATCAACAATATTTTTCAATTTATCCAAAAACCACGTATCGATGCCAGAAAGTTCGGAAATTTTTTGCGTATCCATTCCTCGTTTTAAAGCCTCAGCAATGGCCAAAATGCGTTTAGGGGTAGGGACTTGAATTTCATGATGAAGTCGATCAGTTTTAATATTAAGTGTTTCATTCGCCACAAAGCCATGAAGTCCAATTTGAAGCATGCGCAGACCCTTTTGCATGACTTCCTCAAAACTTCGACCAAGAGCCATAATTTCACCAACGGATTTCATTTCACTGTTAATCTCTTCAGACACTTTACGAAATTTATTTAAGTCCCATCGAGGAATTTTTAAAGCCAGATAATCCAAAGCGGGCTCAAAGCAGGCAGTGGTGGTTTTGGTGACAGCATTTTTAAGTTCCGGAAGTGAGTAAGAAAGAGCAAGTTTCGCTGCAATATAAGCCAAAGGATAGCCTGTAGCTTTTGAAGCCAAAGCAGAAGAACGCGAAAGTCTCGCATTCACCTCAATAACACGATAATCTCGAGAGCAAGGATCGAGTGCAAACTGAACATTGCACTCTCCAACAATGCCAAGATGTCGAATGATTTGAATGGAAAGAGCGCGAAGCAAGTGATATTCTTCATTGTCCAACGTTTGCGAAGGAGCGACAACGATACTTTCTCCTGTATGAATGCCAAGTGGATCGAAATTTTCCATATTGCAGACCGTGATACAATTATCATAAGCATCACGAACCACTTCGTATTCGATTTCTTTCCATCCTCGAAGATTTTCTTCAATAAGAACCTGAGGGCTATAGGCAAAGGCCGTATCGAGAAGTTTTTGCAATTCATATTCATTATTCGCAAATCCCGATCCCTTGCCTCCAAGAGCAAAAGCAGCACGAAGAATAATAGGATAACCGATTTTTTGAGCCGCTTTAAAGGCATTCGAAGCATTTTCACAGGCAATGCTTTTAGGTGTTTTAATTCCTTCACGAAACTCAGGATAAGCCCGAATTTTTGTAAGTTCCTGCTTAAAAAGCTCACGATCTTCAGTTTTTTCAATAGCAGAAACAGGTGTCCCAAGAACGTTAACCTGATATTTCTTCAGAATTTTTTGCTTAAAAAGCGAAACTCCGCAGTTCAAAGCGGTTTGGCCACCGAAACTCAAAAGAATTCCGTCCGGACGCTCCTTAATAATAACTTTTTCAACAAAATAGGGCTCAACAGGTAAAAAATAGACCTTGTCGGCAAGGTCTTTACTCGTTTGGTTGGTGGCGATATTGGGATTGATAAGAACAATCTCAATTCCTTCCTCTTTGAGCGCCTTTATGGCCTGAGATCCAGAATAATCAAACTCTCCCGCTTCTCCAATTTTCAATGCCCCTGATCCTAAGATCAAAATTTTCTTGGGCTTATTTTTTTTAAAACTTCGCGATTTCATGCGAAATTTTTGGGAAAAAACCATATCATGTATGTTATAGCGGAAATTTGATCGAACAACAAGTCGTACAAAAGTATATCCCAATCGCTTCATGATATTGAATCAAAAGGGTCCTTAAGGGAAAGTCTCGAGAAAACGATGGCACTACAGGTACAAATTTAAACCGTCCTCTGCCGATATTGAATGGCTTCAGCAAGATGTTTTTCTTGAACAGAAGGTATATTTTCAAGATCAGCGATGGTTCGAGCGACTTTCAGGATTCGAGTATAGGCACGATTGGAAAAATGAAAAGTATTCATAGCATGACGCAAAAAAATTTGAGCTTTGCGTTCTAAAAAACAATGTTTTCTAAGAAGAGGAAGATTCATTTCACTATTTAAAGTAATCCCGAAAGAGCGAAATCGTTCCATTTGAATGTTTCGGGCTTTTCTTACTCGTTCACGAATAGCTTCGGATGGCTCTTCTTGTGTGTCTTCAGAAAGTTCTTCGGCTTTTGTACGCGGGATGGAAAGAAAAATATCCATACGATCAAGAAAAGGACCAGAAAGTCTCTTTTGATATTGAAAAATTTGACTCGATGTGCAACTACAAGTGCGATAAGGATCATGTAAATAGCCACAAGGACAAGGATTCATGGACGCAAGAAGCATAAAATGTGAGGGAAAATGAACACGAAAAGAAGCTCGACCGATAGAAATGAAATGATCTTCAAGGGGTTGTCGTAAAGCCTCAAGAACATGTAAAGGAAACTCCGGAAGTTCATCAAGAAAAAGGACGCCTTTGTGAGCAAGAGTGATTTCTCCAGGTCTTAGAAAACTCCCTCCGCCAATAATGGCAACTTGCGAAGTGGTATGATGAACGGATCGAAAAGGAGGTTCAAACTGCAATGGTTGATCGGGTCGAACAAAACCCGAAAGAGAGTAAATTTTTGTGACTTCAATAGCTTCTTCAAGCTGGAGTTCTGGCAAAATAGTGGCAAAAGTCCGAGCAAGAAGAGTTTTTCCGGATCCAGGAGGTCCAGTCATAATCACGTTGTGAGCGCCGGTTGCAGCGATCTCAAGAGCTCTTTTCGCCTGACGCAAGCCTTTGACATAAGCCATGTCCAAATCCAAAGAAGGACGATTGAGTCGCTCTTTACGAATAATCTGCTGATAATCAAGAAGTCGTTTATACGCAGGGATAGTATCTTGGCCACGAATAAAGGAAACAAATTCTTTGAGTGAACGTATAGGAAAAATATCAATATGAGGAATAAGGCTCGCTTCAAGCGCGTTTTGAGCGGGGAGGAAGATTCGTTTAAAACCATTTTTTTGCGCAAAATCAGCAATCAAAAGCACTCCATTGACGCGGCGAAGATCACCGTTTAAGGCAAGTTCTCCAATGAAAAGGCTTTCATTCAGAAAATTACGTAAAGGAATCTGCTTTGAGGCTAAAAGAAGACCACAAGCGAGAGGAAAGTCAAAAGAAGGCCCCTGTTTTTTTATATCCGCCGGAGCCAAATTGATGGTTTTTTTGGTGCGAGGAAACTGAAATCCGCTATTTTTAATAGCGGAAATGATACGTTCTTTTGCTTCTTGAATGGCAGTATCCGCAAGACCAACGATCGTGAAGGTCGGCATACCTTGAAGAATATCAACTTCCACTTCAACTTTTATCCCTTGCAACCCTTGTAAAGAGCAAGAAAAAAGCGTAACCGGCATAGAAAATATCAAAATTTTTCACTCACATTAGCGAAGAATTATGAAATTTTTCTAAAAAATTTGTTAAAAATGACAAAAAACTCGGCCATTTACCGCTTTTCTTCATATGACAAAGCGTCCAAAATGGGACGGTTACGTTACGATTCTCGCATGTAAATTGGGCAGGGAGGGATTCGAACCCCCGAAGGCATTACACCGACAGATTTACAGTCTGTTGCATTTGACCGCTCTGCAACCTGCCCGAAAAATTCTAGAAAAGCAGAAAACGGAACTATTTTAGCGTTTCTGCAATTCATGATCAATAAGAAGAAGTCCCTCTCGAGAACCTTTATCAAGCAGATTGAGTTTCGCAAGAATTTCAGTAACTTGGGCTTCTTCCTCGTTTTGTTCTTCAATAAACCATTGAAGGAATACGATCAGCGAATAATCTTTGTGTTTATCAGCGAGTTCGTAAAGTTTATGAATACGTTGAGTAATATGTTGTTCGTGAGCAAGGGAAGTCTCAAAAACCTCTTTCACAGAATCGAATTCGTGTTTTGGCGAAGGCAAAGCTTGCAACTTCACTCTCCCTCCCTTTTGGTTAACATAATTAAAAATCTTCATTCCATGTTCGATCTCTTCCTGAGATTGTTTTTTCATCCATGCCGTTGCTCCTGGGAGATTTAAAGATTCGAAATACGCCGCCATGGAAAGATAAAGGTAAGAAGAAGCAAATTCAGCCTGAATTTGATCATTCAGAGCATTTTGAACAGTAGCATCCATAATATTAAAAGTTTAAGAAATAGAAAAAATTTCAAAAGACTTAAAGTGTATGCTAAGTGTAGCAAAAAAAACTTGTGATGAACAGTGCCTGTATGCGTCCATAACATATTTGGGCGTGAGTGATTTTCTCTTAAGTCCAATATGTATCTGAACTTATTCACCCACTTCGCAAACTTAAGTCACAAATTTTAACTACTTTCTTGCATGTAATCAGTGACCATGGTGATGATGGCTTTTACGGTATCGTTGCATGATTTGAATTGAATTTTTTCCAGCACTTCACTGCCATATTTTCTTATAAGATCACTGATTAACGCATGAATAAATGATTGTGTGGCTCCTTCAACATTTTTGAAGTCTAATACAATGTTTTTATTTTTTGCTAATGCAGGAATGAGTTTTTTAAATCGTATATCTCTCGCAATGTCTTTATTTTCAGCAAAAGGTCCAACTTGTTTGAAAAGTTTTATATGGATCATATGAATTTCGGTTTTTTATAACGAGCTTTTTTCCTTTCTTTTATAGCCTCTCTCAAAGTTTTATTGAGTAGCTGCAAGAGGAAAGAAAATTCTTGAGTTTTAGTTAAGGAAAGATCTATCCCGACTACTGTTCCCTGCCAAGCGGGTAAGTCATCTCGTTTTGAATGTCGATCATCAAAAGGATCAGCATGCAATACGATTTTTTTGCCAGTCCTTTTGAGGAGTTTGTACATAGCTTTGCCACTATACATGATAAAAAAATCATTATTTACTGCAGCAATCGATTTGATGAAAAATAATCCAGCTCCTGCATTCCGCTCCGTACCACCCTCTTTTTTTGTTGTACCTGTTATGCCGGGCGTTAGAGCCATGCGAATGGCTTCTAGGTCATTTTTAGGATTGTATGATTGATTTATTGACTTCCATATACCAATACCTATGTCAGCAATCCCTATTCTGATCGTATTACTTTTTTTGTAATATTGAGCGCATACAATGGCTCCATGCCTCGACAATGAATGTTCAAGCACATTTCTTACCAATTCGCTCATTATGTAGCGCATGGGTTCAGCATGTTTTGGCTTAAGGTGTAATAATGGTGTTACTTCTGTAATAAATTTTGTTAATGATTTGGAATCATTGATTTGGGTTAATGGTATAAATCTCCCCGCGGCTTCATGCTCTTTCATTGTGATGCCAGATTTTATTCCTAAAAACTTGAACAACTTCATTCTTTCCAAGTAATGTTTTGATTTTGCCTCGAGTTTTTCACATGTAATTTTTGATGCCTTTATTTTTAGTCCCAAAGCCGCGATCATAGCTAAAACCATCGGATGTATAGATATCCATTTTTTGTTAAATGTTATTTTCAGTTCATTCGATTTTCCAGAATCAAATCCTTTTAAAAAAGGATCTATATTGCCCAACCATACACTGTTTGGGATGTGTATCTTCATACAAAATGAATATACTAGTAAAACAAATATACCGGGAATTTATACTCAATGTCAAATTACCGAGAATCCCGGTAAAATTTTATTCATATTAAATCCCGGCGATTCGGACAAATATCAGCTAAAACGCATTCATGGCATTTTGGTATGCGGATGCAGATTTTTCGGCCGTGCATGATGAAGTATTCATTAACATTGAGATATTCTTGTCGTGGATAAAGTTTTTCAAGATCGAGTGCGATTTTATCGGGATTTTTTTCATTCGTAAGCCCGAGGCGCGGAGCAAGCCTCGAAACATGGGTATCAACCGCAATGCCCGTATGTTTTTTAAATGCTTTGGCCATAACAAGGTGAGCTGTTTTTTTTGCGATGCCGGGTAAATGCAAAAGATCTTCGAGATTCCCGGGCACTTTTCCCCGATGTTTTTCCATCAGCATTTTTCCAAGATTTTTCAGATATTTTGCTTTGTTTTTATAAAATCCTGTCGAATAAATATCTTTTTCCAATGTTTTGATGTCGCAAAACGCATAATCTTTGGCCGTTTTATATTTTTTAAAAAGCTCTTTCGTCACTTTATTTACCATCTTATCAGTGCATTGAGCTGAAAGAATCGTCCCCACCACAAGCTCTAAAGCATTGCCGTACGCAACAAAAGGGCCTTTTACGAGATATTCTTTTTTAAGACGAAGTAAAATTTCTCTCGCTCGGTGATTTTCTTTTTGGTATGATAAATCTGTCATTAAATTTTGGAAGAATGAAATGGTGGATACTCTTTCTTGTGCTCGTTTTTTTACTTGTTCTTGGAGAAATTTTTATGCTTCGAGCTGATCATACCTTGAAAATTTCTCCTTCTCAACAATCCATAATTTTTTTACCCATGATCCTTAAAAGTTCCGCCTTTTCCCACAATGGGAATATTCCTTCAAAATATACGTGTGATGGAGAAAATTTAAGACCTCATCTCTCGATCGAAAATGCTCCCAAAAACACTAAAAGCTTTGTCCTTATTGTTCACGATCCTGATGCTCCTGCGAAAGATTGGCTTCATTGGACGATTTGGAATATTGCGCCTGAAATACGTGAAATTCCTGAAAATACCGTGCCTTATGGGACATTGCAAGGGATGACGGATTTTGGCGAAACAGGATGGGGCGGTCCATGTCCGCCTTCTGGCACTCATCGTTATTTTTTTGAACTTTATGCGCTTGATACCATACTAGATATTGCTCAAGGTTCAGATAGAAAAACCCTCGAAGACGCGATTTCTCCTCATGTTATTGAAAAAGCACAGCTTATTGGGCTTTATAAAAGAACGTAATTTTTTTTCATGACTCCTTCTTTCCGCGACAAAGTGCTTAAAGTCGTTTCTCAAATCCCAAAAGGGAGTGTTCTGACTTACAAAGAGGTGGCTCGTCTTGCAGCTAGCCCTCGCGCTTATCGAGCTTGTGGCAACATACTTCGAACGAATTACGATCCCGCGATCCCTTGTCACCGAGTTATACGCTCTGACGGGAAGGTTGGGGGGTATAATAGAGGAGAGAAGCGAAAAATTGCATTGTTAGAAAGAGAAAAAGCTTGATTTTTGAATAGAGAACGTATATATAGAAAAACCCCTGTAATACAGAGGCTTTTCAAGAGCAATTAAACTTATTTTAAGGAGTTCACCTTCTAATATTCAACTTTCGCTGCATCCCAAGCAATAGCATACCAATTTGTTGTTTCACTGTTACTCGTTACATCACTGAGATAAATTTTCCAGATACCGTAGAATGTTGTGCTATTATAAGGGACCCAGACATCGTAATAGGCGTATTGATTGACATAGTCATAATCATAGTAAAGTTGCAACTGTCCATCATAACTCACATATCCCAATGTAATGTAACGAGCTTTTCGCGTTGTAGCATGCTTTGGTGGTATGAAAACATATTGTTTCGATTTTGTGTACTTATATTCATCTGGATAGCTATAGGCTTTATCGAAATTCCATTGCTTCCATTTTTTTCTATAAGCATCACAGCCTTGCCCTGGCATATCTCGACCGCTACAGCTGCTTGGTTCTTGTACGTTATACCCCCAATGACAGCTTTTTCTTAAGCCGCAACTGGAATCCAAATTGAATGTGCCACTCGTAGTCATATAATTCCCATCATTTTCCAATACCCATGTAGCTGCTAACGAGGAACTTGTAGTGGTCAAAACGATAAGTAAAGAAAGGCCAAGAGCACAAAATATTTTTTTTAAATATATCATGTTTATCAAGTGTTAAATGTTAAGTGTATTGACGTAGCTTAAGAGGCTTCCTCCGATTGTAAATCCAACCTGTAAAAATCTCATTTCACCCTGTTTAGCTTTGTTGTCTGTCCATCGAAAGAAAAATCCATTGCCGTCTTTTGTCCCAACTGAAAATTCAAGCCCTTTCGTAAGACTGTCAACATCGATACTGCGTTCTTTTAGCCAATTTACAGCGTAGGTTTGTAACTCTTTTTTTGTGTATTTCGGGGTGAAATCCATTTCAGGAGTTGGATCGGTGAGAGAGCTTTGTGAAGCTGGTCCCATTTGAACAATTTGGCTTGAGGCAAGGTCTACCAAATATTGCCACCCATCTTGATCTTGATAGATCATCATCTGTTTTGTCGGTTCGACCATTTCAGGTTTTGAAGGATCGACAATCTTCTCAAAATAGGGATTCCAGCCTGTGTCCTGAAAAAATACCGAAGTAGCAGGATTTTTTCGAAAATTTCGTATACCATCCATCCCTCGAGTAATTTGATCAGAAGTAGTAGAAATTTTTCCTCCAACAACAATTTGAGTTTTAGAAACATCTGGATCAGCTTGCACTTCTGGTGTAATTTTTATGTTTTGTAATCCGACGAGCATTCCGATGCCAAGTCCGACAATAATAGTTCCAAGAATGAGCTTCTTTTTGTGCATAGATTGTTAGAATTATGATATAAATGCTGTATGAAAACTTCACTTTTCATGCTTTAATGGAGCGCTCCAAAAATTATTCATGAAAAATGAAGAGTTTTCTATAATATCAATATATTAATAAAGTATCTGTTTTCTGTATACCGAAGAATTATGAAATTTTTCTAAAAAATTTGTTAAAATTTTCATGAAATTTCGCATGGATATTATGGAATCGACCGTCATCCCGCAAGGTTCTTAAAATACCGTCTTATTCAACGATGTAACTTTCAAAATACATGAAATCTTTCTGGAATAGCCTTCAAAAACCCATTTTTGTTTTAGCTCCCATGGCCGATGTCACCGACTGCGCTTTTCGTGAAATTATCGCACAATATGGGAAACCCGATGTTTTTTTTACAGAATTTGTCTCAACCGATGGTCTTTGCTCAATTGGCCGAGAGCATCTTATGGTTGATCTTGCCTATACCGAAAGACAACGGCCGATTGTGGCGCAAATCTGGGGTTCAAACCCTCAACATTTTTACGAAACGGCGCAACTTCTTTTGAAACTTGGTTTTGATGGCATCGATATCAATATGGGCTGTCCCGATAAAAATGTTTGCAAACAAGGCGGCGGAGCGTATCTTATAAAAAATCCAAAACTTGCGAAAGACATTATCCGAGCCACTCAAAAAGGAGCGCCAAAACTTCCCGTTTCTATAAAAATTCGTCTGGGATATCAGAGCGATATGATCGAAGAATGGATTACTCATGTCCTTGAAGCTGAGCCTCAAGTTATCACTATTCATGGAAGGACGAAAAAGGAAATGTCCGATGTTCCTACTCATTGGGATCGTATTAAAGAAGGTGTTCGAATCACCCGAAAAATGCGCAGCAAAACGCTTATATTTGGAAATGGTGATGTTCAAAATCTTGATGATGCTCTTTCTAAAGTTCGCGATTATGAGGTTGACGGTGTCATGCTGGGACGAGCGATTTTTGGTAATCCATGGCTCTTTAATCGAGAAAAAAATATTTCTAAAATTTCTCTGCGCGAACGTTTTTCGGTCATGATCGAACATACGCGTCTTTTTAAAGAGCTTTTTGTCTGCGATGAGATTGGAAGTTGTGGAGACGGCCACGGCGGTACAGATCGTAGGATCGGCAGCGATGGCAACTTCAACAACAAAGACGGCAGCAGGGTGGATAAAATCAGCAATCATAGCACGAACACCGCAGGAAAAAAAGGCAACGATCTTACATCTTCTCTTAATTTTTTTTCACCTCACCTTTTGCGATTTCCACCATTTGTTGATGCACTCAAAAAAGGTTTTTTTCACAAAAATTTTTCCATCATGAAAAAACATTATAAAGCCTATGTTTCAGGTTTTTCTGGAGCGAAGGAATTACGAATGAAGCTTATGGAGGCGCAGAGTGCGCAGCAGGTTGAGGGTATTATTTCAAGTTTTTCATGACACCTTTAAAACCGAAATGTTTAAGGGAGTCCCCTAAAGAGGTGCTGAAAAAATCTCACATAACTGCTCACAAGGAATCAACGGGGGTAAAAAAGCGGGCGGGGCTTTCCCTTAA
>CAZTVN010000032.1:0-13973 GCA_964617145.1 uncultured Candidatus Peribacteria bacterium
CAAACCAAAGCATATACAAAGCTCAGGGGAAATACGTCATGGTTATGAATATCGATATTATTTTGAATAACGACTATATCGAAAAAATTGTAAAATATATGGAAAAAGAAAAAAATATTGCGGCCTCAAGCGGCAAACTTTTAAAATACGACACTGAAAAAAAACAAAAAACAAATATCATCGACTCAACAGGCCTCTACTGCTACAGAAATCGTCGGATTATCGATCGTGGCCAAGGATCTGAAGATAAAGGGCAATATGACAAGGAAGAAGAAATTTTCGGAATAACAGGAGCCTGCCCAATATATAGAAAAAGTGCGCTTGAAAGTATAAAAATCGAAAATGAATATTTTGATGAAGATTTTTTCATGTATAAAGAAGATATCGACATATCGTGGAGATTGAGGTTAAAAGGATGGAAAATTTTCTATATCCCATCTGCCGTAGCATATCACGCAAGAGGAACAGGAGTGCTGAAACGTTTCACCCACATCGAAGTGGCGAAAAACAGAAAACATCTTTCTCGATTTCAAAAATTTTATGCCTACAAAAATCAAAGGCTTATGCAAACAAAAAATGAAATGTGGCAAAACATTCTACGAGATTTTCCATACATTCTCTGGAAAGAAATACTTATTTTTGCTTATATAATCCTGAGAGAGCCATATCTTTTAAGAGCTTTTTTCCATCTTTTAAGACAACTTCCCAAAGCAATCCGCAAAAGAAAGTATATAATGAAAAATAAAGTTATCACATGGAAGGATATGAGCAAATGGTTTCAGAATAATGATCCGTTAAATCAATGAAAAATATCCTAAGAATGGTTGATCAAAAGGGTTTGAGCATTTTAGTGCTGATGTTTTCAGATGTATTTTGGTATTTTATAAGTTTTGCAGTCGCCTACTATGTCCGTGATACTTTTGGACCATCGCGTATTCAACAACTTGATTTTTATTTGCGAGCCATTCCCTATGTTTTCATTCTTCTTATTTTCATTTTTTATTTTTATGGACTCTACGATCGCAAACAAAGAGTGAACAAAATCGGTGAAATGTTATTGGTAACAAAAGCAGCTTCGTTCACGCTGCTCCTCTTAATGGCAGGATCATTTCTGGAAAAAGTAGATTATTCTCGTGCAGTAGTGCTCATTTTTTGGCCAATAAGCATTTTTTTTCTCAATTTTGGAAGATATTTGATACGGATCGTGAAGGCAAAGCTCGTAAAACGAGGTTATGGTGTCATGAACATTCTTATTATTGGAGCAGGAAAACCAGGAAGAAGGCTCGCCAGAAAACTCGAAGAATATAAAGATTTTGGCTATAACATTATTGGATTTTTAGACGATCACATGAAGCCGCGTAAAGGTCTGTACAAATTTCTCGGACAAACAAAGAGTCTCCATGATGTCATAAAAAAAAGAAATATCCACCAAGTATTTATTGCAGATCCGGCGCTCTCGCATGAAAAAATTTTAGAACTCATTAATATATCAGAAAATTTACCGGTAAAATTTAAAGTAATATCAGATCTCTTTGAAATCATTGCGGGAGGAATAGATATGAACGCATTGGAAGAAATCCCCGCTATAGACCTTACAAAAGATCGATCAAATATCGTATATATTTTTATGAAAAGAGTGATCGATATGGTAACAAGTGTTTTCGTCCTAGTATTATTTTCGCCATTATGGGGTTTCATAGCATTGCTGATAAAAATAGATTCATCAGGGCCTGTAATTTTTTCGCACAATCGAGTAGGACAAGGAGGAAAACTTTTTAAAATCTATAAATTTCGAACCATGTTTAAAGAAACTGCAAGCGAAGAAAATGCTCCAAAAAGTATAGGAGATAAGCGTGTAACAAGAGCAGGAAGGACGCTTCGGAAAATGAGTCTTGATGAAATTCCTCAATTTTGGAATGTTTTAAAAGGCGAAATGTCTATTGTTGGGCCGAGACCTGAGATGCCGTTTATAACGGAAAAATACACGGCATGGCAAAAAAAACGATTGGAAGTAAAACCGGGAATTACAGGATTGTGGCAGATTTTGGGGCGTAAAAATCTTCTGTTGGAAGAAAATATCGAATACGATTTTTACTATATCAAAAATAGATCGCTGCTTCTGGATATCGTGATCATGTTCAAAACCGTCATAGTTATTTTAACGGGGAGAGGGGCTTATTAAAAAATAACATTCACATTGCTCGTTGCTATGCAAAGCTTAAAAAAATATCTAACCATCGAAAACGCTCTATTTTGCTGTCTTTTGGGATTCGTTGTCGTTATTCCATTCATTTTTAATAGAGAGGTAAACTCGGTATTCGTCATGCCGAAACTCTTCGCTTTAAGAATAATCACACTTTTAAGCATACTGTTATGGACATACAAAATTTGGAAAGAAAACATATGGAGTTTTATAAAAACTCGCTTCAATCAATATGTCCTGTTGTATGGGGTAGTTTCAATAATAACAACAGTTTTTTCTGTGCAAATTTGGGCAAGTATTTTGGGAGATTATGGGAGATTTATCGGTATTTTTACGGTTTTAAATCTTCTTTTTCTCTCATTTCTTGCATTAAATGTCATACAAAAAGAGTCACACTTAAAAATTCTGATAATTTTTTCCATAGTAACGGCCTTTTTATTATCTCTCTATGGATTAATGCAGGGTTATAGCGATGCATCCATATCGCGATTTGGAGAATTTTTTCAAAAAATTGTTGGTGACCCTCAAAGATGGAGCCAAGATCCATTAAAGCGAGTATTTGGAACTCTTGGGCACAGTAATCACTTCGGCGCATACCTTGCCTTTAACGCAATGCTTGGCTTAAGTTTCATTTTTACGACAAAAAAATGGTGGCAACGCGCAGTACTTCTTGTAATGTTCGTAACAATGGTAGCCGCTTTACTCGCATCAGCAAGTCGTGGAGCTTTGGGCGCATTTCTCGTTGGAATATTGGTGTTTGGAATATTCTTTTTAAGAATGAATTGGCAAAAGATAAAAAAAGTGTCGATAGTGATAATAATTGTTATTTCGGTACTTTTTATCGGAGCTTTCTTTTTAAGAAAACCTCTTATAGAAAAAGCTTCAAATCTTACCTTGGTCAAAAGAACGATAGAAAATATTCAATACATCCGACAGGGGAATATTCCTGATCGTATCAGTTGGTGGTTGAGTAGTTTTGAAATGTTTAAAGATCGTCCAATTCTCGGACAAGGCCTTTCAACCTATAAAGATGTTTTTAATGCCTATCGAAGAACTGATTACCGCGTGCCTTATGACATACAAGACGAAATTACGCCGGAAAGTGCACACATGGAATATATCAACACTCTCGCAACGCAAGGAGTCGTTGGTTTGCTAACTTATCTTATGATGATCGGCTATGTTGTTATGGCATTAATAAAATTTGTTGGAAAAAATAATGAGGAAATGGATGGGCGATGGATAGCATTGGGTATTTTGACAGCAATCATAACTCATCTTACTCAAGTGCTTTTAAATTTCGGTGTGATTCCAACTCTAACCTTCTTTCACATATTTTTAGGACTGGGAATGGCGGTTGTATTAAAAAATAAAAAAGAAATGCACGTCATCAATGTGAAAAAGAAAAAAATATGGATTTTAGCTATTGTTCTGATAGGAGTGGTTACCAGTTTTTATTTTTCTCTACGAAACTATCGTGCCGAATATTTTTTAGGGCAAGCAAATGAGGCATTGGCAAAAGGAAATGTTCAAGAAGCTTGGCAAAACTACGAAGCCGCAGTCGCGAACGGACCTCATGAATACGAATATAAAGTAAAATTCGCCGAAGATATTTTTGAGGTCACAAAACAGAGCGACGACATTAACGTGGTTGAAACAAATTTTGCAAAAGCCATTGAGCTCTTTGAAGAGGCGATAAAGATCGGCAGAGGTATGCCGCATATACAAGCAAATGCAGGACTGGTATATCTAACATTGGCTGATGTGTATAGACAGATCGGGCAAACAGAGAAATCTCAGGTTTTTTTCGAAAAAGGCATAGAAGCCTATAAAAAATCACTCGAAAAAAGTGGAAATAATCCACTTTTTTCTTACACGCTGGCAAAAGCTTTGGAATTTTTTGGGCGCTACAGAGAAGCTTCCGAATATTTTGAGAAAACTTTAGAAATCAGAGACCCATTTCGAGATACGTATACGCACCTTGCCATCAATTACCATAAGTTGGGCGATGTCGAAAAAACCTTAGAATTTGGAGAGAAAGGCCTAGCGCAAGATCCAAGCAATGAAGAAATAAAAAAAGTTTTGCAAGAAATTGAAGAGAAGGCATCGGAGGGTCTTTGAAGAAAACAAAAGGAATATTTTCCCGAAAACGACATCGTTCGGAAACTTATAAATCGACGATTAAAGATAGAGCTTTTCTCAAAAACCTTTCCTTTTCGCTTTACTGCGCAAGTTCTTTAGCCCGTTTATAAGCCATTTTTATAGCTTTTTTTACGATATCGCCAAAACTTTTTTTTTCAAAAACACTCATGGCCGCCTCCGTCGTTCCGCCTTTTGATGTAACTTTTTGACGAAGGCTTGAAAAGTCTTCTTGACTAACTTGAGCAAGCTTACATGACCCCATAACGGTTGAAATGGCAAGTCGTTTGGCGATATTTTTTTTCATGCCAAGGCTTACCGCGCCATCAATAAGTTTTTCAAGAAAATAAAAGCTGTAGGCTGGCCCTGAGCCAGAAAGAGCGGTCGCGATATCTATCTCATCTTCATTTTGAGTCTCTATTTCTTCTCCGAGAGCTTTAAGGATATTTTTTACACGCTCCTTTTCTTCATTAGATACGGAAGGGGTTGCGTACCATGCCGAAATACCGGCGCCAATGAGTGCGGGAGTATTGGGCATAATGCGAACAATTTTTTCTTGCCCTAAATGAATGCGTAGCGTATCGATGGTTATTCCAGCAGCAATGGAAAGGATGAGTTTTGGTTCACGAATCAGACTTTTAAGTTCCTGAAGAAGAGCAGGGAAAGATTGCGGTTTCGTAGCCAAAATAATTGTATCGCAGGTTGAAAGACATTCCTTTGAAAGAGTCGTTGTGACCGTGACTTCCAAATTTCGATATTGTTCGAGTTTTTCAGGATTTGTATCAGAAATAATAAGATCGCAACCTGTCTCGAAATGCTTAATCATGCCATGAGCAATGGCTGATCCCATATTCCCGCTACCGATAATGAGAATGTTCATAAAACGATCGATGAAGTAACACTATTGTGAAGGAAAGAAATACCATTTGTCAAAATAAGAAAAATAATTTACCATACCTCCCTCGAAAGGTTTCGCAAAACTCTTCAAGATCATAAAAAACTTTCTTTATGTTAAGATCAGAAATTTCAGGAGATTGTGATGATGAAGCTCCTCTATGGGATGATAAAACCTATGAGGCCTATCTCACAGCATTAGAAATTCTTAAAAAAAGAAATCCATCCTTAGTCCGAAGAGAACTAGAAGCATTAACTCCAGATAAACTCAGAAATCTCGTTCACCCCAATGCTCCGGAAAAATTGATAGAATTATTAAGAGAACAAGTCAGGAAAAGTGCAGACGTATTTCATGCTTTGGATGATTATTCTTTAGGGCGTCTCACAGAAGATCGTAATGTGGCTTTGGCATTGTATAACCATGCAGCTCAAGAAGGCGATACAGATGCTATAAATCGCTTGGGCGAATTCTTGTTGGAGCAAATTAAAATAAGAGAAGCATTTGAAATGTTTCTGAAAGCAGTTCATTTAGGTTCTATAGAAGCCTTAAACAAGGTTGCTACGATCGCATATATCGAGGGAAATATTGAAAAAGCAATAATTTATTACGAAAGAGTATTGCAAAGGCGAGAAGCAAAAAAATCATTAAAAGGAACGGCTCATCATGGTCTTGCGGCATGTTGGGCAAGGTTGGGAGAACTCACTGAAGCAAAATATCATTGCGAAAAGGCGATAAAGTACGGCTCAGTACTTTCATATATCCTTTTAGGAACGATATGCCTTGAAGAAGGAAATTCAGAGGCAGCAACTGTATATTTTGAACAAGCAGAAAAAGAGGGATTAAAAGGTGAAGTATATTGGACACTAGGAAGTATAGCTTACGACCAAGGTGATATCGAAAATGCCCTAAGTTATTTGAGCGCCTCAGTTCAGGCTGGATATGAACCAGCCGGGCAAAAAGTTCTTGAAGTTCTTGAGAGAATTCCAAGAGAGCAATTATACGAAGCTTAAGAACATATTGAAAAGTTTGCAGCCGAACTTAAACAAATCGCAGGAGTAAGCATATTTTTCGGCATATCCTTAAGGATAATTTTTTTTAAAGCATCGGTTCCTTGACAACACCATCTTTCGGCTCTTTTTCAAGTTCAAGAACAGCTCTCAAAGCACATAACGCAACCTCAAGCTGAGATTCATCAGGTTCTCGAGTCGTCATTCTCTGAAACATAAGGCCGGGAGCAATCAAAATTTTCACCCATGTTTTATCGGCGTATCGAGCGCTCAAGCGCAAAAATTCATAAGAAATTCCAGCAATCACTGGAAGGATGGCGATTCGTTGTAAAAATTTAATATAAAATACCGGATAGTTCGGCATCAAGGTATAAATAAAAATACTGATGAGAAAAACAACGAGAATAAAACTCGTTCCACACCGTGGATGAAAGCGAGACTGTTTTTTTGCATTTTTAACATCAAGCGGCAAATCAACTTCGTAATTAAAAACAGATTTGTGTTCAGCGCCATGGTATTCAAAAACCCTTTTGATATCAGGAAAAAAACCTATAAGACCAACATACAAAATGAAAAAAGAAGTTTTTATCACGCCATCCGTAATATTAAAAATCCAAAAACGGCTATCAATGAGGGGGAAATAATTACTAAGAACTTGAGTAAGAGCTAAAGGAAGAAATTTAAAAAGAAATATGCCAAGGGCAAGAGAAAAAAGAATCGTAAAAAACAAAAAAAGGTTTTCAAAAAATTGAGAATGTTTCGCCTTTTTACTTACAGCATCGGTTTCCTCAAGATTTTCTCTCGCTGAAAAATTTAAAGCTTTGGTGCCAACGATAAGCATCTCAAAAATACCAATCATTCCACGCAAAATAGGCAATTTAAAAACAGGAATAATGTTGGAAAGACTTCGGAAACGCTCGGTTTTGACCTTGATCGAGCCATTTGGCTTTCGGATAGCCACTGCAACAAATTTCGGGGATCGCATCATAACACCTTCAATCACGGCTTGCCCACCAACAGCAAAATCGATCTTAGAGTGCTTCACGGTAACAGTATAAAAATCTTAAAAACGTCAAAATTGTAACATGGACCTTAAAAAAGAGCGAGAGAATGGTTGGTTCGAAATCACGAGAACGTGAGCTTAAAGGAGACTCAATCACCGAGGTTTTTTCACGCTCGCCTCATCGCATGTCGACAGTCAAAAAACTTCTAGCGGCCTCTCTATTTATCATTCGCTCTCCTGATTAAATCACACTTTCCCAATAATACTCGCAAACCTCCCTCGATCAGGTCGATCACCTCGATAAGAAAAAAAATCACCCTGAAAGCATTTTGTGCAAATATCCGAACATTCTATCGAAAAAACGCCAATCTCTCGGAGTTGATCGAGCGTTATTTTTTTAAGATCCACTTTATTATCAGAAAGAAAGTAGGATTCAAATCCTTTGAAATCTCTATCTCGTTCACTAAATTCACTACAGCAATGCGAAAGAGAGGGTCCAATACCCACAAGAAGATCATTTGCCATCGACCCAAAATCCGAAATTAAACGCAAAACAGTTTTTCCTACAATATTCTGAACTGTTCCCCTCCAGCCGCTGTGCACGTTAGCAACCACATGCTGCGCGGGATCATAAATCAAAATAGGCTGACAATCAGCAGTTTTAACCATAAGAAGAATTTGAGGACAGTTGGATATAAAGCTATCAGTATCCGAAATTTCATCATCTGGATGTAAAATATTTTTTGGTTCTGTAATACAAGTAATATGATCGGAATGAGTTTGTTTTGCGGAAATGAGAGAAAATGAGTAGCCGGAAGAAGAAGAGTCGGAAGACGAAAGGAAATTCAAAGCATTACAAATAATTTTTCGATGCTTTAAAACCTCCGATAATTCTCCGTGTTCAAAACTGACATTAAGAGAATCACACTCCCCACGAGGAAATACGCCATGCACGATTTCATGAGAAAATGGTTCAAAAATGTCGAATTGGTAAAACGAAAAACCTGAAACCGTAACTTTTTTCATAATAATTTGTAAAAAGCATATCAATCGTACTACAATAATTCTAAATGATTGAAAAAATTTAAAAGTATGGATGAGAAAACACAAATAGTCGACCCGATGAAACGAAGGAAAATGGCATTTTTCCTCGGTTTGATCCTTGGAATAGTGATAGGAGCGCTCATCATGTTTATAGGCAACACCGTGGTCGTCTCCAATTTTTGAGAGGTAATTTTTTGCGAATTTAGGGCTTGTACACAGGCCCTAGAGTCCAGAAAGTGGCAGCAGGACGTCCTTAGCCCATGAGCTCGCGTAGCATAAAAGGAATTTCTAAAGCGATATCCTCCGCATTAAAAGCAAACCATTTTTTTTTGTAGAGAGCATCGCCACAAGCTCCATTAATATAAGAAGCGCAACATGCCCCATCAAAAGAAGAAAGCCCTTGAGCAATAAGACCTCCTGTAATTCCCGCAAGAACATCGCCTGTTCCGCCAACTGTCATCCCAGGATTTCCCGTCGAATTAAGGAAAATTTCTCCAGTTCTCGAAGCAATGACATCCGTCGGCCCTTTTAAAAGAATAGAAACGCCTTTTTGCATAGCAGCTCTATGTGATTGCTCTGCACGCTCAGACAGATCATACGAAAGTTTCTGCCCAGTGAGTCGTAAAAATTCTCCAGCATGTGGGGTGATAACGATATCAATGTCATTAAAATCACCCAGTTCACAAGCCAGAATTGCCTCCGCATCGAGCACAAAAGCTTTGCGTATTTTCTGAAAGATAGAAGCGACCAATGACGGAATGTCGCTACGACCGCCGTAAGATGCAGAAATTTTCCCAAGTCCAGGGCCAATCACAATGGTATCGCACATTTCGGAAATTTCTAGGATAGATGGAAGAATTTTTTTATGAAGAAAATCTCCCTGATAACTCTTGACGATAAAATTTGGTGAATACGAGCGAGTAACATCGAAATTGCATTCTGGAACAAAAAGGTACACAAGGTCGCAACCGCTATTCAAAGCTCCTAAAGCAGTCAAAATCGGTGCTCCAAAATATTCTCTACTTCCTCCAATAACAAGCACGCGACCATGTTCTCCCTTATGCGACTGCGATTTTCGCTGAGGAAGCTTATCTTTGACCATATTTTGAGTCACTTTTTCAGGCATAGTCAAATGTTATGAATGGTCAGGAGAAACCTCATCGGCATGCTTTTTTAAGATGCTCTCGTTTGACCGTTACCGCGTCCAATCCACTTGTAAGTAGTAAGTCCCTCAAGAGCAAAAGGCCCGCGAGCATGAAGTTTTTGTGTGGAAATAGCAACTTCAGCGCCTAAACCAAACTCTCCTCCATCAGAAAATTGAGTGGACATATTATGATACACGCAGGCAGAATCAACCGATTGAAGAAAGAGCTCAGCGTTTTCTTTATTTTCCGTTACAATCGATTCAGTATGTTTGAGGCTATGTTTTGAGATATGAGAAAGAGCTTCCTCGAGATTTTCAACAATTTTAATGCCTAAAATATAATCGAGATATTCGCTGTCCCAGTCATTTTTAGTTGCCTGTCGCAGAGGTTCATATTTTTCAGAAAGAATTTTAAAAGCCGGCTCATCAGCACGAATTTCAACATGATGTTCACGAAGTCTTTCCGCCAATTGAGGCAAAAACTTTTCTGCAATTTTTTCATGCGCCAGCAAATTATCGAGAGTGTTACAAATAGAAACACGGCGCGTTTTAGAATTTACAACAATATCCAAAGCTTTCGAAATATCAGCATGCTCATCGACAAAAATATGCACAACAGCTCCTCCAGCACCAAGTACGGGGATCGTCGAATGGGCCATGACAAATTTAACGAGTTTTTGACTCCCACGAGGAATCATAAGATCGATATATTGGTTGAGTGTAAGAAATTCTGAAACTTGCGCTCGATCGGTAGAATCAAGAAATTGGATAGAATCAGAAGGAACCCCAGTATTTTTTAAAGCATCTTGGATAACGGCAATGATGGCACGATTGCTATGAATAGCTTCAGAGCCACCTTTAATAAACGCAGCATTACCACTTTTAATGCAAAGAGTAGCGATATCGACGGTAACATTTGGCCGAGATTCAATAATGCAGCCGATGACACCAATAGGAACGCGAATTCGTTGCAAATGAATACCATTGGCAAGGACACGATCTTCAATAACCTCCCCCACATAATCTTTGAGTTCAGCCACTTTAAGAACCTCACAGGAAATAGCCTTCAAACGTTTTTCATCGAGCATGAGTCGATCAAGCATTGCCCCAAGGCCGGCTTTTTCTCCATCTTTCATATCGATACAATTCGCCTCCAAAATAGTTTGCATATTATTGAGAAGACTTGAAGCGATTGCCTCTAAAGCTTTATTTTTTGATTCCGTAGAAAGAAGGGCGAGTTGTTTGGAAGCATTTTTTGCAGCTTGAGCTTGAGCCGTAAGTGTCATCTTGATAATCGCCTAAATAATTGGTAAGTTAATTGTAACCTTACTCGACTAAAAAATCTAAGATCAATTTTCTATAATATTTTTTAATATCCTTAATTTTTTTACAAAAATATGAAAAAGCTCGCACAAATGAGCCTCCTGATCTTCTCGCTTTTGCTTTCAAACACAGTTATACTCGCGGCTCAACAAGACGAGGTGAAAAAATCTTTCGGCTTCGATATCCCTGAAAACCACCGTAATATTCAAGCCATCCAATATCTCAATGAAAAAGAAATAGTTAGCGGCTATCCCGATGGATCATTCAAGCCCGAGCAAACCGTAAACCGCGCTGAGGAACTCAAAATTCTTATCGAAGGACAAGGCATTACCCCTGATCCTGAAACGTTTAAAAATTGTTTTCCAGATGTGAAAGATGAATGGTTTGCAAAATATGTATGTTATGCCAAAGAAAAGGAATGGATAGAAGGCTATCCGGATGGCACTTTTAAACCGGAACAAACGGTTAATAAAGTCGAAGCTATAAAAATGGTTGTTGAAACACGTGAAGAACTAAAATCTGAAATCCCTGAAGTTGTTCCCGAGGAAATTTATGAAGATACCGATAGAGAAGCTTGGTACGCTCCATATGTTTACGTTGCCAAGAAAAAAGCGATTCTTGAAGAAACAGGTTCAGTCCTCAAGCCTACAGAAGGTATGAAACGAGCTGGGATTTCTGAAAATATTTTTCGATCCATGAAAATGAAAGAAGGAAAAAAAGAAAAATACGAAGGCGTTGAATATGAAGAATTATTTGTACCGAAACGTGCGTACGACGTGCAAGCGAAGGTGCTCACTCCTCCAAAACAATATTTTATTGGATCAAATGATGTATCCATGCTTGATTTTTCTATCACAGCAAATAAAAATATTACAATTGAAGTTTTATCAGTCGGATTTACCGCAATCCCAACAGCATGGACATCTTATGCACGTGAAGGAAATTTAATTAACGAAATCGATGAGACCGCTAATTTTACCGATTTTAAGATTTCCGATAAAGATACAGGAGTTACAATGCTCAACCCCGCAGAATTAAATACAACCGTGGAAGGAAATAATGATCTTGAACAAATTTTAACTTTTAACGGCGCTTGGAGTATTCAAAAAGGCACAACGGTTCGTCTTTCCATGACCGCCGATATAAAAAATCTTGAAGCTCTTGCGAACAATCATTTTTACGGAACACTTGTAAATCTTAAAAAATATTCAGCGATTTATGACGAAAAACACAATCGTGTTGACGATATTTTCCCTGAGCGCGATATAAAAGGAGGTCTGATTACTCCGCGTATGCAAGTGAATTTTTCCGTAAGTTTGTCTCCCTCTCAGCCCGCTTCTTTTATTGTTCCAAGCAATGCGACTCACATGAATTTTATGAATATCGATTTCGCTGCTGATTCAGGTGATGATGTCCAAATCAAGGGCTTAAAGCTGGCAATGAAGGGGAACGCAATAGTAAAAGATTTGTTTCTTTACGATGGTGATGTCAGGCTCACAACCGCCGCAAATATCGATAATATAAACCGTATAGTAAGTTTTGACAGTCTCGATGGCACGCGGACGCAAGTTATCATGCCAAATGAAAAAATAACTTACAGCGTTATTGGTTCTATTGGAGAAAGCTCCGATGGTGCTACGATTCAATTCGAATTAACAGATGCCTCCTTTTTGAGAGTCTCGGCACCCGAAATTTCAGCGAGTTTTCCGCTTGTGAGTAATATGCAAACAATCGAAGGCACTATTACGGAATCGTTTGCCGTAAGTAAAAAAGATATCTCCTTCTCTCCTCGTGCAGGAGAAAAAGAAGCTAAAGTAGCGGCTTTCACGCTTTCTCCAAGCAATGGATCAAGCGGCATATTATTGGATCAAGTTATCCTTCGATATATGGGGGATGTTCCAATGGCAGAATATGTGGACGGAGTTTTAATCCCACAAATAGAAAATTATGTTTTAAAACATAATGGAAACACTATTGCGACAACCCAAAAACATATCGACAAAGTGTCTTATGTACTTATTCCTTTTAAACTCAATTCACAATTATTATTGAATTCCGATGAAGATTTTGAAGTTTTCGTTGATATCGGCGAAAACGCGGATGACGGTGAGTCGCTTGTTTATTATCTTGATGATCCAACGGATATTGTCGCCTATAATGCCAATGGATACGGAGTCCCTGTTATGAACAATTACGATAATAGAGAATGGTATAGCTCCTATTCTTCATGGTCTCGAATTGGTGAAGACTCAACAAAAGTTCCACCTGTCGAACCAAATGAAATCACTATTTCTCACAATCAAGATAACCCTACATCACCGCAAACCGTTGCGCCAGGGCAACATAACGTGAATTTTCTTATTTTTGATTTAGAGAACACAGGATCTGATCCCGTTGATATCACAGGATTTACTTTTTACAAAGCAGGAGCAGGAAAATTAGCGGATTTACAAAACATCTTGTTTGAGAGATATGATACACCGGGAAAATATATAATTCAGGCCAGAAGGGTTGACGAGGAAACTGCAACGATTCAATTTGAGGATTTCCGTATTTATCTTGAAAAAGGAAAGAAGGCGAGCGTTCGTGTATATGCTGATATCGCCGAAAAAGCCTCTGATGGATCAGATTATTCATTGGAACTCACCAATGTTGTTGCGAATAATAGCGCAGCCGTTACAGGGGTTCCTCTCAAAGGTGACTGGATGTTTGTTGACACAGAAGCTCCAGAACCAAGCGAAATCGAACTTTCTTTGAGTTCCAATAATCCCAAAGATAAAAGCGTCCATGGAGGTCAACAAGACGAACCGCTTATAATATTTGACGCCTTGAATGCAGGCCCTCGAGATATAGTCATAACTGACCTTGCTTTCTACAGATCAGGTTCCGGAACTTCAAATTTCGATGATTTTACCGATTTTTCTATTGAAATAACGTCCAGAAGCGTGGAAGTCGCAGGGAGAATGGTTAAAGATTCGAATGGTCAAGATAGCGTCAAATTTGAGAATCTTTCAATTTCCTTAAATTCAAATGAAAAAATTATGATCTATTTTTGGGCTGATATAAACGAAAATGCAGTTATAGGTAATACCCACAATTTTAAACTCTATGACGTCAATGCGTATGCATATTTGGGCAATGAAGGAAATACAAGTGAAGTGGCACTGTAAACTTTTCTGGTGTCCGTTATTTGTAATTTCTGAAATAGAAGAGTA
>CAZTVN010000033.1:0-13564 GCA_964617145.1 uncultured Candidatus Peribacteria bacterium
CCGTCTTTTACATAAACATTTATTTTACAGGGCAGACAAAGACCAATTTTAATATCCTTATTCAAAAATTCATTGGCAAACTTTGCGTTACAAAACTCAACGATCTTAAATGGCTTTCGTTCAAACCCTTTCTCGGCTAAAGTTTTCTGAACATCATGAACATACAAAACCCGCATGCCAGCTTTGGAGATTTCGTCTTGTACGTTTTGAACCGCCTCATCAAAAGTTTTTGCTGTAGTTGTAGTGTAATCGAATTCCATAAATTTAAATCTTAGGTTCTTCTGAATAAATTAAATAAAAAGTTTTGTTTTGTATTAAACGGCGTAGTGTGAATTTCCTCAAAACTTCTCATATGACTGAAATCCTTCTGGAAGGTCTTTTTTATTGAATCCTCGGAGTATTGCGTAATATCAAGCCCGCTACATTTTTTTGGCCCGCTTATAGAAAATGTTGATATGATGAGGTAGCCGCTTGGTTTTATAAACTTGCCTGCAATTCCAACATAACGAACAATATCTTCCTTTTTGGTTAAGAAATGGAACGCGGCTCTATCATGCCAAATATCAAAACGAGATTCTGTGTCAAATTCTAAAATATCTGCTTCAATCCAAGCGACTGATTCCGCTTTCTCTCTAAGCCTCGTTTTTGCTTTTTGCAAAGCTTTGGCAGAAATATCCAATATGGAAATATTTTTGAAGCCAAGCTCTAAAAGTTTGTCAACAAGCCGAGAGTCCCCACCGCCAATATCAATAATATTTACATTTTCATCTATTCCGGTTGATAAAATAAGATCAATGGAAGTTTTCGGGACATCTTGATACCAACTCACTTCGCACATCGTATCTTTCGTTTGATATATTCTTTCCCAGTGTTGTTTTGTTGAATTGCTGCCCATATTAAAATTTTTCTAGTAATTTACCGTCGGCCTCCAGTTGCTCTTTGAGGGCTTTTCTTAAAGCATCATAAGCCACAAGAATTTTAGGATTGGTGAGGGAATAGAGAATTGCGACACCCTCCCGCCGAGTTTTAACGATATTTTGCTGACGCATCAAGCTCAAGTGTTGGGAAACATTGGCTTTCGTAATACCAAGCATTTTAGCCATTTCGGAAACGCCCATTTCTTTTTTATCACGAAGCAAGTCAATAATCTCCAGTCTCTTAGGATGAGACAAGGTTTTGCACACCTTGGAATGAAGCTCAAAAATTCTTTTGTTCAGATGGTTTTTATCAGTCATAATTATCTATTTGCAGAGTTTCGCATATATGATATATTGTAAGTATATGAAATTAAAGATTCCCTGTCAAATTTTTCTGCGGCGCATTTCGCAAAACGAAATACGAAATTCGGCGGCGGAAAAACGAGGGCGGACAAAAATTCCTTCCCTCCAACCCCCCTTTCTTTTCGCCCGCCCGAGCGTCAGGAATTCTTTTCAAAAAAGGTTCGCGCGGAGCAGTTAATTCCGACAAAGTTAGTTTTGGTGCCGAAGAGAGGACTCGAACCTCCAAGGGGTTTCCCCCACTGCGACCTGAACGCAGCGCGTCTACCAATTTCGCCACTCCGGCTTAAGTCTAATTTCTGAAGTCGAAGGATACTGTACCAAAAAATTGGATAATTGATAAGTTTACTTGAACTAGTTTTCACAAATCTGCCACAAAAATATATTTTTCCAACTTTCGAATTCGCGAAAAGCATCTTCCTGAAAATTCGCCAAAAATCCGAAAAGCACAAAAAAACTTGACAATTTTTAGAAATTAAATACAATGTGATACTGTTTTAGCACATTAAAACAATATCATGACAAAATCCTATCCAAAAAATTGGACAAGGTTAGATATACAAAAAGCATTCTCTGCTCTCCCCAAGGATCAAATTTTGTCTGTAGCAAACAAAATAAAGGACCAAATTAAGTCAAATCCTTTACTCATAAAAACCAAACATAATAAAGATTTTGTAACCATGGCAGATTTAAAAATACAACAAATCATTCTAAAATATTTATCTCATTCTTCGTTAAAAGACTGTTACAAAATAAAGGCCGAAGAGAAATTGTCGACAAAAGAAAAAGCAAAAAACAGTGATAATAAAGCATGGCAATTAATCGTTGATCCATTGGATGGAACAGGCTCTTTTTGTAGAGACGAGCCTACGTGGGGCGTGATGATTGGAGTATGTGACCGAAATGGATACCTGAAATATTCTTGGAATTTAGTTTCCAGTGGCGAAATTTTTTCTTCCAGTTCAAAATCGGTTCCTCCAATATCATGGCTTAAAAAAATAAAACAAACAGGGAAAATCCGAATTGATATTTACGATTATAACGCAGGTGCCTCAGAAAGGTTTGCTGCTATTTTTGAAAAAATATCTGGATGGAAAAATCAACAATACGAAATAATTTCCTATCCAGCCGCAGTTTGGGTTGGTTGGAAATTATTTAAAGATGAATTAGACGGACTACTATGGTTACCAAGTGAAAAAGGTAAAAAAAATTATCCTGACTATGATCTGATATTTTTAGGCGCTCTGGAAAAAAAAGGATACAAAATCCGTCTGGGTAAAATTGACGAAAACATAGAGATGATTGCCATTGCGCCAACTGAGTACGATTTAGATCTACTTTTCCAAATCGGTTTAAAAATGCTTCCAAAAGATAGAAAAAATTTTTTGATTCCCTGCAATGAACTCAAAATTACTTAAGGACCCTCTGAAAATCATTAATTGGAAAACAGCCAGTAATCAAGAAAAAAAGATCATAATGAGCCGTTCTCAGTTAAAAATTGAGGGTGCTCGCGAAGTAGCAAGAGAATGGATTGCAAAAGTGGAAAAGGAAGGTGATGCTGCGCTTGTAGAATATATCCGCAAGTTTGATGATAAAAATTTTACTGCGGATCGTCTGCGTGTAGTTCCAAAAGACATTGCCGAAGCTTACAAAAAAGTAGGTCTGGAAAAAATTAAAATAATCCAAAAACAGATAGAAATTTCGCGGGAATTTCACGCCCGTCAAATGCCAAAAAAATGGCAAGAAACAAACGAATACATTTCAGGTGTTATCACTGGTTGGAAATACACTCCTATTGAAAGTGCTGGCCTCACTGTGCCCGCTGGTCAGGTTCCACTACCAACCGTAATGCAAATCCTAACAATAGCAGCCAAGACTGCCTGTGTACCAAGAGTGGTGGCTTGTTTTCCACCAACTGGAAAACATTATGAAATGCTTGTTGCGGCCGATATTGCAGGTGCCGACGAAATATATCGTGTAGGTGGTATTGCTGGGATTGCAGCGATGAGTATTGGAACTGAGACAATCAAACCTGTCCTTAAGATCGTTGGTCCTGGCAGTGTTTATACCCAGGCGGCAAAAATGGAAATTTCTCAGCGTGGTACGGCAATTGACATGCTTTCCGGTCCATCGGAAGCTTTGATAATTGCCGATGATACGGCAAAACCAAAATATTGTGCAGCTGATATTTTAGCTCGCTGTGAACATGATCAAAATGCCTGCGCCGTGCTGGTCACAAACAATAAAAAGCTCATCGAAGAGACAGCATCCGAGATTGAAAAGCAATTACAGGGATTGGGGCGTAAAGAAATTGCTGAAGTAGCCTTGGGGCGTTACTGTGCATTGATATTATTCGATTCTATGAAAGAAATGATAAAGTTTGCCAACGACTATAGCCCAGAACATTTGGAAATCATGGCTCATAACCCATGGAGTATTTGTGACAAAATCAAAAATGCTGGTTCGATATTTTTAGGAGATTATGCCCCTGTTGCTGTTGGTGATTATGCCAGTGGTACGAATCATTGTCTTCCAACGGGTGTTGCACCAAAAACAGTTTCGCCAATTGGTGTTGATACATTCCTTAAAAAATCTGAAATCCAATATTTGACGAAGCAGGGTTTACAGACTTTGGAACCAATTATTTCTACAATGAGTGACATCGAAACCCTAGATGCACATAAAAAATCTGTATTGATAAGGTTTAAATAACCTAAAAACTATGACTGTCGCTATAACACAATTAAAAAATCTCACCTCAAAAAAATTGAGAAATCGATTAATCAAGGCAACTATTGGCGGATTCCAAGATGATTTCGACGAAAACGAAAAGAATGCTGCTTTTCAAGAATATGTTCGACGGGCGTTACCAAAAATAAAAATTCATTCTGTGCAAGTGATAAACACTACCGCTGCCTTAAATTCAATCGCGGCGTATGCGGAGATTGCGTTTAATAATCGTGGAAAACAAGAAGTTTTTTTAAAAGTACATGTGGAGTCAGAGACTTTGAGTCTAAGCCCACTCGGCGTCAAAGGAGAATACGAAAACGCACAAATGCTAAAAGATGCCTGTTGGCCAGTACTTACACCTCTTTCAAAAAATATTTCCCCAAAATACCCACTCCTTATTTATCCAAAAATAGATGCAGAAAGTCTTTTCCAAAAACTTGAGCAATCGTATCTTACCGGCATTTCAAAAGTCACGAAAAAAGATCTCAAATTATTTCAAGAAGTTCAAAAAAAAATAGGGACATCGACCGTAAAATCAATCACTCAAATAAGCGCCGATAAAGCAAAAAAAGCTCCAGTACAAAATCTTTTTCTAGCACGTTTAAAAAAAGGAGGTCGAATCGATAAGTGGTACAATGATAAAACGTTATTTGTATTGCCCGGCATAAAACAACCCGTTCCATGGAATTTCCTCAAAAAAATGAAATGGATAATAAATAACGAAAATTATCCATCAACACTTGAAGAAATTATAGAGAAAACAAAAAAAAGTCTTTCTTTTCAAGGAGAAAACAAAGCCGTTGTAGCACTATCACACGGAGATGATCATGCGGGAAATATCTTAATTGATACAAATAAGAATAAAATATATATTTTTGATCCAGCATTTGCCGGATATAATCCCCTGAGTTTATGTGATACCAAAGCCATTGCACATACTGGATTTTTACCAATGGCGGGCATGTATTACGATCCAAAACTCAAAAATTGCCAATATGCCTTAAAAGGAAATGTCATGCATGTCTCGATAGATTTCAGCAAAACGCCAATTCCAAAAATTCACGAACAATTGGCAAAAAACATCATCGATTCTCGAATTATACCACTCATGAAATCACCCATCCTCAAAGACCGCTCAAAAAAAGAAATCGAAAGATTCAAGTGCAGTCTTTTTGTCTGTGCCATACTGACAATCAATATTGAAAATCTTTTGAAAGCAAAAGACGGCAGAGGAACAGGCTTATTACCAATGGCATTTTTGTTGTATGAATTAAAAGGTTTGCCTGTTTTAGAAAAATTAAAAATGAAACTTCATGAAACGCCATAGTTTTTCTCTGGTGCCGAGAGTGGGAATCGAACCCACATGGATGTGCATCCACACGATTTTGAGTCGTGCGCGTCTACCAATTCCGCCATCCCGGCTTAAAATTAAGATCCTAACAACTCTTTAACCATCGCACTTACCTTCGCTCCATCAGCTCGACCTTTTACTTTGGGCATAAGAGCGCTCATAACTTTCCCAAAATCTTGAGGACTCTTTACATTCATCTGAAGAATCGTTTCAGAAATAACTTCCCGAAGCTCATCATCACTCAATTCTTTTGGCAAATATTCTTTTAAAATCTGCATCTCACGTTCTTCTTTTTGAGCCAAATCCTCGCGCCTCCCTTTACGATACTGCTCAATTGAATCCTGCCTCTGTTTCGCCTCTTTCATTAAAATACCAACAATCACCTCATCCGAAGCTTCTCTACGAATACCTTCAACTTCCCATTTCATAATCGCGGACTTAAGCAAACGAAGAGTGCTAACTTTATCTTCATTTTTGTCACGCATTGCTTGAGTAAGATCTTGCTGAATTCTCTCTTTAAGGGTAGACATGAAATAATGTAAAAAAATAACTCAATAAGAGCTTAATAAAGGAAAGAGAAGAAATCAAACGCAAAGTTAGAAACATACTGAAAAACATCTTTGCCTAGGGCCTGTGACAAAACAATGTTTTTAAACATATGCTCAAAAATCACGCAACCCCTTTCTCCTCAAAGTCGTATGATAGTCATGAGCAAAACGATGGGCTTCGTCACGCACACGTTGTAAAAGGTGAAGAGAAGACGAATCATGCGGTAAATCAAGAGGCTTCGATCTTTCAGGAACAAAAACTTCTTCTTGTTTTTTAGCCAAAGAAACAACAGGTATAGCCAAATGATATCGATCAAGAATTTGTTTGACGACGTTCAATTGCCCCTTCCCACCGTCAATAAGCAAAAGATCGGGTTTTTTGCGAAAAGAAGTATCAATTTTTTCTTTAGTTTTCCTATAAATCATGACCGTGACCTCACGACCTTTACAGCATTCACTCTGTAAACACAGTTCCTTTTTTCTCGCCAAAATTTGAGGAATATCTTTGGCACTATGAAATCCCATAGCGGTATAATAATCTTCAAGTTCAACCGTATGAATCGAATATATTTTTCGTAACTTCGTCTTCTTAAGGAGTTTTAAAATAACCTCCTGTCCAAGATGATGACCACGATGTTTGGGATCGACCCAGAGACTTGCTATTTCTCCACCTTTTTCCCGATGCAAAATTTTGAGATCTTGGTTTGGCTTACCACTAAACAAATTCAGAAGCTTAATGCGGCCAAAAGCAATAATTTTTGATTCTTTTTCACATATAAGGAAATCTGAAATTTTGATGTCAGTATCATCGAGTCCTTCACGCTTCAAAATTTCTAAAATTATCGCAACATCAGTTTTTTTCCCTTTTCGAAAACTTGCATTCATTACAATGCTCGAAGAAGAAATACTTAATGAAAAAGCGCGAAGTCGTCGACCAAGAACTTCTTTCAAATCAAGATAATCATCAATATTTTTTGGGGCAATTTTAATACGAAAACGTCGATAGTCTGATTTTTTAGGAAGACCATTTTCAAAAACCACCATAGATCCAACGATTTCGCTCCCGCCAAGATGAGAAATATCATACCCTTCAATACGATGTAACTGAGAAATACCAAGGATTTCAGCCAATTTTTCCTGAGCTTTTACGGTCATTCTTTCATTGCTTAAAAATTTCGCTTCCCTTTGACGAGCAAAACTTAAAGCATTTTTCTGAGAAAGCTCAAGAAGCTGGTTCTTTTTGCCCTTTTGAGGAACATAAATACGAACTCTCTGCCCGCCTCGAAGATGAGAAAGCCATGACTCAATCATCTCTTTATCCATGGGTTCCTCACCCAAAAGTATCTCATCGGGAATATCGGATGTTTTCTCATAATATTGTTGTAAAAATGCGGTAAAAATTTCATGTGGATCGCTATCCAAAGAAAGATCGACAGCTTTAAAAATAAAATTCTCTTGATTTATCAATTTTCCATTTCGGATCATAAAAAAATTGAAATAAATATCAGAACCATAAATAACAAAAGCAATCACATCCTGACTCATAGCTTTCGGGTCACTCACACGCTGTTTTTGCATCAGACTTTCCACCATAAAAATTTTATCACGAATTTTCGCAGCCAATTCAAAATTTCGCGCTTTCGAAGCCTCTATCATGTCATTTTTTAAATCACCAATAAGCTTTCGATCTTTTCCTTCAAGAAAGTTTATAACGCGCTCAATAATTTGAGCATATTCTTCTTTGCTACATTTCGCGATACAAGGACCGACACAACGCTTAATATGATAATCAAGACAGGGATATTTCATCGTTTTTCGAGTGACTTTGACATCAAACAAACGATTCGAAATGCCTAAGGGAGAATCGGATTCAGCCATCTTCTCACCTTGAGGATAATGGAAAGGAACATACTGAATATCGAGTGTGCAATGTCGATATGGGAAAAGACGCTTTAAAAATTTCAAGGTTTCGCGGGCACTTCGGGCAGATGTTTTGGGGCCAAAATAAAGCGCCTTATCTTTTTCAATATGACGAGAAAGACTGATACGAGGAAAATCTTCATTCGTGGTAATTTTGATATAAATAAAATTTTTGTCATCCTTCATCAGGATATTAAATTTCGGTCGAAGCTCTTTAATGAGGTTCGTCTCAAGAACCAAAGCCTCAAGATCACTTCCTACTTCGATATAACTGATATCATCTGTAGAGCCAATAAGCTTTGCAAGTCGAGTGGAAAGTAGCTTGCCAAAATAACTCCGAACACGTTTTTTGAGATTTTTTGCTTTGCCTACATAAAGAACTTTCCCACTCTTATCGATAAATTTATAGACACCAGGTCCTTCAGAAATCTGAGACAAAATCTTGGAAATTCGCTTATTTGATTGAATTTTGGTCATAATGCAGTTCAAAGTATAAAAGATTCGAAGAAATGATGAAAGATGCCTCTAAAAAATAAAATACCCCTTCGGCTTCAAAATGTTCAAAGCGGATCAAAGTATCTTCGGATGAATAGCCTTCGTCTCTTAGTAGGGATTTGCTTGAAACGCAAATCTCTCATCTTCTTTCACATCTTTCGCTCAAAATGGTAAAATTTCGGTATGATATTATGTTTTTCAGCAGCTCCTTAAAGCATGAAAAAATTTTTAGAAAGACAAAAAATAGATACTTTTGAGAAAGCAATTATAGGAACAGTCGCCTATTTCGACCTCTTCGATTTTCCTTTAAAAGAAGAAGAACTCAAAGCATATCTTTTAAGATACAAAAAGACGTTTTACGGAGGGAGGCATACCATTTTCGAGCGCCTTTATTCCTTGAAGCGAGAAAATGTGTATGCCTCCCTCCGTAAAGTCAACAATTATTACACCTTAAAAGATCGCGAAAATATCATTACCATTCGTCAAGAACGAGAAATTCGTTCAAAAAAATTATGGAAAAAAATACAATTTTTTGGCTCTATCCTTTCTGTTGTTCCTTTTGTTCGTCTCGTTGCGGTATGCAACAACCTCGCCTATAACAATGCTTCAGGAAAAAGTGATATCGATCTTTTCGTCATAACCGATCGAAATTATCTCTTCTTAGCACGTTTTTTGGTTACGTTTCTTTTGCATATCTCTGGAGTTCGCAGGCACGGAAAACACGTTTACGGTCGATTTTGTTTAAGTTTTTTCATAAATGAAAATCATTTAAATCTCGAAAAAATTGTTCTTTCTCCTCAAGATATTTACCTTGCCTATTGGATGAGAACGCTGAAACCGCTTTTTGGACAGAAAACATACCAAAAATTTTTGGAAGCAAACGAAAAATGGCTGAAAGACTATTTTGATTGTCCTCATGACCACCTAAAAAATCTGATTTCGTCACCTGCCAACCTGTCAGGCAATCACAATCTTCACCTCTCCATCAAAAACGACGAAATCGAGATAAATCCCCTTTTCGCTATCCAAAAAATATTCGAATTCATAATAAAAATCTTTTTTGGCTTTCTCATTGAAAAAGGATTAAAAGCTTGGATGAAAAAAAGAGCTGAAAAAAAAGCAAAAAAATTAAACAAAACATTTCCTTTTGTCGTTATTGAAGACAACATCCTCAAATTTCACGACAAAGATCGACGCGAAGAATTCCAAAAAAAATGGGAAGAATCGCTAAAAAAGCTTTATAAAAAAACCTACATGGGGTAATAGAGTAGCGAAAATGACAAATTTCGGCTGCAAATTTTTCAGGCCTCCTTAGCTTTTTTATTGCGAAAATCAAGACGAATAGCCGTTCCTCTAAATCCGTATTTTTCCCTCAACCGATTTTCAATATACCGTTTATAAGAAAAATGAATACTGTCTCGGTCGCTCACAATAAACACAAAATGCGGTGGGGACGAGCCAATCTGCGAAGCATAATAAATCTTCTGTTTTACCCCGAAATTTCTTTTTGGTTCATGTTCATATTTAATTTTTTCAATAAAAGCATTGAATTCAGAAATTTTAATACGCTTTTGTCGCTCCTCATAAATTTCTTTTACAAGATCAAGCAAAATATGGATATTTTTTTTCGTTAACGCGGAAACAAAAATAACCGGCGCCCATGGAACATATTGAAAACGTCTTTTTAAACTCGAAATCCATTGAATCTGCTCATCATCATCTTCTTGCATAAGATCAGATTTATTAATGACAATGATAAGGCCTTTTCCTTCTTCAAGGATATAATGACTGATAGCCAAATCTTGATGAGAAATTCCGCTTAAATAATCCATAATAAGAAGCGCGATGTCACACCTTGTAATGGCATCAAAACTCTTCAAAACACTGTATCGTTCAAGTTTCTTCGTAATAGTGCTTTTTCTCCGAAGACCAGCGGTATCAATAAGATTAAAAACCGTTCCATTGTATTCTATTGGGGTGTCCGTGGTATCACGAGTAGTTCCAGGAACATCAGAAACGAGAAGCTTATGTTCATTCAAAAAAGAATTCACCAGAGAAGATTTCCCAACATTCGGTTTACCAAAAAAACCAATATGAATACCTGAAGAAGGAGAAAGGTTTTTTTGAGGCTTAAATCCAAGATTCCCAAGCTTATCAAATAAAATAGAGTCAATATGCTCAAGACCGATATTTTGAATAGCGGAAATCTGAATGGGTTCACCAAAACCGAGTTCATAAAGGTTAAAGGATCGGTCAAGAATATTGGCATGATCACATTTATTGGCAATAAGAAAACAAGCCTTATTCGATTTCCGAAGCAAATCAGCCGCAGTAAAATCGCTCGATGTGAGTTCTTGACGCACATCAATAACAAAAAGGATGATATCGGCTTCATCAACAGCTATTTGCGTCTGAGAAAAAATATCTTCCTCAATATCATCAAGTTCATCAAAAACCAATCCACCCGTATCAACAAGCATAACTTCAAAATCTCTCACTTTCATGGTATGATAAATGCGATCCCGTGTAGTTCCGGAAATTTCAGATTCTATAGCGTAACGTTTGCCTATAAGCTTATTAAAAAGCGTCGATTTGCCGGTATTTGGTCGCCCAATAATGGCGACAACTGGAAGCATAGAGAATAAAAAATCGTACTTTGACTCTTTCCATATTACAATAAAAGCACTTTCAATCAAATAAAAATGACGAAAATTGCCTTTAATATCGAAAAAATCCAACAAAATATAAAAAAACATTCTCCGTATCCTGAAAAAGTGAAAATCATCGCAGTAACAAAAAATAGATCCAAAGAAGAGGTCGCTCAAGCAATACAGTCAGGGATAAGATGTATCGGAGAAAATCGAGTACAGGAGGCAAAACAAAAACTTCTATTTCTATCACACGAAGCAAAACGATCCAAAATCAAAAAACATTTCATAGGCCATCTGCAAAGCAATAAAATTCATGATGCGATCACACTCTTTGATATGATCGAGTCAGTGGATAGTTTGAGGCTTGGAGAAAAAATAGATAGAGATGCTCAAAAATCAGGAAAAATTATGGAAATACTCATCCAGGTCAATATCGCCCTTGATGAAACAAAATATGGATGCCATCCAAAGGATGTGAAAGAAATACTTTTAAACTTAAGCAAACGAAAAAATATTCAGGTACGAGGACTCATGACCATCGGAAAACGAACGCAAAACAGCGAAGAAACAGCAGAAACATTCAAAAAATTCTATAAACTCTTTGCAACAATCAAATCTCTTGAAATTCCTGGTATCAAAATGGAAGAATTATCAATGGGAATGAGTAATGATTACATAATTGCCTTACAAGAGGGAGCAACAATGATACGCCTCGGCAGAGCGATATTTGTTTGAATAATTTGAGTACAGATTTTAAGGAAAAATTTTTCCAACTTTTTTCTTTTCACATAATCAAAACTATGAAACCCCCTACATTTTTAATTGAGTAAAAAGGCTTTTTCGGGTATAATGAAAAGATAAAAGTTCATATACAAAAATATCCTTTCTTCAATCAACACAAAAATGTTAAGGAAAAAGAAAAATGATGCCCATGCAAAACGGGGATCTATAATCTCACTATTTTTTATTTCGCTACTTTTTACAGCATTTTTTGGAGCTTTACCGGTATACGCTCAAACGATCATTCCCAAGCCACCACCAAGCATGAATTATACAACTTGCGAAGCGTATCTCATTGACTTTACAGAAGCAGATACCAAAACTAACTTAAAAGACAAGGCCAACCGAGACCAAACCCTCGCCTGCGCTGTCATTACCGGCCGAATACGACTCTTTATGCTCCCCTACTTTCTCGTCTACCTCATTGAGGTGATCGTAGGTTTTGCTGGAGTGCTTTGCGTGCTTTTTATCGTTATCGGCGGTTTCCAGTACGCCATGTCAGGCATCAGCGATGAGAAGGAAAAAGGCAAAAAAACCGTCATGAATGCGATTTTCGGACTCGTCATTGTCACTCTCTCTTGGATCATCATTAATGTAATTCAAATTGCTATTAGCTCGTAAATTCATTACAATCAATACCAATAAATTAAAATATTTCCTTTTTCAAAAAAATCGAGCTAAGATAAAAAATAGCTCTTAAAAAAAGAAAAATGAAAAAAAATCTCAAAGAGCTCGTAAAAGAAACACAAAAATCATTAAATGAATTTAGTAAACAATGGAAGGAAAAAATTCATAATCTTAAAGAAAAACGTGCCGAAGATGAGATAGGACAGCTCATAGATAAAATTTCCCATGGAAAACAAGAAAAAACACTCATAGAGATTTCAACAATCAGTGTAGCCAAAGCAACTCTGGTTGTAATTCTCTTTTTTGTGCTTGCGGAATTTATTTACGAAATACGTGATATTATCCTTATTTTCTTTGTAGCACTGCTGTTTTCAGCGGCTCTCGATCCAACCGTAGACAATCTTGAAAAAAAACACATCCCAAGAGGAATCAGCATTATTCTCATTTATCTGATTATTTTTACCGTTCTCGCGATCTTCATTTCAAATTTTATTCCCCTTGTTGCGAGTCAAATTATTGAACTTTCCAGTCGCGTTGGAGAACTTGTCAATAATCTCACTCAAAATGGAAAAAGCGATCTGCCATTCATCGACAAAATCAAACCTCTCATTTCTCAATTTCTTGAAAGCGCTGATCGTCAAACATTGATTGAAGGTGTCAAAACCGCCCTTTTAAAAATTGGGGAACGCCTCCAAGATGTCGCAGGAAACGCTTGGAATGCGCTAAAATTCGTTTTCAACGGAATATTTAACGTTATTTTAGTGCTCGTTATTACCTTTTTCATGACGCTCGAGCAAAAAGGACTCAATAACTTTATTCGATCACTTTTCCCAGCCCGTCACGAAAATTACATCATCGCAAAAACAGACGCGGTAAAAATTAAAATTGGCGCATGGCTTCGTGGACAAGTCGTTCTATCACTTTCCATAGGAATTTTGGTCACGATCGGTCTTCTCATCCTTGGAGTCGAATACGCCGCAACACTCGGAATGATAGCAGCTATAACGGAATTTATCCCTTATATAGGACCAATAATGGCAGCAATTCCGGCGCTTCTCATAGCTCTCAATGAATCCCCTTTCCTCGCACTTTGGGTGCTTATTACCTATGTCATTATCCAAGAACTCGAAAATAATATCCTCGTGCCGATCATTATGCGTCAAGCCGTGGGATTAAGCCCGATTA
>CAZTVN010000034.1:0-13236 GCA_964617145.1 uncultured Candidatus Peribacteria bacterium
CAATGTCCTTAAGGGAAAGCCCCGCCCGCTTTTTTACCCCCGTTGATTCCTTGTGTGCAGTTGCGTTTGAAAGCAATTGAATATTTGATAAATTTATTTATAAGGGGTAAAGATAGAATAGGGAAAATTTATGAGCGATAGTCGTAATCGTTCAATCTATGAAGCAACACAAGAACAATTATGCTTTTATTGACAGCCAAAATTTTAATTTAGGGATTCAAAGCCTTGGTTGGAATTTGGATTTCAAAAAATTCAGAGTTTATCTCCACGAGAAATACGGTGTTTCTACAGTATATCTTTTTATCGGCTACATTCAGCAAAATCAGGATTTGTATGCTTCCTTACAAAAAGCAGGATATATTTTAATTTTTAAACCCGTCCTTCGCGACAAAAATGGAAAAGTAAAAGGAAATGTAGATGCGGATTTGGTACTTCAAACAATGATTGAATATAACAATTTTGATAAAGCAGTCATCGTAACGAGCGATGGGGATTTTTATTCTTTGGTTAAATATTTATATGAACACAACAAACTAAAATTGGTTATGAGTCCTTATGTAAAAACATGTTCTATGTTGTTAAAAAAATCTGCAAAGGAAAAAATCGTTTTTATGGATAACTTACGATACAAACTTGGGTATATAGTGAAAAAGCACCGCTAAAGGACAAAATCTCTAGAGGTACTTTTTCATTTTGTTTCTAAACAAATGATATATAAATATCGGCAGAAAGTCAATTTACAAAGAAAAATTTTTCTGCCTTTTAAAAAGACGGCCTGCTCTTTAAGATACACCGAAAAGTATACCACCTGATCCTGATATGCCGCTGTAGATGGCTCCTTTTTCGTATAAAATTTTTCTATAATCGTGCAAAATCGGAAATTTTTTGAATATTGTGGGCTCAAAATCGTTGTGAAAAAATTGTGAAATATCATCGGTTTGTCGCTTTTTCAATCTTTCGACGAGTTCTTGAGTAATTTTGCGTTTTTGTCCGCATTTTTGAATATCAATATCGTTAAACGCTTCGTGAGTATGAATTTCGATTGCCGTGTGATAGAGATGTACGCGGAGGTCAAGGTTTGGAAGGATTTCTATTTCCTCTCCAAAATGCGTTCCAAGTGCCGTCCCTTCCTCTATAAAAAAAGGAACGTCTTTTGAAATTTTCTTGCCGAGACTTTGTAATCTTGTTGGGTTTAGTCCAAGATTCCAGAGTATATTGAGCGCTTTCAGTACCGCTGCCGCATTGCTACTCCCTCCTCCAAGGCCTGACCGCATGGGAATATTTTTTTTTATTTTTATTTTTACTCCTTTATCGATGTGAAATTCTCTCTTTATGAGTTTTGCCGCTTTGTAGGCGGTATTTTCTTCGATATTTGGTTTCGGTAAAAAAGCGCTTTCATCGAGCAAAAATTCATTGGGATTTATGATAATATGCGTCCCCATTTTTTGATTTGTGAGATTAAAATGAAGCGGCTTCCAATCGATTTCGATTGAGTCTTGAGATTTCTCTTCGATCGTTAACTCGTCATAGAGTGGAATTGTGGTAAAAACGGTTTGAAGTTCGTGATAACCCTCTTTTTCATTTTTCCCGAGAATGTCGAGGGCGAGATTGATTTTTGCATGAGCTTTAATCTGAATCATCTTTTTTTTTCATGAGTATTATGGCCGTACATTTCATTCCTTTTTTATAGGAAATTAATCCTTCTCCGCTTGTTGCGGTTATACCGATATTGGTTTTTTCGATGTTGAGGATTTTTGCGAGACTGATTTTTAAACGATTGGCTAAGGGGTCGATTTTTGGCTTATCTGCTATGATGGAAAGTGAAAGATATTCGACTTTGCATTTTTTTTGCGAATATTCTTTTAAGATTATTTTTAAATATTCCTCACTCTTTTTTATGTTTTTTTTACACATATCATCTGCCGTTTTTCCTAACGATGGACATGAAATCGCTGACGATAGTGCGTTAAAAATTGCATGCAGGATCACATCTCCATCGGAATTTGCTTTAAGCTTGTTGTATTCTTTGAAAAAAACTCCACCAAGCGACAGGCCTTTTTTTGTCTCGTATGCGTGACTGTCTTCACCTATGCCGATATGGTACTGACTTTTTCTTATGTTTGGGATTTTCAGTTTAAGTTTGTTTGAAAAATATGTTTTCGGCTGCAAATACAAATGACCATTTTTTTTTAATACTTCTTTGATTATCGCGAGGTCATTTTCGTATGTGACTTTTATATTGGTTTCGCTCGCTTCCACGATTTTCACCTTTTTGCCGATGTTTTCTATGAGGCTTACGTCGTCCGTTCCCGTAAAACCATCTTTCTCGGCTTTTTTTAAAGCCTTTTTAAGCCAATCAAAACGTATGGCTTGGGGAGTTTGCATTCTGACAAGTTTTTCTCTGTCCAGAGTTTTTTGCACGAATCCTTTTTCTTGTATTTTTATGGTATCGGTGAGGCATTGAGCCACGGCTGCCGCTCCATACTTTTTTGCCGCTTTTATTACTCTTTCTATTTCTTGATCTTGCACGAGGGGATTGGCTCCATTATGGATGACCACGAAAGATGGATCAGTGCGAGATGACTTGGCGTGATCGGACTCGGCGAGGTCGAGCTTGGCGCGATTGAGCTTTATTTTTTGTTTTTCTAAAAAATTTATGGCTTTTTTGAGGCTTTCTTGTCTCGTTTTTCCGCCATCGACTATACATTTTATTTTTGACAACCCGTATTTTTCTACTATTTTTTTGACCTCATTTTTGTTTTTCTTATGCGCCACAACCATGATTTGATTAATCAAACCATGTTTTTCGAAGGCTGTAAGCGTATAAAAGAGTAGAGGATGCGAATATACTTTAAAAAAAAGTTTGTTTTTGAAGCGCTTGCTTTCGCCTGCGGCAAGAATAATAGCAACAATCATGAGCCTATTATGATGGCTTTGAAGCGCTTAAGCGTACTGTTTTTACTTGACAAAACTTAAAAAGTATATATCTTTGGAACATCTTTAAAATATTTACCCTTAATCCTCCTATGCTATGCCTCCAGAATCATCTTTAGAAATACCTCAAATACCTGATTCTGACCCACACGTTCTTTTTGTTGATGATGAAGCTAATCTCAGAAATCTTTTTTTAAGAGCATTAGGTGGATCTGGCATTCCTCATACTTTTCAATCTGCTGCGACTGGCATTGAAGCCGCTCATCTTTTGATTGACAAAGAACCTGGTGGATTTAGCAACGCTGCTGGTCCTCGTCTTCTTATCACTGATTACCAGCTTCATGGAGATGGCAAACAGCCAGATCTTAATATCCTAAATCAAATAGCTCGGGGGGAACTGTCGCCTGATAATTTTTGTTTCGATGGTCCCGCGCTTGTTTGTCTTGCCAGAACCGTTGAAGATGTCACGGGGATCACAAATCGAGCCGTGACTATTTTGCTTTCGGGTGGGAATTTTGATCAAAAAGTCATTCAAAATCTTTTGCAAGGAGGGGAGCTTGATGCTTATTTCTCTAAACCTCCTCCTGCTAGATTTGCTCAAAACCTCCTTTCTCTTTTAACAAAAAAAACTGCTGCTACTCATGAAAATGATCCACGCATTTTAGGACTTACTACTCCTATGCGGGATGGTCTCGTAGAAGAGATTTTTTCTCCAAAAGATATGAAGGAGATTAATGATATTGTGGGAAGGTTTTCGAGTCGTTTACTTGGACAAACACCCTCATCTTAGAGAAGTGTTGAAAAACATGCCATCTAGTGCAATTTTACTATTTCGGCTGCAAAAGGGAAAATTTATCTTACCCGTAACTTCTTAGGTGGAAATTTGTCCCGCCTCTTAACTTGCTCATCGCCCTTGAGGGGTGCTTGAAACTAGCAAGTGGTCGACTTTATTTTAGAACTTTCACCCGCAAAAGCATTTGATATTGTTTCGAAGATTTGTTATACTAATATGATTATCATTTCAATCGTCTCGTATGAATAAGTTTCTTTCTTTCGTTATCGCTGTATCGATGCTTCTTTTTTCCAGTCCTCTTGCCCTTGCGGCGGCGGACATCACTCCTCCGACCGAACCTGATATCACCGAAGTCATTCCTGGGAATGGTCAAGTGACGGTGAAGTGGTCAGTTTCTCCCGATGCAAGCGATACTAAAGGGTATAAACTCTATTATGGTGATGAATCGGTTCAGGATACTGCCCAAAGCTATGATACTTCTCAAGATGTTGGAAATGTTCTTCAATATACTGTTACGGCTCTTACGAACGGCAAAACGTATTATTTTGCTGTTACGGCCTATGACAGCGCCGGTAATGAATCGGTCAATTACAGTTTTGAAGCGAATGCCACACCCAAAGCTACTGCGACTGATTCTGTTGCTCCAACTGTCAGTAAATCTCAATCTCTTAGCAATACTCAGGTTGTCGTTGAATTTTCTGAAGCCGTTACTCTTCCTCAGACAAAGGCAGAAGAAGCTTTTACTATTGAAGTTATTGTTACCAGTGAAGTTCTTAAAGTTGGCAAGGCTGAAATCGATCCCGAAGATTCAACGGGAAAAACCGTACTTCTCACTACTGATCCCCAAGAAGATGGTACGGAATACCTTTTAACGGTTGGTATTGAAGTCGAGGATCTCGCTGGCAATCCTATTGAAAGTGGAGAATCTGATACCGCCCAGTTTATTGGCAAAGCTGTATCTCAAGAACCAACTCCTAATACTGGCGATTCTGGCACGGGAGTGCCTCAAGCTGATACGACCGCACCGACTATTATTACGGCTTCGTCCATTTCTTCTACTCAAGTTGAAATCCTCTTTTCAGAAGCTGTTGTGATTGACGGAGCAGCTGATAGCCTTTTTACCATTACTGAAGAAGATGCCTCAACTCAAAGCCTTTCCGTCTATAGCGCTTCTTTGAGTAGTGACAGTAAAAGTGTTGTTTTAACTACCGAAGAGCAAATTTCTGGAACCTCTTATGTTGTTATGGTACGCAATGTTACTGATGCGACCGGCAATATGATTTCAAGCGATCCTGGAAGTTCTACGGCTTCTTTTACTTACGCAACTAAAACCGAGGCAGATCAAGACCGTACGCCTCCTGAAGGTGTCACAAACTTGATTGTAAAAGTTGAAGAAAATGTTGCTACCTTGACATGGAAAGCTTCTGAAAATTCTGCTTCTGATCTTGCTTCTTATGTTGTGTACTTGAGTACAAATGGCGGAAAAAGTTATGGTCTTGGAGAAGTCGTTTCTGCTAGCACCACAACCTATACTAAGGCTTTGGACCCCGATCTTAACTACACTTTCAAAGTCACGGCGAGAGATAATGCTGGGAATGAAAATAGTGGAGTTACTACGGCTTTCTGCCGAGGCGGTTGCGAACTTCCCGTGACTGGACCTTCTCCATTTATCCTCCTTTTCGCTTCTTTGGCTTTGGCTTTTCTTTTTATGCTTATGCGAAGGAGAGCTTTTATCAAGGTTTTTTAACTTTTTTTTTAGAAAAATTTTATCTTTGGCATGTAGGGTTTTAAGAAAGTGCATAAAGGAGGGTCTGAAAAACTATCTTCCTACTACAAATTACAAATTTCGGCTGCAAATTTTTCAGGCCTCCTCACCGTATCTATACCTGATACAGTTTCGTCGGCCTTCAAAGTTTTCGCTCGAAATTTGTAATTTTCGTTCAGTAACATAGTTTTTCAGACCCTCCTAAATAAATCGACATGCATTTGCTTAAAATTATCAAAGAGCGTTTTTGGCCTATCTATTGTGTTTCTGTTTTTTGCGGCATCGTTATACTCATTCTTTTTTTATCCCGTCTTCCTCATGGCAGGCTTCGTGTTTCTTTTTTGAATATTGGGCAGGGGGATTCTATTTTTATTTTTACGCCTTCATATCATACGATTCTCATTGACGGAGGGCCTGATGATCGCGTTCTTTCTGAACTCGGGGAAGTTCTTCCTTTTTTTGAAAGGACGCTTGATCTTGTTGTTCTTACTCATCCCCATGCCGATCATATTAATGGGCTTATTTCTGTTATTGAACGTTATGATGTTCGCAACATCCTTATGACCGGTGTTTCCTATGAAAGCCGTCTTTATCAAGAATTTCTTGACCGAATACGAACTCAACATATACCTCTCTATATCGCCAAAGCCGACCTCGATTTTTCTTTTCAGAATGAAGTTTTTTTTGATATTCTCTATCCTTTTAAGAGTATTGCAGGAGAAACTATCGCTGAGATTAATAATTCTTCGATTGTTATGAACGTCCGATATCAAAATCGATCAATTTTTTTAAGTGGTGACGCTGAAATTGAGGTGGAAAATCTACTTTTAAACGACTACCACGGCCGACTTGATGCCGACATCTTGAAAGTCGGCCATCATGGCAGTAAAAGCAGTTCTTCCTCTGATTTTCTTCAGGCCATCTCTCCTGAATATGCCGTTATTCAAGCGGGATTCGGGAATCGATATCATCATCCTCATACGGAGACACTCGATCGATTTGCATCTATGGGAATTACAATATTTCGCAATGATCTTGATTTGCGAGTTACGATAGATATCGCGGAGGATGGAGTCATCGACATAAAAACAGTTAAACAAGGGAAATACTCGAATCGCGTAAAAAATCTTTGATTTTCTTTCATTTTTCAGCGCCTCCTTAACTTCACTTCGGAACGGTTTTCTCTCATATAGCTCATAAAGGGATTTGTTTGAAACGCAAATCTCACATGTAGTCAATTCTTGTAATATCCGCGCCTAATTTTCTCAATTTTTCATCCAATTTTTCGTATCCTCGGTCGATATAGTAAATGTTTGAAATTTCCGTTTCTCCTTTGGCTATGAGGGCTGCCAAAACCATTGCTGTCCCTGCTCGAATATCGCAACTTGCTACCGGGACCCCTTTGAGAGGCGTTTCGCCTATGATTTTCGCCTGATGAGGATTTAAGATTTCGATTTTCGCTCCCATTTTTTCCAATTCAAAAAGATAGTTAAGTCGGCCATCAAAAAGAGTTTCAAAAATAAAACTTTCTCCTTGCGCTTGTGTTAGAAGGATGGCAAAAGGAGCCTGCAAATCTGTTGGAAAGCTCGGATACACGGCTGTACGAAGTTTTTCTACCGCTTTAAAGCCGTTTGATGGCGAAAATACCGCCTCCATCGGTTTCAAAGTAAAAGAAGCGCCGACTTTTTTTAGCATATTCCAAAAAGCGTGGAGTTGATCGGTTTGTACCCCTTTTATCGTGACATTCCCTCTCGTTAAAACGGCTGCGAGGGCGAGCGTTCCGGCTTCTAAATAATCAGAGATAATATGGTATGTTGTGCCTTTTAATCGCTTTACTCCTTGAATGATAAGCGTGTGTGTCCCAATTCCTTTTATTCTTGCGCCCATTTTGTTGAGAAAGCGGCAGAGGTCTTGTACATGAGGTTCGCAGGCGGCAAGATGTATCGTTATTTCTTCATCTCCCAAGACTGCGGCCATAATCGCGTTTTCTGTTGCCGTCACACTCATTTCCGTCATCACCACATGTTTTTCTGCGCCTCTTTTACTTTTTTTGAGATTGAGATGGCTATTACTTTCTTTTACATCATAACCGAGTTTGTATAAAGCATGAAGGTGCGCATTTACCGACCTTTTACCCAAAACACATCCTCCTGGAAAATCAATATTTGCCTCACCTTGGCGGGCAAGAAGTGGGCCTATAAGAAGAATTGAGGCGCGCATTTTTTTAACAACTGGGTCGTTTATTGGTATTTTTTTAATTTTTTCTGCATGGATGATGGCAGTATTGTTTGCATATTTCACTCTTGCGCCAAGACTTTTGAGAAGTTCAAGCATGCTCATCGTATCAGCAATATCTGGCAGGTTTTTAATGATGCAAGGCTCAGTGGTTAAGAGTGTTGCGGCCAAGATCGGCAGTGCTGCGTTTTTTGAACCTGAAACGAGTACCTCTCCTTGAAGCGCTTTTCCCCCTTTTATAAGAAATTTCGGCATAAAAATTTCAATATGGTATAGTTTTTTAGTCATGCTTTCCTAATTCGAAATCATTGTAATGGAAGAACAAGCTAAAACAAGGGATACTTTTTTGCGGCTTTTACAATATGTATCTTCTGTTTTTGTATTTCTTCTTCCCCTAACTTTTTTCCCTTATTCGAATAACGTTTTTGAACTTCCGAAGCTTGCTCTTTTTCACGGCGTTCTATTTTTGAGTTTTATCATTGTGGCGATAAAAATTTTTCAGGATCGCGGATTTTTTCTTCATGTATCTTTCGATCGCGGATTTTTTCTTTCCTTCGTGGCTTTTTTTCTTGTTATCATACTTTCTACCATTTTTTCACAAAGCTTTTTTGTCAGCTTTTTTGGTTCTTATTTTCGCCTTCAAGGATTTCTGACATGGACAAGTCTTTTTCTTTTCTTTTTCCTTATTTTGTATTCATTTGATGCCAAGCGCGCTCAAAAACTGATTCAAATTTCTATTTTGGGGAGTTTCTTCGTTGCTTTTTATGGAGTTTCCCAACATTTTTCACTCGATCCATTCCCTTTTTGGAAAAGCGAAGCATTTGTCGGACGAGTTTTTAGCACTCTCGGACAACCCAATTTTCTCGCTCAATACCTTGTTATTCTTATTCCCATTACTTTTCTTTTTAGTATAACTTCATCAAAATCGTTTTTAAAAATTTTTTACTCTTTCACTCTCATTTTTCAATTACTTGCTCTTTTCTTTAGCGGAAGTCGAGCATCGTTTTTGGGTCTTCTTATTGAAATATTCTTTCTCTTTGCGACATGGATTATATTTTATAAAAAGTTTTCTGCTAGAAAGATCATTTTTACGAGTCTTTTTTGTGTTTTTGTACTCATAAGTCTTTCCTTTATTACACTTCAATGGTCAAAAGATACAACCCTAGTGCGTGAAAGCTCTTTAATATCGCGGCTTACGATATCCGCTCAAAACCTTCGATCTCTGCAAACCCGGCTCCTTCTTTGGCCTGTGGCTCTAAAAATCATTACCGCAAGGCCGATATTTGGCCATGGACTTGAAACCTTTTATCTTACTTTTCCTCAATTTCAAACACCGAAATTTCTTGAATTTGAGGAATTTACCGCAACCGCTGATAGAGCTCATCAGCTTTTTCTGGATATCGGTCTTCAAATGGGATTTTTTGGAATTTTTGTTTTTATTTTGATGCTCTTCTTTCTTGCTCGTTTACTTTTTCGCTTTTTTCGTTTTTCTTATTTTAACTCTCCTTATCGATTTTTGATTTTAGGCATTTTTGTCGGGCTCATCGGGCTTATCACATCTCTTCAATTTAGTTTTTTTACTTTAACTGATCTTGTTTTTTTCTTCTTTTTTATTGCTCTTCTTCTTATTTTTATTGGAGATTCTTCTCGTCGATATTCTCTTAACGGTATACGTTTTCTTCCTTTTCTTATTCTTCCTTTTCTTATTCTTCCTTTTTTAGTTTTTTTTCTTCTCTTCATCGATCTTCGAAATATAAAAGCTGATCTTTTTTTTAAAAATGCCAATGCCATAATGCAAATACAGGGTCCAAAAGATCAGACTCTCGCTTTTTATGATAAAGCTTCTGTTTTAAGCTTTGGGCAATCTTTTTATGATTTTTATTTTGTGCATGCTTTAATTGAAGGATCTCTTAATGTTTCTCTTCAAAAAAAATATGAATACTTACAGAAAGCGCTTTCTGTTCTTGATGAAATAGAAAATAGGACACCTCGAGATTATAATCCCTATCTTCTGCGTGGCCGAACCTATACTGAGCTTGCCTTCTATTTTGATAAAAACTTTTTCAAATCAGCTTTTTCATCTTTTGAGCAGGCGAAGATTCTGGCGCCTAGCTTTCCTGACATCTCGCAGTTTTATGGGGATAGTCTTTATACTGCGCAAGATTACGAGGGGGCTATCAAACAATATAAATATCTTTTAACTATCAGCCCTCCTTATTGGCAATGGAAATTTACCATCGAACAAAAAACACATGAAGAACGTGAAAAATACCGTATTTTTTTTAAACTTAATCCTCATTTTTCTCGCGTATTTCTCTTCCTTGCCCGCGCTTACTTTCAAACAGGGAATATCGAAAAAGCTCTCTACTATCTCGATTTCTCCGAAGAAAATATTGAGAGTTTGACAACTTATGGAGTTATTTATGGCGCTCAAGGAGATGCGAAAACGGCTCGAAGCTACTACGAAAAAGCTTTGAAACTTGACCCGAATAATACGCTTATTCTTAAAAATCTTGAACTACTTTAAGGACAAAAAACATCCTTACTCCTGAAATTTCCAGACTTCGGTTGTATATTTCGGTTACCTGCCCACACGTCTGACAGGCCTGTGGGGGTCAGGTGAGGTAAACAAGGGACGAAACCATATGTAACCCAAAGCGACTTACTTTATAGAGATACTTTATATTTTAATGATAAAATATGCGCGTGTGGCGGTTTTTCATTTGTTTTTTTTCGTTTTTTATTTATAGTGGATGCCTTATATATATACTTCATTCTTTTTCTCAACTTATTTAATTTTTCATAACCTTAACACATCCATATGAGTAAAAAACTTTTCTCTTTCCTACTTCTTTTTGGGATTATTTTGGGCAATCCCGGCGTAGGTAGCGCGCTTTCTAGGAATCTAAATTTGGCTTCTTGTAGCCGAAGCTGTTACAACATTTCAGGAAAAGTAACGGATAAAACCACTCGTCAGGTTTTAAGTGGGGTTACGGTGTATAGCGAAACAAGTCAGATTCAAGCCGTGTCTGATAGTAATGGGCGCTATAGTTTACGCGTTCCACAGGCTGATAATTCTCAAGTGATACGAGCTGAGAAAGAGGATTATATCTCTTATACTACTCGCTTTACTCTTTATGGAGATACTACTTTGAATATTCAATTGGAACCTAAGCCTAAATTGCCAGACCTTATTGTGACTCAAATTTCTTTTGAGAAAAAAATACTTTCTGTGACCGATGATGTTTTTGTTGATGTGACTATTAAAAATATTGGTGAAGGCTCTGTTGATGCTTCGGTAACTCCTTTTCTTATCACTCTTTCCGATCAAAAAGATTGGGAAGATCATGTAACTTTTGGCGGAGAATTTCCTACTGAAGGAGATAGCATCCTTGATCCACAAGAAGAAAGTATGGTTACTCTTCGCCTTCCTTATAAAATAAGAGAGTTTAAGTTGCGGAACAATCCTCACCTTTTTACCGCGACTGTTGATGCCGAGTCTCAAGTCGAAGAATCTGATGAGATGAATAATTCTTTAGAAAAAACTACTCGTTTCGTTAATGATAATATTGTTGTGACCGACAGCTTTTTTGTTTCCGATGAAACAACGACTTATTCTCAAGCACCGACGTATTTAACATGGATGGATCCAAAAAATTTCGAATATGATGCCTATACTATCCGATACTATTATTCTGGCACTGAAAATTGTAATGGCGATGCCTGCACCCCTACTCCTGCCTTTAATAATGTTTTATACTCTCAAACCAATGAGGCTGGATTGACCTATATGGTTGGATATCTTGATCACTCTGATATTGATATGGTTCATGAATGGGATGTACTCAAATTTACTGAGGAATCTTCTGATAATCAACGCCATACTGTCTCTACCACGCTCTCAAGGAGTGGAACGTACTACTTCGTTGTTGAATATGTTCAAGGAACTTATATTCCCGAAGATAATGAATACTTTTATAGCAATGTTTTAAGACTTGAATTTGGCGAACCACAGCTTTTTGTTTCTTTAAATGAAAACAATCCTTCTTTAAGCACTATTCCTAAAGGAGCTCAAGGTGTCGAATTAATGAAAATTGATTTTGAAGCACCTCGGTATAATGGCGATGTTGAAGTTACAGAAATTGAATTTGGGCATAATGGTAGTTATGAAGTGACTCTTTCTGATTTTACCAATTTTTATCTTTTGAAAGGAGATGAAATCCTTTCTTCTCGGCTTACTATTGACCCTGTCAGGAATATTGTTCGCTTTAGCGATCTGTCTTTTATTATTCCTTCGGGAACAAAACAAACCCTTACTCTTCAAGGAGATGTTGATGTAAATGCTCGTTCTGACGATCAGCATTTTTTTGACATCAGGACTGAGCATGATATTTTTACCAATAATGAAATTGATGTTGAACTTTTAGAAACTATTCAAAGTTCTGTTTTTACTATTTCTGAAGATTCTGTTGGAAGCCTTACTATTGCTCGAAATGGGACCATACCAAAACATGATGTCGGTGAATATGACACAAAAATTGCTGAATTTTCTTTGACTACTGGCTCTCACGAAGATGTAAGTTTCAAAAGCATATCTCTTAAAGTCTCAGGAACCATCGGACTCAATGATATTTCTGGTTTTAGACTCTATAAAGTTATTCCAAGTACAGAAACCGAAGAACCATCTGGATCATCTGCCGAAACTATTGAACCAACCCAAACTGAAACTTCTGATTCAACCAACAATCTGTCTTTCTTAACTCATCTTGCGTATGATGAGGCTTTAGATTCCGATAGATTTATTGAATTGCAACTTTATTCTCCCTATATCATTCCCCGTGGCCATCAAGAGTTTTTTGGTATTTATGCGAATATTTCAGGAGATGCTGATGAAGGTGCGAGTATTCAGGTTTATTTAAATTCTCCTTCTGATATTAAGACTCGTGGAGAAGTTTATGGTTATTCTGTTCCCATTTATAGCGATTCCTATGATGGTGAAGATACCCAAAATTATAGCGATAGCAGCTATTCTACTATTAAAGGGAAAATGGCGCTGACGGTTTCTTTGGGCGATGTGATTCCTGGAGGAACTATTCCCCTTGGAGCGACTGCTGTGAAATTTCTTAATGTAAACTTTACAGCTAGTTCTGAAGAAAATATCGTGCTCGAGTCAGTTATTTTTCATCGAGCAGGAGTAGGTACAAGTTCAGACTTCTCTAATGTTTATCTTTATAATGGAACTAACAGACTTACTTCGGGGCATTCCGTTACCATTGATACTCACGAAGTGAAATTCGATAATTTAAACTTTACTATTCCAGCAGGCGATACGACCATGCTTACTGTCGTTGCTGATATGTCAACCTCTGGAAGTAATGATCAAAACTATTTCGAGTTGGTAAGCGCTGATAAGATCGAATCTAATGCTGTCTCGGTAACTCTAAGTGGCAATATTGTCGGGCAAACCTTTACTCTCGGTGGAAGTCAGGGTGGTCAGCTAACGATTGCC
>CAZTVN010000035.1:0-12950 GCA_964617145.1 uncultured Candidatus Peribacteria bacterium
TGGCAATTATTTTTGGGTTTGGTGACTGCAAATAATTTTTTATATAATAGGCGGCATTTGGATCATGGAAAAGTCCACAAGCCTCTATACAATCTGCTTGAATATTTTCATTTTTTGTATTTTTTAATGTATCAATAATAAAATCAGCAACTTCTGACTGATTGAGTCTTGCAAGGACGTGAATAATGTGACTTCTTAATTCTTCACTTTTTTCTTCTTGAAACATTTTTTTTAGAGTCTCAATGACGCGATATTTTGCGAAAGCTTGAGAAAAGACATGTTTTCCGAGATCTTTGAATTGTCCAAGTGTTTCAAGAGTTGTTACTTTCACTTGTTCATTTTTGCTCATAAGGCAATCGAGAATTTCAGGTATGGTTTTCGTGTCTTGAATTCGTCCAAGTGCTCGAAGAATTTTTATTTGCAATGTGTCATTTTTTTGTGTTTTTTCCAGACTTTCAGCTAGGGTTTTTCCAGAGTCAAAGTGCCCTTTTTGGCTTAAAATTTCTATGGCGTTACATTTTTCATAGTAGTTTTCTTTGCTTGAAAGCAATTTTTTGGCTTCAGCGCTGTATTTATCGCGTAAAGAAAGGAGAAGCGCTAAAAGTGCCACTGTGAGAATCATCATTATAACATTAATAGAAAAACTCAGTTTTTCTCCTTGATATGCCCTTTCAAGGGCAATAAGAGATCCCATTCCAATCATTGCTCCAAGTGGTTTTATAAAACCTTCGAGAAATTCTTTCGCACTTTCACGAATTTCGGCATTGAGATTGTAATAGGAGGCATGATAAGAATTCTGGTACATGATATTAGTAATTTGGAAACTCGCTTTGCTAATAATGGCCCTTGTGTCGTTAAATTTGAGCGTCAGGCCAGTGAGCTGGAAAAGCATCACCAGTGGTTGTAAAATCATACTTCCGATTATGCCAAGAGCGTTCATGATCCTACTTGCTGCAAAAAGTTGAACAATAAGAGCACTTCCTGAGAAAATTATGTGTAAATACCCAAGCTTTACAGTGAGAGCGCTTTCGTAGTTTTGCTGGTTTATTAAGTTTTTCTGTATGGCTGTTATATATTGAAATTCCAACAGATTGACGAAAATCCATTGAAGAAGCACTACAAAAACGAGTCCTTTAAGAAAGGGGATATTTTTTATATGTTTGTATCCTGTAGCGATTTTTTCTATGCTGCTTTTTTTTTCTTTTTTTATTTTTTCAAATTCGAGATAAGGGAGTTTTTTTGCATACCTTCGAAAACTAAAAATAAGAGGAATAATAAGCAGTGTTAAGATTATCCAAATGAAAAGAAATTTATATGGTAATACAAAACGAGCGAGAATACTTAAAATCGTACCTCCGATAATTCCTCCGATGGTTTCTGCTGATTCGATAATCGGAAAGGTGCGTTGGCTTTCGAGTGGGGAAAAAAGTTCTTCGATGAAGATGGAAATAATAATATTGAGTTGGCTAAGGAGTATGGCTCCTGCAATGAGAATGAATCCGAAGAAGATAATATTGCTGTAATAGGGGAAGAATGTTGCGCAGTACAAAGTGATTCCTGCAAATAAGGTTGTTATTACCAACAGTTGTTCTTTATTGACTCTATGAATAAGCTCGGAGTAGAGCATCGTTCCTAAAATCATCAAAGCGGCGTTTGTCATTAAGAGAAAAGGGAGATACTCAACTCCGATACGTGTTACAAACATTGCCAAAAGCGTTGTCCATCCGATGATGAATCCTGTATGGAAGAGAAATCGAATAGTCCAAGCTATTATTACACGAGGCCATTCCTTTTCAGTCAGGTTCAAAATATTGCTTAAGGAGAAAAAATTCATAATTTTCTTTTGAGTTATAATCTTATAATTGTAACATTTTTTGTCTTTCTTTTCAAGGAAAGGTTCTGTAACTGCTCACAAAACCTCTTTTCGCTCCGCCTGATTCTTATGGCAAATTTTTGAGAAATTACAGCCTTCCTCAGCGCTTTCTTCTTTCCTATGATAAAATGAGCGATAGTTACATTATATTTTTCAGAAAATGATTCGTAGCAAAGTTTTTCAAGGGGCTGTTTTACTGGGTATTTCCTCATTTTTGAGCAGGCTCCTTGGTGTCTATAGGGATCATCTTTTTGCTATACGTTTTGGTGCGACGCAAGGCAGTGGAATTTATGATCTTGATGCTTATTTTGCGGCTTTTAGGATTCCTGATTTTCTTTATAATCTGCTTATCATCGGTGCGGTTTCCAGCGCTTTTGTGCCAATTTTTACTGGTTATATTCAAAAAGAGCAAAAAGAGGAGGGATTTGCCTTTGCTAACACGGTTTTGAACTTTTTTGTTTCATTGATGCTTATACTTTCTGTGATTCTTTTTATTGCTGCTCCTTTCGTTATGAAAATCCTCACTCCTGGTTTTTCTCCAGAAAAATTAGCTGTTTCTGTCAATGCGACAAGAATTATGCTTTTAAGCCCCATTTTTTTTGCTTTCAGCAGTATTGCTCAAAGCATTCAAAATACTTTTAAAACGTTTTTTTCATACGCTCTCGCTCCGATTTTATATAATTTGAGTATCATTTTTGCTGCGCTTTTTTTGACTGATAGATTTGGCATTTATGGTCTTGGTTTTGGCGTTACAGTTGGCGCATTTTTTCATTTTTTTATTCAAGTTCCTTCTCTTTACAGCCTTGGATACCGTTATCGTTTTCTTTTTAATCTTAAACGAAAAGATTTGAGAGAGATGTTTCGACTTGTTGTTCCACGTATTATCGGTGTTTCTGCCATGCAACTTATTTTTGTTTTTGACACCCTCATTGGTTCGACTTTAGCTGCAGGAAGTATTTCTATTTTTTATTTGGCTTTTAATCTCAATTCTCTTCCCATGGGTATTGTCGGTATTTCTTTGGCTATTTCTTCTTTTTCAACTTTGTCTGAGCTGGCGGATAAAGGTAGGGAGCCTTTTTTTGCTGATGAACTTAAGCGCTACATTCGATGGATTCTTTTTCTTATTATTCCAGCGACTTTTGGTATTCTTTTTTTGCGTCGAGAAGTTACTCAGCTTATTTTGGGTGGAGGTAAATTTACTTTGAGAGACGTTTTTTTGACTTCACAAACTCTTTTTATTCTTGGGTTAAGCCTTGTTGCGCAAAGTCTCATTCCGCTTTTTTCGAGAGCTTTTTACGCATGGAAAAATACGGTTATACCCCTTGTCATTGTTATGGTTACAGTGTTTTCTCATATCAGCCTGAGCCTCTTTTTTACCAAGGTTTTATTTTTTGGTGTTAAAGGGATTGCTTTTGCTTATAGTATTTCTCAAATATTGCAAATAGCTCTTTTGTTTCTTTTCCTCAAACGTTTTCTGCCATCTTTTTCGATTTTTCCTTTAAAAGATGGTATGAAATTTCTTTTTTCCAGTTTTTTGATGATTCTTTTTGTTTTTATTGGAAGGAACTTTTTAGTTCCACTTTTTCCATTGAGTCATAATTTTTATGCTCTTTTTTTTGAGTTAATTTTTCTTATCTTTCTTGGTTTTTTTGGATACGCTTTAGGGATTTTTTTTACTTATCGGAAGAGACTGAATTCTCTTTTTCAATTTACCAAAAAACAATAAATCTCTGTCAAATGTTTTCATTTTATGAAATGAAATGTCAAAATTTTTCACATTTTTTGACACGAAATTTTTCCCTTTTTTTATCGTTATCGGCGCAACAAAAAAGAGCGCTTCATCAAACATTTTTTCACTGAAAAATGTTGTATTGATCTTCATTCCTCCTTCAACCAAAACTTCGCGGATTCCTCTTTGACCCAAATTTTTCAGAAGTCTTTTTATTTTTATTTCGTCCTTGTAAACAATCATATTTGTTTTTCCCCTTATGAGTTTTTGTTTTTCTTTTGGTGATGAATTCGTTGTTACTATCAGCACATTTCGATCACGAAGTACCTTTGCATTCAAGGGAATTTTTAATGAAGAATCGAGGATGACGCGTAGAGGCTCATGCCCTGAAACGAGACGCACCCCCAAATGTGGATCATCTTTTAAGATCGTTCCAATCCCTGTTATAATGGCGTCTTTTTGACTGCGAAGTTTATGGACATATTTTCTTGAAAGTTCATTTGTTAAATATCTTTTTTTTTGTCCACTAATTTTCCCATTAAGACTCATGGCTATTTTGAGCGTTACAAATGGGAGTTTCTTTTTTATAAATTTTTCATGACCCCGAATGATTTCTTTTGATTCTTTTTTTAAAACATCGCTTAAAAATTTTATTCCATGTTTTTCGAGAATTTTTGGCGTTTCTTTTGAAAGGGGATTTGGATCTAAAACCCCACTTACTACTTTTTTGATTCCTGCCTCGATAATAGCTTTGGTGCAGGGGCCAGTTTTTCCGAAATGGCAGCATGGGCTTAAACTTAGGTACAGAGTCGATCCTAAAGTCTCTAAACCGCGTTTTTGAGCACTTTGAATAGCTTTGATTTCCGCATGCAATCCTCCTGCTTTTTTATGCCATCCTGTTGTGATAATTTTATTATTTTGCACTAAAACAGCTCCAACAGGAGGATTTGGAGATGTTTTTCCAAGGCCTTTTTTCGCTAGAGCCAAGGCTTTTTTCATGAAGATTTCGTCTTTTTTCTGATACGCTTTCGTCGCGAGTTCGCGTTTTTCGCTCCAGTTAAGTAAATTTCGTGACGGAACCATGTTTTTTAGCATGTCCCTAGACATGTGTTAAGAGATGACCCATTTTTTCTTTTTTCGTATTGAGGTATTTTCTGTTTGATTCTGTTGGTTTTATTTCTAAAGGGATTCTTTTGGTTACTTTCAGTCCATAGCCTTCTAAACCTATAATTTTTCTGGGATTATTTGTCATGAGATGGATTGTTGTAAGACCCATATCTGCGAGAATTTGAGCTCCTAAGCCGTATTCTCTCAAATCGTCTTTAAATCCTAGCTTTTGGTTTGCTTCGACCGTATCTAAGCCTTTTTTTTGTAATTTATATGCTTTCAACTTGTTAATGAGACCAATTCCTCGACCTTCCTGTCTCATATACAGAAGTACTCCACACTTTTCTTGTGCTATTTTCCCCATAGCGTTTTGAATTTGTGGATGACAATCACAAGCAATAGAGCCGAAAACATCTCCTGTCATGCATTCTGAATGTACCCGAACGAGAACGTTTTTTTTCCCACGAACATTTCCTTTCACAAGTCCTATGTGTTCACGATTATCGATGCTATTGGTATAAACCATAATGGTAAATTTTCCGTGTTTATTTTCAAAAGGGGCATCAACTTCTTTTTTTACCAATTTTTCAGTTTTTCTTCGATACTCGATAAGGTTTTTTATCGTTATGATCTTAAGATTGTGATCTTTTGAAAATTTTATAAGATCGCTTTTTTTAGCCATTTTTCCGTCATCACGCATGATTTCACAAATTATGGCGTTTTCTGTGAGACAACATAATTTCATAAGATCAAGAGCTGCTTCTGTGTGACCAGCTCGAACAAGGACTCCTCCTTTTTTTCCAATGAGCGGGAAAATATGGCCAGGGCGCGAAAAATCTTTTGCTTTCGATTTTGGATTGGCGAGTGTACGAAGTGTTTTTGCCCTATCAGAGGCAGAAATTCCTGTTGTGATTCCTGATTTTACATCAATGGAGATGGTAAAATTTGTTCCTTTTTTATCGGTATTACTTTGAACCATAGATGGAAGATCGAGTTCTTTGGCTCTTTTTTCCGTAATAGGCGAACAAATCAATCCACGGCCATATTTCGCCATAAAATTGATCATTTCTGATGTTGCTTTTGATGCGCAGCCAACAAGATCTCCTTCATTTTCACGATCTTCATCATCTGTTACGATGATAAGTTTCCCTTCGTAGATATCCTTCAGAGCTTCTTTGATAGATGAAAAAGTCTGCATGTTTCCTGCGTAATATAATCTTTGAGGTGCATTGATTTTATCATTATAATGCAAATCTGACGAATTTGTTTACTCGAATATTTTCGCCGAGTTTTACCACGTACTCTTGAATGAGTTTTTCTATAGTAATTTCCTGATTTTTTACATACGGTTGAGTTAGAAGAGAAGATTCTTCACGATATTTTTTTTCTTTTCCCTCCAAGATTTTTTCCCAAATATTTTCTGGTTTTCCTTCGTTTTTCAGTTCTTCCTTCCATACATATTTTTCTTTTTTTATATCGTCTTCTTTGGCATCTTCAGGTTTTATATATTTTGGATCCATGGCAGCGATATGCATGGCGATATTGTAAGCAAGGTTTTGAAATTCCTCATTTTTTGCGACAAAATCGGTTTCACATCCTAAATCGACCAGCGTCCCGATTTTTTTATTGGTGTGAATGTAAGAGCTGATTACTCCTTGTTTTGTTTCCCTCTGTGCTCGATCTAAAGCTTTGGTTTCACCTTTTTTTTGTAAAATTTTTATGGCAATTTTCATATCTCCTTTAGCTTCCTCCAAAGCTTTTTTGCACGCTGTTGTGGAGATCCCCGTAAGAAGACGCAATTCTTTGATTTGTTCGAGCGTTATAGTCATAATTTTTCAAAAAATAAAAATAGAGTAATTTTGTGACCGATATCATAAACGATTGGTATTTTCCATTGTAATCCTTGATAAGCTTTTATCATGTTGAGAGCGCTTAAGATGAGCAAACTGAAAAAGATGAGAAAGCTTATCGTTTCGATGAACAGTGCCAAAAAAGCGGTAATAAAACTTAGTACAAACATTCCGAGTCCTTGAGTTGCATGAAATTGTATGAAGGCGTTCTTTCTTTTAAGGATTAAAGGTACAATCACTATAACACTGGCATATGAAAGTATTGCCCATATTTTTTCTGTTTTCGTAGTTTTTTGATTTTCTGTAGTTGATTCTCCATCCATGAGAAACAATTTATTTCTTTTTTACAGCACCTACTGCGTCGCTTATTTTCGAAATGAGATATTTTAATGATTTGATAGCATCGTCGTTTCCTGGAATAGGGTAGGTGATATGAGAAGGATTTGCATTGGTATCGATAATAGCGATGATAGGTATTCGTAGTTTTTTTGCTTCAGTGATGGCTATTTTATCAACCATTGCATCTGCAACGAAAATAGCATTTGGAAGTTTTTGAAGGTCCTTTACTCCTCCTAATGCTGCTTCGAGTTTTTCGATGGTTTTTCGTAATGAAAGAGCTTCTTTTTTCGTATATTTTTCAAACTCACCCTCTTTGTCCTTCTCTTTTAACTCACGAAGTTCTCGGATTCTTCTTCGTATCGTTTCAAAATTTGTCAAAAAACCAGAAATCCATCTTTCCGTTACGTATGGCATTCCACATTTTTTAGCACATTCTTGAATGATTTCCTCGCATTGAGGCTTTGTACTTACAAAAAGGATTGTTTTTCCTTCACCTGTAATTTTTTTTACATAATTTATGGCTTTTTCCAGACACTCGACGGTTTTAGTAAGATCAAAAATATGAATGCCGTAACGTTTGTCATAAATAAACGGACGCATTTTTGGATTCCATTTATTTGATCGATGACCAAAATGTACCGCATTTTGTATAAGTTCATTCAGGAGAGTTTGATTCATTTTTGACAATATAATGTGTTTTCCCCTTAAGGGGATCGATGACTAATCTAGTGTATTTTTCTTTAATATGCAAGTAAAATTTGGTACGATAAGATCGTATTTTTATTATTTTATGAACATTCCTACCCTTCGTCTCACTATTGATGATGTTGATTTTCAGATTATTTGTCTTCTTTCGGAACGTATTAAGATTGTTCAAAAGATTTGTGATTTGAAGGCAAAAAATAATATTCCTGTATATCAACCAAAACGTGAATCTCTCATGCTGAAAAAAAGAAAGACTTTTGCTAAAAAATATGGACTTCGCGATCAATTTATTCTTGATCTTTTTGTGCGTATTTTTGAAGAATCTCGTTATGTTCAAGAAGAGTGCCAATCACCGCTCAAAAAATGATCTCTCTTCCCTTTCGGCCGCAAGACCTTGTGTATCGCGAAAAATCTCTTCCTATTCATCTTCCAGTGCTTGAAATTTTTAAACGAGTGAAACGAGCATATGAAAATGTTTTTTTTCTTGAATCTCTTGGAGAGGATTCCCAATTTGCACGGTATTCTTATATTGGTTTTCGTCCTTATCATACTTTTAGGGCTTTTGACTTCGCGCTTCAAGTTGATGATACGACTTTCGAAACAGAAAATCCCTATTTTGCTCTCCGTTTTCTTCATAAATATGCTCATATTCCTTGTGATCGTTTTTGTGGAGGGCTTGTAGGTTATTTGACTTATGAGGCTACAAAATATTTTGAACCGGGTAATTTTTATAAATCTCAGAGGGATTTTCCTGATTTTGAATTTGGACTTTATCTCGATGGACTGGTTTTTGATAAAAAAAATCAAACTCTTCATTATTTTTATCTTCTTGAAGATAGAAGTGAGGAACTTTTCGCACATTTGATGAGTGAAACTCCGTCATCATCGTTTCAAGTTGTTCAGACTGGGGTTGATACTTCCAAAGAACAATTTGAAGATATGGTTAAAAAAGCTCTTACACACATTTATCAGGGTGATAGTTTTCAGATTGTTCTTTCGCGAAAGATTTTTCTTGAAATAGTCGGCGATTGTATTTTTTTTTACGAACGTCTTCGTGAGTTGAATCCTTCGCCGCATATGTTTTATTTGCGTTTTGATAAACGTGAACTTATTGGTTCAAGTCCCGAGCTTATTGTTCGACTTGAAAATGGAGTAATTGAAAATTTTCCTTTGGCGGGGACTCGTAAAAGAGGTTTAAATCAGGAAGAAGATGAGGAAATTGCGAAAAAGCTTCTCGAAAGTGAAAAAGAACGTGCGGAACATATGATGCTCGTTGATTTGGGGAGAAACGATCTCGGAAGAGTAAGTCAATTTGGAAGTGTTGAGGTAAGGCGGCTCATGCAGATTCGTAAACTCAGTCATGTTCAACATATTGGAAGCGAGCTTACTGGCAAATTGGAATCTAAAAGAGATATGTTTGATGTTCTTGCTGCTTCGAGTCCTATGGGTACTGTGACCGGCGCTCCAAAGGTTGAAACCATGAAAATTATTCATAATCTGGAACCTTATGAGAGAGGTCCGTATTCTGGTAGTGTTGGTTTTTTTTCTCTGAATGGTAATTGTAATTTTGCTATTCTTATTCGCAGTCTTTTTCGTAATGGTAATAAAGCTTATCTTCAGGCAGGCGCTGGGATTGTCTATGATTCTCTTCCTGCTCATGAATATCTTGAAACGGAAAGAAAACTTGCGGGGTTACTCTCTGCCCTTGGTCTTAAATAGGCTTTGACAAAGCCTATTTTCTTTGATAGAATTATTAGATATATAAAGACCAACGAAATATGTCATCAAACATGGAGTTTAGCTCAGGAAAATCGGAAAAACCTATTGAGATTAGCATTATTCTTCCTACGAATGCTTATTTTCTTTCTGGTATTCGTGATTTTACTTTAACTTTAGCAAAAAATCTTTCAGGCTTTTCTGATCAATGGGCCTATCGTTGTCAAGCCGTTATTGATGAGTTATGTAACAATGCTATTGAACATGGCTCGCAATCCGATGATACTATTAAGATAACGTTTTTGAGTTTGCCTTCAGACTATATTGAATTTCAGGTTGAGGATCATGGTTCTGGTAAAAATTCTTTGAATGCCAAACAAATGAATGACATGATTGATGAAAAGATTCGAAGTGGCGTTTCGGCCACGAATGTGGGATTTCGAGGGCGTGGACTTTCTCATATTGTGGCGAAATGGACTGATGAACTTGAATTTATTGATTTAAGCCCTCATGGACTTAAAGTGCGTGCTCGGAAATATCTCAAAAATAATGAAAATGGTCCTGAAAAAACACCGTTGACGAAATTCCATTTGATGCCTCATTTTGCCCTCCAATAAATTTTTAATATTTTTTGTTCCATGACTTACGTTAACATTACACTTGAAGATGTCCCGACCGGGGATCAAAAAAAACAGGTTAAAATTGTGAAATTAAGTGGTCAACTTGATGAAAGTAATGTTGATGAGAATGCCAAAAAAGTTTATAAACTCATTGAGAGCGTAAAAGAAGATTTGAATCTTATTTTTGATTTTTCTGAACTTGAATACATGAACAGTAAGTCGATTGGGTATTTAACGGATTGGTACGGAAGGATTACGGGTAAAAATGGGAAAATTGTTATTGCGCAGGCCAAGGATAATATTTACGATATTTTGCAAGTTGTTGGCCTTACCCAACTTATTCATTGCTATCCTTCCCTTAAGGAAGCGAAACTTGCGGTGATGTAAAAGCATGCTCTTTAATTGTTTTTCGGGAAATCTTTCGCCTTTTTTTCTTGTATTTGAAATTTACAAAATTAATCGTTTCTTGATTTCGTATTTATTCCTCGAGTATGATATGGACATGCTGAAAAACATTCTTACTACTGCAATTTGCAGACTTCGGCTAAAAAAAATGTTCATGACTCCTTGTTACCTTATTTTTGATTCGTGGCTCTTAAAGATCTCAAAATTGCCATCGTATGTGATTGGCTGACAAATTTTGGTGGGGCTGAGAGGGTTATTTTTTCTCTTCATCGCCTTTTTCCTGATGCTCCTATTTATACTTCTCTTTTTAATGAGACCTCGATGAAACCTTTTTGTGATACTAAAATTTATATTTCTTCCTTTCAAAAATTGCCTTTTTTCAAGCGGTATCACCAGTTTTTTATTCATTTTATGCCGCATATTTTTGAAAATTTTGATTTAAGCGCCTATGACATTGTTATCTCAAGCTGTCATTCTTGCTCTAAGGGCATTATTACAAAGCCGCGGACACTTCATATTTGTTATTGTCATAGTCCTACTCGGTATCTTTGGGATCATTGGCAGGAATATATTCATCAATATCGGCTTCCCAAGTTAGTGGAACGTTGTTTTATGAAAAGTATGCATCGTCTTCGTATTTGGGATCGATTCGCTGCAGATCGTGTTGATGCCTACGTCGCGAATTCTCGCTTTGTCGCTGATCGTATTCATAAATTTTATCGAAAAAAATCTCATGTCATTCATCCACCTCTTGAAATTGAGAGATTTTCGCCTTCAAAAAATATTGGAGATTTTTTTCTTGCTGCTGGCCGACTTGTTCCTTACAAGCGCTTTGATTTACTTGTTGAGGTTTTTAATAATAATGGATTTAAGTTGAAAATTTGCGGAGATGGTTATCAGTACGGAGCTTTGAAACGTGAAGCGAAAGATACTATTGAATTTTTAGGGAATGTTTCTGATGATACTTTAAAGGATCTTATGAGTCAGTGCAGAGCTTTTCTTTTTCCTCAATGTGAAGATTTTGGCATAGCTCCTCTTGAAGCTATGGCATCAGGCCGTCCAGTTATAGCTTATCGAGCTGGAGGTGCTCTTGAAACGGTGATTGACGAAAAAACAGGGATATTTTTTGACGCACAGACTCCTGAATCCTTCAATGATGCTCTTCAACGATTTGAAAAAATGTCTTTTGATCCAAAAGCTATTCGTCGTCATGCTGAGGGTTTCTCCGAGAAGCGTTTTCAAAAAGAGTTTATGTCTTTTATTGAAGAGAGGTGGGCTGATTGGTCTAAAAAAGATTAAGAAAAATATACCATCTCCTGCAATTTTACCATTTCGGCTGCAAAATGTTCAAAGCTCCTCACATATGAATATTGCTATAGACATTCGCGCTTTAGGGCATGGAACGGTCAGTGGCGTCACTGTTTATATTCAGGAACTTCTTAAGCATCTTTTTATCTTAGATAAAGAAAATACTTATATCCTTTATGGGAATTCGTTTCGTGATGTAAAAAAGAATATCCCTTTGTTTGAAGCTCCAAATGTTCGCTTTTGTTTTACTCGAATTCCTAATAAATTTTTGAATATTTTTCTTCGTTTTTTTAATTTTCCCAAACTCGATCGCATTATTCTTAAAAAATATCCCGATCTTCAAAAAATCGATCTTTTTTTTATCCCAGATCCCAGAATTTCGCCCATATCGTCTTCGGTTAAGAAAATTATGACTTTTCATGATCTTTCTTTTGAACGATTTCCCTCTCATTTTACGCTAAAAACTCGCCTCTGGCATCGCCTTCTCAATCCTCGTAAAGAAGCTCTAAGTTCTGATAAAATCATCGCTGTTTCGCGTTTTACCCAAAATGAACTTCATTCTTACTATGGTATTCCTCTTGACCATATTTCTGTTATTTATCATGGTTTATCTCATGATTTTGGGCTTCATGTTTCTGAGGCTGATATTTTGGCGGTTAAGAAAAAGTATCATCTTCCCGAGAAATATATTTTATCGCTTTCTACTCTTGAACGGAGAAAAAATCTCCAAAACCTTATAAAAGCTTTTGAGTGTTTTTGTAGGGAGAATTTAGAACCTTATCATCTTGTCATTGCCGGTATAGCGCATTCAAAGATTTTTCGTAATGTTGATTTAGGGTCGCATTCCAAAGTTCATTGCATTGGATTTGTTGATGAAGCTCAAAAAGCTGCTCTTTTAAAGGGATCGAGCGCTTTTGTGAATCTTTCTCTTTATGAGGGATTTGGGATACCCGTTCTTGAAGCTCTGCGATGTAAAGTGCCGATTCTTGCTTCAGATATAGCTGTTTTTCGTGAACTTCTTGGTTATAACACTTTTTTTGTTGATCCTTATGATATTTTTTCTATTGCAAATGGAATGAAGCGCATTGTTCATTTATCAGATAAAGATGATTATCGTGAAAGACTTTTTATTCTTTCTCAAAATTTTTCTTGGGAAAAGTGTGCAAAAGAAGTCCTATTTACGTTTTTTGGTGTAGTCTTTGACAAAAATCCAGATAATCGTGGTGACGGGTACAGCGAGAATGATGCCAAGAACGCCTAAGAATTTCGCACTGACGAGCATCGCAAACATGATGATA
>CAZTVN010000036.1:0-1322 GCA_964617145.1 uncultured Candidatus Peribacteria bacterium
TTTGATGAGTCGCTGCAAGAGCTTTTTGTGATTTTGTTTTGTTCGAAGCAGTGTTTGAGCTAGTGGTTGGAAATATCTTTTCTGTTGGTGAGACATTCTGCAAAAGATGTGCTTGCGTCTCTTTTTGACCAGAATAGTACACAAGAAAAACACCTGCTGTGAGGAACAAAGCTGCCATAAAACTTCCATAAAAATAAAGGCTTTTTTTGTATTCTCGCCTCCATCGCTCTTCTTTTATTTTCGCTCTGATACGTCGGGGAATGTAGTTTTTACTCATACGATTTAAAGTAAAAAATCAGGTTATGATTCCCTTTATACCACCCAATCATGAAATTTTTCTAAAATTTTTGTGAAAAAATTCTGAAATCTCGCTCTTTTTGATTTTCACATTCATTAAATTTTACAAAAAGATTGTTTTCGCACAAACTCTTTTGTCTATAGAAGTTTCTAAAAATTATGCCGCCATTTCTCTTGCTCCTTGATAGGGACTATTTGGTCTGTAAGAAATCGAGAATGTAACCCTATCTCCATGGCGACTCGGAATAATCGCCCCAAGTTGAATCGATTGTCTTCCGATGAGTTGTAGGTTAAGAGCATCTGTCAAATGCTCTGGACAGCTTAGATGGTAACGATTGTCTCCCAATGGTGTTAGGTCTATATCGTCTCTTTCAAAAGATCCACAGACAGCATCCATTTCAGCTATAAACACTCCAAGGTTTTGATCTTCGAGAGCCTCTCCAAGGACTTCATCTATCCGTCTTTTTGAACCTAATCTCATTAAAAATGGTGTCATGAATAATAAGGTTGTAAGAGGAATTGTACTGTTTGGTATCTTTCCTCCTTGAGCTGTATTACATCCACATCCAGTGCCTCCTCCCTCTTCTGCTAATTGATCTACGGGGGGATTTCCTCCTTCTTGTGGAGTTGGGCTTGCTGTTGTTGGTGATTCTACCAGGTCTTGACAGCCTGGTTCCTCTGCATCTATTAACCCGTTACAATTATTATCCACACCATCAGTACAATTTCCAGCTGCAGTATTTTCAGGAATGGTCGATGCTGCCCGAACTTCTCCGTCATTACAATCTGTACCTTCAGGCGGTTTAAACTCTCCATCACCATCAGCATCTTTATCGCAAAGATCTCCTATTTGATCGCCATCAAGATCTCCTTGGTCAGTATTTGGGACTTCTTTACAATTATCTGTTTCATCAGGTACTCCGTCTCCATCGGTATCGATTTTTGGTTCTGGACTTGGACTTGCTGTCCCTGGTTCTGGACTTGGACTTGCTGTCCCTGGTTCTGGACTTGGACTTGCTGTCCCT
>CAZTVN010000036.1:1422-12731 GCA_964617145.1 uncultured Candidatus Peribacteria bacterium
GTTCTGGACTTGGACTTGCTGTCCCTGGTTCTGGACTTGGACTTGCTGTCCCTGGCTCTGGACTTGGACTTGCTGTCCCTGGCTTACACTGATTAGCTCCTCCTGAACCGTCATTAGGTTGACCATCATTATTCCTATCTACTGCATAATCGGTTAAATCCATCTCACCATTCTCTTTAGTTAACCATCCTTCCTCTCCGCAAAACAAACGGAATTGAATGGGAAAATCTCCAGTATTTTGAGCATAAGAACCTCTTGCCGCATCCGGCGCGAGAACTTTTTCCATGAGATTTATAGCTAATTGAGATGTTTTGCCGCCTGAGGTACTCATTATTCCACTCGCGCCTAAAATAAAATCTCCCACAGATGTCTTGACCGTTGTTTGCTGGCCTTCGGGACTGGTGATAGTGGTGTCTATGATATTGCCATTGTAGGTCAATATTGTTTGTCCTCCTTCTTGTTGTATGTCATCGGGTTGGGTCCCGTCGATCTCAGGAGAAGGTGTTGCACTTGGTTCCTCTGTTGGTTCCTCTGTTGGTTCCTCTGTTGGTTCCTCTGTTGGTTCCTCTGTTGGTTCCTTTGTTGGTTCCTCTGTTGCAGGTGGAGGTGTTGGTTCTCCTGTTACGGGTGTTGGGCTTGGCTCTCCACCTGTTATAGGAACAATATACAATTTTGTTATTCCTCCTTGTGACACAGAATAAAAAAGATATCGATCAGAAAGTACGGCTTGAAAAGCGCCAGCAAGCTCATTCGGACAATCCACCTGCACAAAATCTTCGTAGACGCATACCTTATAATCACTTCCCTGTTTGGTTGTCATGAGTACAATGTCGTCTGACCAATGCCAAGGACGATATTCGAAAGCCGAGGTATGAGCTACTTCGCGAGGTGCCGGAGCATCTGGATCTAAATAATTTTCAGAAAGATCGAGAGCATAGACGTTACCTTCTGCAAGAGTAAAATAAATTTCTCTATTAAGCCCCGGAGATATGCCAACAATCCCATATCCACGGTAGTTGTCAATAAAAATCGGTCTTCCATCTTCGTAAATCGCAGGAGATTCAGTTTCTGGATCTAAATCTACTATATACTTTTTGCCATTTATTTCTATATAATCATTAATACCTTCTGTATCAGGCAATTCATTTTCTCCGCTCCACTCCCGAGTCTCTTCATTAAAAACTTGTTCTAGAAAATTCACACTATTATCTGCTTTTTGTCCTCCTATCGTGACGCTCGTCATGCCATTTCCGCTACTAACAGCATCGGTTGCTCTTTTTTTCTTCCACCCATTGAGCGGCACTTCTGATTTATTTCTGAAATCGATTTCTTGTCCTGATGTTACATTCATAAGCTTACTCACTCCATCAGGTGACATTGTCGTATGATAACCCTTTCTTGGAGCTCCGCATGATGCCGCCAACAAAGATGCGGCTAATCCGAAAGTTCTTACTTTTCCAGGAGAAAGTATTTTTCTCATAACTCCTTGAGATAAACCTCTCAGTCCTCTAATAATACCACCTCCTTTTTCTCTTTCAACATCTTCAAACAGTCTTCCACTTTCTCTGCCTGAAAAAACGCCATCTTCTAATCGTCTAAAATTCCGCCCCTCTCCACTACCAAGAGCCATGACAAGAAAGATGAAAGGTTAAGATACTATAAATATATCATTTTTTGTATCTTGTCAATGAAATATGTATTGACTCAACCTAATTTTGTATCACAAACTTGAGAGCTCCTGTGGAATGCCCCCGCTTGGCTTCAAGCGATTGTTTGAAATTATCGGAAAATCCTTCGGAAATAAAGGTTTGATAGATATCGGCGATCTCTCCGTCTCCCTTCATTTCCACCTGAAATTCGAGATAGGGAACACGACCTCCTGATTGGTCTACGAGGCTTTGAATAATCTGAAAACTCAACATAGGTCTACGAATGATTCGTTTATCCCAATCCCAGTCTAAGTCCGTAGGTTCATCAGACTGAAAATTTGAGGGTTGATTGGTGAGAAAATCAAGAATATTTCCCCAAAAAAGGAAATTGTCTATTCCGTAGTCAATATCTCTATTTATCGTATTTTCTATGTATAAAACCGTGTATCCTTGTGTTTTATATGCGAGAGTTGGTGAAGAGCCAAAGTCATTAATCAAGGCGGCGTATATTTCCGAATTATATATAAAGTCTTTATAATCGTTAGTAATATCATCCACGACATCATTCTGCCCCAAATAACAATTTTCGACCTCTTCTGTATCAACGTTCTCACATTCCGCGGTGATTTCCCAGATGAGTATGGTATCTGAATTTTTCGGATCATCTCCCTCGTCCAAAAGATATCTTTCCCCATCACTCGGCTCATCTGAACACTCATTCCTCCCATCCTTGCACGGCGTCCTTACCTTGATTTTGAGCTCAGTCATGCCGAGTTCCGCCGGGTTTAAAAGCCCATCACCATCGACATCTTGAAGTCCATTTGCTGGATCGGTGTCAGGATCGTACACTCTATATAAAGGTATGGCCACGCTTTCGGCGTAGGCGATCTTGTTCCAATTGCAGGCGTGATTGGGATCGGAATAATTTCCAATGGGATCGCAGTCAACTCCCGCTGTTCCGGTAGCAGGACGAGGAGTGTAGTATGTGCCATCAGTCCTTGGATCGCAGGTTTGAGGGTCTTCAAGTCTCGTATCAGGATCATCTTTGTGTTTACATCCTGCCCTACCGACGATTTTCCATTTTACCGTAGCTCTATTGAAATCCATAGAACCAGTTTTCTGAAACCCAGCCTCGTTGTTTCTCTTTTGAGCGCCGAGCGCCATCTCGAGACCCCCTTCCGCCGCGTAATACGCTTTAGTCGATAAATCAATATTTCTGTTTTCGCGAATCGATTCTATCATCGTAGAGCCTATCGCAACGGTAAAAATCGTTATCAGAGCAACCAGCATCAAGGAAATCACCAAAGCAAAACCTTGCTGAGATTTTTTTGAATGTGTCATGCTTCTCTCTTTTAATAATTTGAAAAATTTGTGATTAATCTCGAATGTTCCATTTCTCATGATATTTTGTTTTAATCATATAATACTCAAATGAAATAATTTTCGAGAATCGACTGAAGTTCCACAACTCTTTTCTGCCCATTTTCAAACCAGAGCACCTTTACCGTAACTTTCATAATATTCGTCGCGCTTGACGAATCTGTTCCATCGCTTTCATTCAAATACTGCACTGAAACTTGCCGATACAACTGCGGAACCGTCGGCGCCAAAACCTCGTTCGTATCCGCGCCATTTTCACCGATGGTCGTATACACAAAGTGTTCTCTGTCATTAGTATTATTTCCATCACCATCTTTCCCGTCGTCATTCGGCAAAATATCCAAAAAATAAAGTTGGTAATCTTTAAGCTCCTCCAATTGCGTCGCATTACCATAATCAAGATTTTCAATATCATTCGCGCTACCAACGCTCGAAACAGGTTCACTTAAAAACCATTTATAGGTATAGGGCACATCATTATCGTTTTTTAAGTCGTATCTTCCATACATCACTTTATATTTTCCATTCCCGATAAATTGGCTCTCCCCAGCTTCACATTTTACAAAATAGTCATCAGCACCGGAATCCGTAAATTTATCCGGCCGCTCCCAAAAATTCCAGCATTCATCTTTATTTGAACTATATTGAAGCCAATTTGAATCCCTGATATTGCGCACCGCTTCTATCCCTTCACGCGCCAAATTTGTGGCTATCATGCGATTTTTGCTCACACGATTGGCCGAAATAGCCATTACAATCATCCCTGTCGCCACAGAAGCGGCAAGTCCAATAATAAAAATAGAGATGATGACTTCCACCATCGATACCCCATGCTTCTTTTTCAGATGTTTAAAACCATCCTTAAACGATGAAAAACGCTTTTGCGTTTGAGGTCTCGATGTCAAAATGCCAGCAGAAAATAAGTTTTGCAGAATCCTCTTCATACAAACATTTCTACCATAACAATCTTTTCGTCGCAAATGCCTTGAAGTGATTTCATGAAATATTTCACAAATTTTTCAGCACCTCCTTAACAAAACTTTAGTCAATCACTAAAGCTTCCCCAATTGCTCATTCATAGCGTCTTCGCCAGCTTGAATAAGCATCCGACATTGTTTAGGATTGAGAAAATCCTTCCACCCGACAAGCCCACTATCAGGCACTTTCGGCTCCAAAACAATATCAGCATCTTTTACGCAAGATTTGGCTTTATTATAACGAAGAATATTGATAGCACGGTGAGAAAGAGCATAAATATTCGTTCTTTTCCGAACATCTGAAGAAAAATAATTCGCATCGAGATTGACAGCAATGACTTTTTGAGCTCCCATCTTGCGGGCTATATCAACAGGGACGGGATTTGAAAGACCTCCATCAGCGAGAAAATGGCCTTGATGCTCAATCGGTTTAAATACCAATGGCACCGAGATACTGGCGCGGAGAGCCAAAGTTACATCACCAGCAGAAAACGTAACAGAATCACCGCTTTGAAGATCAGTAGCAATGGCGCAAAAAGGAATCTTTAAATCAGAAAAAGAAGCGCTTTGAATCTTGTTTCGTATATATTTTTCTATTTTCTTTCCGCTATTTAAGCCCCCACCAAAAGAAGGATCAAACAAAAGATCAAGAATCTCATGCCACCTGTTGGAAAAAATAATAGACTCAAGCTGAGAAATGTCCTTTTCCAGAGCATAATATCCTCCAATAAGAGCGCCAATGCTCGTACCAGCAATACAATAAATAGGAATTTTGGCCTTTTCCAAAGCTTTCAAAACACCGATATGCGAAAGCCCTTTCGATCCCCCGCTGCCAAGAGCAAGACCGATTCTAAGAGAGCCATAGTTCATATTTAAGACAATGAATGATGAGAAGCTTACGAAAACTTTTGTCTGTCTACCAGCCTGGGCATGCAGGTAGCCGAAGTGTGAAAATCGCGATACCTAAGGAGGTGCTGAAAAACATAGTTTTTCTTAAACCTCCTTAATTTTGGAGCTGGAGGGGCTTGAACCCTCGACCTTATGCATGCCATGCATACGCTCTAGCCAGCTGAGCTACAGCCCCAAAAAATCCACAAACCACAAAACCCTAAAGAAGGGTTTGCAACTTTTCAGCATCTCCATAAGTCTACTAAAAAGAAAATTGTCTTTCAAGTCGTTGTATGATATAATATTTAGATAAATTTTAAGGTTAAAAATGATACATGTAAGATTCAAAAAAACCGTCTTGACGATATTAACCATCGCGATTTTAATGCCAGCTTCAAGCACCTTCGCCGATCTCAAAAACGAAACTTTCAATGTTAACGAATATCTTATAACCGACAACCAAGCCCGTCACGAAGGAGATCTCACAAAATTTGTTGTACGGATCATCAATCTCTTTTTGGAGGTGATTGCGGCGATCATGATCGGGATTATCGTTATCGCGGGACTTCGGCTCATCACATCAGGAGGCAGTGAAAATGCTATCCAAAAAGGAAAAGACATCTTAATAAACGCCATTATTGGCTTTCTCATTATCCTCGCAGCGCTTTCTATCACACTTTTCGTGCAATATACGCTCTATCAACAACCAGAAGAAGCTCCAGCAAGTTCAGTAAGTTCACTCTCAAAAATAGCCTAAAAATGCCTATACAAAAACACAAAATAATAAGGGAGATACTGAAAAACATGGTACTTGGATTACTCACGGTCTCTCTAGGAGCAAGTATCGTATTAGCCCAAGAAGGAGGAGAAGAAGTAGGCACAAAATGTGAAGATAGACCAGAAGGTTCGACCGAAATCTGCGTCGAACTCCTTGAACCACTCGAAGGTGTCGAAGTACTTACAGCAACTTCAGGCGTTGAACTGATTGAAAATTACATTAGCGCCATCTACAAATGGGCTGCCGGATTAGTCGGGATTGTGGCAGTGCTCAATATGGTCATTTCCGGCATACAAATTACAACCTCCGCAGACAGTGACAGAGCAGCGAGTGCAAAAACTCGCATCATTCAGTCCATTGTCGCTCTTTGCATCCTCTTTATCTCAGGCCTCATACTCTACACCGTAAATCCAACTTTCTTCGTGCAAAACACTGCGCCGTAAGCTATAAATATGAAAATTTTCTTCAAAACATCACTCATCATCGCTATAACCACAGTCTCAATCACGCTTTCGCTAAATCCTACGCAATTTACGGCTCAAGGTCTCGAAGTGGAAATCCCAAGTCCACCAGCAGACATCCATCTCCCCCAACCGAAAAATATCGAAGACACAACAGAATCAGGAACATATTTCGCCCAAAAATTTATTCCAAAAATTTTTGGATGGATGATAGCCGGAAGTGGTGTTTGGGCGATCGTATTTCTTATTATTGGAGGAATTCAATTTTTAACTTCCTACGGCAACGAAACAACAATCGGAAACGCGAAAAAAACCATTACCTACGCACTCATAGGCCTCACCATATCGCTTCTTTCATACACCATATTCCTCATGATAAATAATCTCGCTTCATTTTTTAACCCTCCTCCTGATACAGGACCATGAAATCTTTCAAATTCAAATACTGGCTATATATTTTCGGAGCATGGATCGCGACCTTTGCAGTAAAAAGCAGTGCTTTAGCTGACAACTGTGCGACAAACGAAACTGGCTCAACCGACCCTTGCGAACTCCTCGAACCACTGCCAGAAGGAGACATCTTACAAAATTTCCCCCAAGGTGATATTTTCAAAAACATTGTTCAGGGGGCAGTTAAAGTTATGCTCATAGCAACGGGACTTCTCCTTTTTGTTGCTTTAGTGGTGGCTTCTATCATGATGATTATTTCCATGGGCAAAGAAGCAGAAATCGGGAAAGCAAAAAATATTATCTTATATTCCGTTATCGGTCTTGTCATTATTGCAACTTCTTATGCCATTATTTTTGGAATAAGTTCGCTCGAATTTTTCCTTCCTTTTGAAAAATAATATGAAAAAATCTGGCACAAAAACACTGATCTTCGCACTCACTCTTATATTGACACTCACGTTTACTTCTCAAATTTTTACCGTTAATGCCAATGGAGTCAAAATCGACGACGCACTCCATCCGGGAAACCTCCCAACTCTACAAGATTCAGCCCCCGAAAATCTCGCAAACGGAGTAAATACCTATATCTACGCTCTCATCGGAGCCTTAGCTTTAGTCGCAGGAGGATTGACGGTATTTTTTATTTTCGATGCTGGATTTAATTTCTTAAGTTCAATGGGAAGCGACGACAAAATAAACAAAGCAAAAAAAGAACTCACATGGGCAATCCTCGGGTTCCTTCTCATGATCGTTTCTTATCAACTTGTAAAACTCCTTATCTGGCTCGCTTACACGCCGGACAAATAAAAACGCTCATCGGGCTCGCCTAAACAGGAAGCCGAAAAAGCGGTTCACCCTTTTGCACCACAAATTTTCGATTCGATTTTATGCCAAGTTGAGCACGCATTTTTTCTGAAGTCTCAGGTAAAAAAGGAGAAAGTAACTCAGAAATAGCTTGTAAAAGTTCAAGAAGATTACCCAAAACTTTTGAAAGGGCTTTCTTATCTTCTTGAGCTAAAATCCATGGTTTCGTTCGATCGACATATTCGTTCCCATAAAAAACGAGTTCAAAAACAGCTTCAAGAGCGGCTTTAAGATTAAAATCAGAGATATGCGTATCATACGTTTCACCGACTTTTTTTATAAAAATTTGAATCTTTTCTCTGTCCGCGTCATCAGAAATTTCAATTGTCCCTTCAAAATATTTTTCAACCATAGAAAGAACCCGATGAAGCAAATTTCCAAGGCTATGAGCCAAATCACTCTTTAAAAGCTGCAAAAATCGACTCCGACTAAAATCTCCATCATCGACAGTCGGGATTTCTCGAAGAAGATAATAACGAAAAACATCAACCCCAAATTCTTCAATATAAGAAAAAGGATCAACGACATTGCCTAAAGATTTGCTCATTTTATTGCCTTCTGAGGTAATAAAACCATGCACATAAATACTTTTCGGAAGAGAAAGATCAGCGGAAAGTAACATTCCGATCCATATTCCGGCATGAAATCGTAAAATATCTTTGCCAATAAGATGAACATCCGCCGGCCAATATTTCTGAAACGCTTCACCTTCATGCTCAAAATCCACTCCAGTGATATAATTAGCCAGCGCATCACACCAAACATACATGACCTGTTTCGGATCATCAGGTACCGTAACACCCCAATTTAAGACACTTTTAGGACGAGAAAAACTCACATCTCTCAAACCTTCCTTTCCAATAATATTCAACATCTCGTTTTTTCGCGACAAAGGCAAAATTTTAAGTGTATCGGTTTCAATCAAATCTCGAATCTGATCAGAATAACGAGAAAGTCGAAAAAAATAATTTTCTTCTTCCAAAAGTTCAGGTTTTTTCAAGTGAATGGGACATTTGCCGGAAGCCAAATCCTTCTCTAAAACAAAGGCTTCACATCCAACGCAATAATAGCCTTTATATTTTGACTTATAAAGATCGCCCGCATCTAAAAGTTTTTTCCAAAGTTTCTGACAAGCGCGCTTATGAAAATCGTCCGATGTGCGAATAAAAAAATCATAAGAAATATGAAACAATTTCGCCAAATGCAAAAAATGAGCGGAATTCGTATCAGCGACTTCCTGAGGCGTTTTCCCTAAAGCTTTCGCAACCTGAAAAATTTTTTGACCGTGCTCGTCGGTCCCTGTCTGAAAGTAGGTATCATAACCCTTTAAACGAAAATAACGGGCAATAACATCAGCCTGAACAAACTCAAGCGCATGCCCAATATGAGGAGGAGCATTCACATAGGCAATGGCGGTCCTTAAAGAAAATGTGCGACGCATAAAAAAAGCTTATTATCTCTTATCTGCTACAAGTAAAACCCAAAAAGCGTATTAAGGTCAAGTGAAGGTTAATTTGTTACTGAACAAAAATTACAAATTTCGGCTGCAAATTTTTCAGCGCTTGCTTAAATTGTCTACCGTAAATGCGAGGTTAAATATGTCAATTGGACTAGCGCACGCAAAATCCCCTCGTTGACGAGCCTCTGCCAAGATAGAATCAAACGTTTCGCCCTTCGAACGATCAATGGGCTTGCAAGTACAAGAATCATCGGGCTGGACTATAAAAACACGTTCATATTTTGTGCCACCAACATTATCAAGCATAAACCGCCGAACCCCTGCATCCATCAGTACGATCATGAATAACCAACGTCTAAATAAAAAAAGCTCTCCTTCTGTAAATACTTGATTGGGATAAGGACGATAATTTGGTGGAGCCACTCTCTCTAAAATATTATCTACTACAGGAAGACGTTTATTTCCACATTTCTTCTGAATTGTTTCTATAATCTCTTCCTCAGAAGAAGTAGCCGCTAAGTGCAAGGATTTCAATAAATGAAGATCGCAAATATGCTGACTTTCTGGAACAAATAAACGTCTATTGCAAGATTCCTTATCCAGACGCAAAAACAAATCTTCTTGATTTAAGGAAAGCTCTCTTTCACAGTTAGCAAAAAGCTCTAACCAACAAGAAAATTCACGAAGTTTCCATGGGATGTTCCGTAACGCAACGTAATACTGAAAATCATTAACATGAGAGGCTCTGAGATCATCCGTTACGCACTTCATGCTTTGCAAGAAGAGATTACGAGCCTCTGCTGGATAAGCGGCCGCCAAAAGTCGCAATGTACACCTTCGATCAATAGGAATGGAAGGATAAACGCCCATTATTTCATTCTCATGATAACAATCTAAATTTTCTGCTAAATCAGTTGTTGGAAGACTGAATTCTTCGCCATAAATAGCTCGGAGAAACCTCTGAAGACTAGCTCGCAATCCTGAAGAAACCGTGGATAAATCTTTTTCTTGTAATAGCTGGCCCACGCAAATAGAGGGAGTTGCAGCTCCCAATAAACAGTGACAAAAAGCCGAGCCGTACCGATCAACAATAGAAGCTAAAATAAAATTGATTCCACCTGAACTGTCAGCCAATTCAACCAACCCTTTCAAACCACCTTGAGAATTTCTTCCTCCAAGACTTCTCAATGATTTTGCCAAATGTAAAGCCTGTTTCGGATCATCGGGAGATTTCCTTCCACCATAACGAGCACTAAATAATGCATCGACGGCACGAGTCGCATGCAAAGGATACGCTCCATCGTCACAGCACATGCGCTCTGACAAACGAGGATCAGTATAAAGAAAAGATAAATTATCTCTATAAGCAGAATCATCTTCAGGAGAATCCGCTTTATCTCCCTCTAAATATTTACCCATAATAAAAAATAAATTAAGGATCAATAAATATCTTAAAGGAGCCAAAATGTCAACTTTTTCGCATTTTCTTAAGACTTCGTCCGATACAGAGCAAAATGGAACACGGGAAGAAATTTTTGTAACTCCGTATCAATACTTAAATTCTGAAAATAAGCAGAACTCGATGCACTGGCATTAATATCGTAAGAGGCTCCATCAGCCTCAATTCTTACCATATCGCAAACCAATGGCCTTTTATCTGCCTGCGCGCTAGCATCTTCGATAAATCGAACATTCAAAACAAAGTCATCAAGAGGAGCTCCAAGATCTTTCTCAGATGAAACATCAAGAACATTCGTCACAACAAAAAAATTATTTTCATGTTTGGTCAAAAACCCATAAATAGTTTCGCTTTCAGAAGAAATACAAATTCCAGAAGAACAGTCTAAAAAGTGAGCGGTCGTTTTATCCGATGTATCAGAACTCGAAAAAGACTCAATCCCCAAACTCACAGGAACAAACCCGCTCATACTTTGAGTCACAGTACCTTTAAGCCCAATGACCTTCCACCGAAGAGCATAAAGTTTATCAGTAACTTGAACATTTGCCGGCCAAGAAGAAAGGAAGTATTCGAGAATAAAATCATGAATATCGGTTTTTCCGGAACCATTCAGCTCAAAAGCATTCTCTCGAAAAAGTGGAACAATAAAAGATTCATTGAGATGCAAAGCTTTCCATGGTTTTTCTTGAGGCGGATCAAAATCGCAAGGAACCGAAGTTCCACCCGATGAACTCAAGGCTTTGATCGCATAGCGATAATCAAAAACAGCATCCGCATCAATATCTCCTTGAACCGAATTTTCATAACCGGGAGCGTGATTAAAAACTTCAAGCAGAGCGGATTCCGTAGCAGCCTCAGCGTGAAAATAAGCTTTCCCAGCCTCGATAGCATTATATTCGAGTCGAATACTTCTCACAATAAGGCGATGAAAACCGACACCCAAT
>CAZTVN010000037.1:0-12217 GCA_964617145.1 uncultured Candidatus Peribacteria bacterium
GGTTAAAGTCACTTTCATTCTAACTTCCCCCAATGTTTTCTTTAATATAACCGGATGTGGTCATTTCCAAAAGGAAAAAGCTTTACTGTGAGATTTTTTTTTGATAGCTTATTATAAGGACATAAATAAAAAAAGAATATGAAAAAAAATAAAATAATACATTTGGTTGTTTATATTGAGCAAGATGAAGATGGCATCTATATAGGATCAATTCCGTCAATAACAGGATGTCATGCTCAGGGAGAGACGCAGGAAGAAATGCTGGAAAATCTTTCAGAGGTAATTAAACTTTGTCTGCGCAATATTGATAAAAAAGAAATTGAAAAAAACCGCTTTATAGGTATTCAAAACTTAGACTTTACCTATGCCTAAGCTCGTGCCTGTAAAGGCAAGAAAGCTTATTAAACTGCTTAAAAAATTGGGGTTTATTGAACGAGATGCTGAAGGTTCTCATGTATTTTTTAAACACGTTGATGGCAGAACGACAGTAATACCGATTCACAATAAAGATATAAGTAAGGGCTTACTGCGAAAAATTTTAAATGATATTCAAATATCTACTGAAGAGTATGAGGGGATAAGAAAAAAATCATAAATTTATTTTTCGTATCTTATCAATCAAAAATTGCGGATCAATGCCATTTGTAAAGCGAAGTGACATTTCTTGGTCAGTCTCAAAATATTCAATATAAATGATTCAAAGTAAGTAAAACTTTCTACAAAAAATATCCCCTTGCTCAATATGAGAAGGGGATATGGGTTTCGGTCAGAAGGAATAAGGAAGTCGAAACTGACTTATCCTCGACCAGTATCTATCAGGCAATCGTATGAATTTTGAGGCCGCGAAGAGGCCGATTTCTGCGGCAGTGAAAGGTAATTTCCTGTTGATATCGAGTAATGCGTTCAATCCAAAGACTTTTCAAAATCTCGCCGCAAGAAGCATATCGAATGAGCTTCATAGTTTCCCAAATATAAATCCATGCGAGAAAGGCGAAATAGGTATCTTTTCGTGGCTCTTGCGAAAGGGTAGGAAGGAGCCGCTCGATTTCTTTTAAATTTGATTCAATGCGTTTTTGAAGAGGTGTTTCGATCATATTTTGGTGATGTCATAAGGACGTGAATATCTGGGAGTGATCTCATAAAGAGCTTCCCCATATTCGATATCGGAGAACACATATTCTTTCAGGTAAGTATATTTTTTAAATAATGCGTCGTTGTAGCGTGTTAAATAGCGAAATTCTGGGCCATGAAGGAAATAATATGTATAGGTTTCAGCGAAATCTTCAAAAACGTCGGAAGAGCCGTATCCTGAGACAAAATCAAGTTTCTCCGCATTTTCAGAAAAAATGAAGCTATCTTTCCAACTTACTGAATAATAATTCAGGCTTGAGTCATCATTGTAGATAGGATTCTCTCCATCACGAAAAGGGCTTGTTCCTGATTTTTTTGAACCCTTCAAAAAACCAAGATCGACGATATGACCCATCTCATGAACAAAAACCGCTCTAAATTCTTCTCCCATCAAATCAACACAACGAATTTTCATAGTAGTAGAGGCAGAAAGTCCACGTCTGGCAGAAGCATCGAATACCAGAATAATTTTTTTCAAAACACTCAAGTGAGATTTTGGAAGAAGTTTTGAAGCGCTAAAAATACGGTCTTGACATGATGCGATCTCATTTTGAGTCGCTTTGCCTTCAACCTCAAAAAGAACGTTGGTCCTCGAGAGCTGAAAATCATGAACATCGGCATAAGAGCCTCGAGCGTACGAAATTTTCCCGTATACCAGCCAATCAAAAACGGGCTGAAAAAGAAGAGAAAAGATGAGAATGAGGCCAAAAAGAGAGAAATATCGCATGAAGATAATAAAAAAGAATGAGAAGAAATGAGGCGTTATTCTAGCATGAAAACAAAAATTGTCAATAGAAATAAAATATCAATCTTTGTGAATTTTATAATTTTCGATTATAATCGAAATGAAGTAAAATTAATATGAAAAAAAACGAAATGATTTGGCGGGAGATGCTCGCTGAAGCTCTCGACCAAGGAAAAACACTTTTTACTCAAAAAGATCTCGCAAAGAAGCTAAAATGCTCCACGAGTACGATATTTAACGCTCTAAAAGATCTTCGTCGTCTCGGAGCCATCGAAGTAACGGGGCGATTTTTCAGGATAAAAGATAGGGAAAAAATCTTGCTTTTTTTCGCAACGCATCGAAATCTCAAAAAAGACATGCTGTATGAAACACACGTCGATGACAGCGCAAGAGGTATTGAAGGAAATATGCCAGCGGATGTCATTTTCGCAGCATTTAGCGCTTACAGATTTACCTATGAAGAAGAACCTGCTGATTATGACCAAGTGTACGTTTACTCAAATGATCTTGAAACCATAAAAAAACGTTTTCCAAGACAAAAAGGATATTCAAATCTCTTCGTACTGAAACCTGATCCCACCATGCTTTTAAGCGGTAAAAAATTAACTCATCCCGTGCAAATATTTGTGGATCTCTGGAATATCCCTGTTTGGTATGCAAAGGATTACCTCAAAGCCATTAAAGCAAAACTGAATTTATGAATTATTATCACGATCTGATTATATTGAAAAAATCTTGAATGAAACACGAACAGTTTCAGAGCTCGATATGAGCGAACACGCCTTTTCTCGCTTTAAAAAAGAAACTTTAAGGCAATTGAAAAATTGATCGATTTGTGGTATCATAATCTGAATAAGTCTAACCTAAATCAATGGAACTGCCGATCGGAAATCCTATTGAAAGAAAGTGGTTAAAAGTACTAACCTCTCCCATTGTTTATCCTCTTTTGGGGGTAGTAAATGGCGCCCTTTACACTCTAAGAGGCATAAAAAGAGGCGCGGAACTCGTCGGAACAGGCCTTTATAAAGTAGCGAAACCGCCGGTAAATGCTCTCGCCGTCAAACCAGTAAAGGGCGTATTACGCTATGGTTATGGAGTAGGTGAAAAAATTCTTGGAGGGGCAAAAGACATAGCAATCGATGCCTCGGGAGCTTTAATAGGTGGGGGATTGATAGAACCCATAAAAGCGACCAGAACCGCTTTGGGAAAAATCGTTGGAGACGCCATCAAACCTTTTGAAACCGTATTCAAAAGTGTAGAAGCAGCTAGCGAAACACTACAAAAAGCCGGAGACTCATCTGTGGAAGGAGATGGAGGTGTTCCTGAAAGCATGAAGGCAACTCTCCTCACTCCTGTCATCATAGCAACAGGACTCATCCGGGGGGCCATTCAAGCCGCCCTTTTTCCTGCAAAGGCCGCAGGAAGAGCTCTTGGAGCAGGGTTTGACAGCGCAACACATATTTTGGGGGATCCACGCCAAATACTCTCAAAACTCCGCCTTATGGAAAAATTACCCGATGAAATAAAATATAAAGGAGGAATTTCCGGCGCGCTTGCAGAAATTCTCGGCGGAGTAGGCAAAGAAGCCACCTTCTGGACTGGAAATATGGAAAATTGGGCCTTTGGGAAGGGGTGAGGCTTGAAAAAGAAGCAATGACGTGATCACCTCTGGCCCGCACCATCTTTTTAAAAACAGCCCTTAGATTAAACGAAAATAACCACTTTTAGCCACAGAAAAAAGTACATTAAGCCCGAAATTACTATACCTTGGGAAGGGGTGAGGAAAAATCTTCACGGTGAAAAAGCCCTTGCAGCAAGGAGAGTTTTTAAAATTCTTGCAATCCATCCTTGCTGAACAAACTTACTATCGTGCATTTTTCTCACCTTACCACGCCAGCCAGGAGCCTCAGGAGTAAATTTTCGTCCTAACCCTCGACCAACAGCTCCTTTAAGGCGACCAAAAAGTGGAGATTGTCTGTAAATATAGTTCAAAAGACAAAGTTTCGTAAAAACTGACATGACATCATCATTGCCCGGCGTAACAGCATCTGGAACAAGATAATCGGTATTATACATGACATAGAGCATAGAATATAAAGCATAATTAATAATATGTTCTGGGAAAAAATCAAGTTTAGTTTTCGTTTGAAGAGCTTTTTTAATTGCTTTATCTAAACCTAAAAGCACCCATTCAACACCTTCTGTCCCAAGAGCAACTGCAGCTCCAGGAAGAAGGCCGTGAGCAGTATCACCAGGATGCATAGCAGCACCTGTCAGATGTTCAGCGCTTTCCAAAACTTCCAAAGGATTCCACCATGCATGGAAATGATCATGGAGAAAACGTCCAGTGCCTGATGAACTTGCAGGAAGGAGATTTTGAATCGCCTGACCTGCTTGCCCGGGAAGATTTTGTATGCGCTCAGAAATTGATGGAGGCGCAGTATCTTTAAAGTTTTTTGGGCCAGCTGGTCGAGCTAAGACTTCAACAGGAAGAGATACCCCTAAAGCACTGGCGGAAGCCACAAGACGTTGAAAAAAAACATCACCAACAGGAAGAGAAGCCGTTTCTTGAGATAAACGAAGAGCTTTTTGAGGATCAAAACTTTCAGATTCTACCAGTTCTAATAATTGTTTGTACATTTTCTCATATTTAGGAGGTAAGGCAACTCCTTCAGCTCGCTCCTCAAGAGAAAGATCATCTTCAGCTCCTTGTAATGATTTGACTAATTCCGAAACACGAGGATCCTCTGCCAAGGCTTTTTCAACACCAGCATACATCTCATCGCTTCGTCGAAGCATTTCAGCAAAATCTTGTCCATTTCTGACGGACAGAGCAAGAAGTTCTTCAGGATAGACAGTAGGATTTCCCTCTTCATCAGATTGCATGGCTGCGAAGTTATTCAGCGCTACTTCGGGCCCGCCAAGAGCTTCCATAAGAGTTTCAGCAGTTTCAGGAGGGCGAAGTGATGCAGATTCTGGTGAAAGCAGGGGAGGATCAGTCACCGCACTCAAAGCAGCTTGAGCGGTATTGTTAAGAGCCTCTTGCACTTGAGGAGGATGGGCCATAGCCTGTCCACCTTCCTCAAGAGGAGGAGAAGCATCATGAGAAATATCACTGCCAGAGCTTAATTCAGGAACTTCAGAAGGTTGAGATTGCTCATCAGAATTTGGAGGGATTTGAGGCATATAATTTGGAAAGTTAGGGATAATGATTATTAAAAGATTGACGAAACAATCGAGCCACCACGTTTCTGCTTAACATCTGTAGTAGAGATAGCGGAGTCAGCAATAATTTTTTTGTACGTATCTTCTAAATCTACTTTATATTGATTTATGGCTTGAGATTCTGACCCAATGGTAATGGAAGGAGCGGATACAACAGGAGTCTTAGAACGGAAGGAAAGGATATAATCCCGACGAAAAGAGTTAAGATCAAATTCCGTAGTAGTTCTATACGTATTTGGAAGCTCAAATCCTGTATCCACGGTATCCCAAAAAGTCTTCTCTAAAGTATTCCAAGTCTCGCGAATACGACTTTCTGCCAATACATCGATGGCAATCGGCTTCGTTGTAAGTGCCGACCATGCCGTAAAATTACTTATGGAGTTTAAAGCAGTCAAATGCCTAAGAAGGCCTCTCGAATCAAGACGAGATCCATCAAGAGTTAAATCGCTCTGGATAGTTCCCAATTCTTTAACAAATTCAGAGAATAAATATTTCAAATAATCTTGGTTAGCAGCAGTTAATGAAGTAGAGCTAAATGCCATATTTCGAGAAAAGGTACGGAATATTTCAAGTATCTGATATTCAACATTTGGGTCATGGAAGAGAGTGAGCCCCCAGTCATTTTTACCAATAGAGTGCATATAAAAGGTAAATTCCTCATGAAGATAGCTATGAAACGTACGAAACACCTTGGCATAATCAGCATTATAGGAAGCACTTTCAAGCGGAAGCACCCAGTCTCTTTCAAATTCAAGAGGAGAAACAGGATGAGAAGTACTCACGACAGAAGAAAGTCTGCTGTAGATTGTCGTAAGTTCAGTAAGAATTGGAGTACCGGTATAAGCATTAATAGCAGGATAAGGAACAGCAGGAGCAGCAGGGATGACAATAGCATCTAAATCATAATGTATCTTATCACCCAAATCTTTACGTTTAAAAGCAATGAGTTCATCCCAATAGGATTCATTGATAGAAGTGGGAAGGAGTCCTCTTTCTTGAGCTTGCTTAGCAAGTGGAGCAAGTTTGTCTATCCATTCATTAACCTTTTGCATAATCTCAAATTCCTTTGCCTTTTTATATTCAACAGCATTAAAAGAAGAAAAATCTACAACCTCACGATCTAAAACAGATTCATTAAAATCATGAACAACCTTCGAAGTTCCCATGTCGATAGCAAGTAGACTCCGGCTACCTGCTTGTGAATCAATATAATTGACTATCCATCTATAAACATATTTGAGATAAGCTTCCTCGTCAGCAGTGAAGGTAGTTGTTGAAGATTGCAAACTCGCTGTTTTTTTACGAAAATAATCAATAGCCATCTGGCGAAATTCTGGTTTTTCAAAGCGATAATGAGCAATATCTCCCTCAAATGAGCGAAAAAATGTTGCATATTGTGAAGAATATCCAACAGATTCGATATCATGAATCCAGCGATTTACTTCAGTCAATTTTGCTGCTGTATCCATAGTCCCTAAAGCTCGCGAAAGAAGATCCTTAAAAAGACCACGATCTTCAGTATGCGGTAAAAATTCTTCAAGAGATGTTTCAAGTTGTTTTATAAGATCACCAAGCGGTGGTTTAAAAGAACTATCCAGAGCGGTAATTTTTGTGCCAACCAGAGCACTAGCCGCAACAGTAATACCTGCCTCATACTTTGCGACTAATTCATGTTTTTTTTCAGCGAGAGCCTTCTGCCATTCTTCATCAGGGAATTGATCAAAAAGATGTTCCTGGACGATAGTTTGACCAAGTTTATCAAGTTTTCCAAAGATCTCATCAAGTCGATGATTGAGTTCCGCACGACGAATGCCTAAGAAAGCATTTTCATCAAGGGTAGTAAGAGTGAAAAATTGCGGTGTAAGAGTGGAATCATATTCAGCTTCAAAATCGAGTGTGCCACCAACTTTTCCTTTTATGGTTGGCAGACCAGCGGCTCCAGCAGCTGGTAGAGTGATACTCGAAAGAGTTATATCCATGGCGCTAAAAGATGGATGATCACGGACAAATTGTTGAATAATTTCTGAATGAACATACTTATCAATAGCTTGGTTTAAATCTTGTGCTTCGGTTTCTTCATTTCCAATATCAAGAGAGAAAGTTATGATATCTCCTGGAGAAAAATGGAGATAAATGTCAGAAGTAGCAGGAACGGTAAGCCCAAACGAGCTTAAAGGTGAAAGAGCGGAAAGAGATTGTCCTTGAAGTTTCCATGTGCGACGGGTCGAATCCCAAACAAGGTCAGGAGAACTAAAAGTGATACCAGCAGCAGTCAGCATAGCTGAAACACGAGGCGCTTGCAGAAGAGCATCAGCTTTCCCCTTTAAAATATTCTCCATAGTCGAATAATTCGTCCGAGCAGGAGTAAATTGGGTCCCTTCAATGACATATTTGTTTGGCCCAAGTCTTTGAATATTCGGAAATGAAAGCCCCCGTATAATAGCTTTAACAGAGCGAACACCATCAGCACCAGTGCCTGAAACGTCCCCAATCAATACATCATTTTGATCAAAATGCCCAGATCCAAGTACCTGAATAAGTTCTTTTTGAATAGCGGCACGTTCAGGATTGTCGATGAGATAATCTTTATATTCCGAAAGTTTACGTTTACCAAAGCCAATACCTTTCATGATAAAGACACCTGTAGCACTCGCGGCAGATGTCGCGGTATCTCTCACCCTATCAAGAGTCGATGGTTCAATATCCCAACGGTCATTGGTGACACTTTCTTCAACGAAAACTTCACCAAAAGTATAACGTTTTTTAGTAGTTGGATTGAGAGGAGTAATATAACGCGTTTCCCAATTCGTATCAGGAAATGATTTAATAAGAGCATCCATGGCTAAAAAAACTTTTCGCCATGCTTTTTTAGGAGTTGAAGCAAGGAGACGAGAATTGATGCCAAAAAGCTGAATGATTTGCTCCTCTTCTTTTGTTTTTGCGGCCGCCAATTTGTATTTTTTATACAATCTGTCAAAAGGTTGATCTCGAAGGACAACCATGGCATCTCTCAAAGCATCGGCATGTTCAAGATCAGTGCCAAAGGCATTCGCAAAAGAATCAGCGCTCGCAATCTTATCTTTTGCCATATTGCGAATATTGGTGAGCATCGATTCTCCAGTGAGCACTTTTATGAATTGATTAAAACCAATACCAATCCCCGCAACGGTTGCTCCTTGCCATAAATATTTTTTAAATTCTTGCACTTGAGGATCTTTACTATTGTAGAGGAGCAACGTTCCAATCAAGATAAATCCACCAGCAATAGCCTGTTCTTTCGATGTCATGCTATCCCAATGATTGCGGACTTCTTCGTAGCCCCTAGAAAGACGGTATTCTAGACCTTTTTCAAGTTGTGATTGAAGTTCTTCATGAGTATCAGCCTGCAATTTGTCAACAGAAACAGTAATTTGAGCCATACGCCGGACCGTCTCATAAGAAAATTTAATATATCTGATATCATCTTGAATATTTTGAGGATGACTTGCGATAAGTTGTCGAAATTCTGGAGAGTTCGATTCGTATCGAGACTTTAAATAAACCTGATCTAAATTATGAGGTACAGATGTTTTGAGCCTAGTATATGTTTGAAGCACTTTATCTTCGTTGGGAGTATTGGTCCTTTGAAGCTTAAAGTATTCAAGCATTTCTAGAAAAGCCTGAAAGTCAAAATTTTCATCAATATTATCCTTCGTGAAACCAAATTCACGAAAATATTGCCAAAGTTTTGTTGTTTCAAAAGTAACTTTGCCAGCAGTATCTCCTTCGCGAAGAGATTCGATACCACCTATTTGATCACCCAAAAAACGATGGGGAAAACGGTATTGAAAACAAAAAATAAAATCGTGAAAAAGGATACGATGCTCAAAGTTCATCCATTGATGCTGTTTGCCAAACATAGGTAATGAAATAAATATCATTTTATTATACCAGATTTCCAAACCCTATTCAATCATACTTTTGGCCGACGAGGTCCAAACAACCGAAGAAGAATAGCTTCTTTTAAAATTGTCCAAATAAATGACCAAATATCTCCCTTCTTTTTTTCTTCTCGCTCATCTTTTGTTTTCCCTGTTGATGATTCTGATTGTGGAGCTTCGGCAACTTCTGCTCCTTGTTTTGGAACTGTAGCCTGTTCTTTGCTAGATGATCCCACTATATCTGAAGAATGTAAAAATTTTAAATAATTTTTCATACCTAAAGATTCAACTGCAGTGGATGCGAAAAAAGAGTCAAGTCGTTCTTGCGCGTCAAGAGCAAGCAAAGCAAGTTGTAAATCCTTAATAAGAAAACCAAGTACAAAATCACGATCTTGAATGGACGAAACAAAACGAGGCACGAGTTTGGAAACAATAGCCCGCAATATTTCTGGTGTCAATTTTTTATCTCCTACGAGTGCGGCAATATCCTGTCGAGTCATTCCTATGCGTAAAGCTACGTTCTTATCGTTAGAAGCTTCCTGAAGTTCACGAGAAACTTCTTCCAATGCACCTTGAGCAGAATGAGTGACATAAAGATCCCTTGGCAGAACATCTAAGCCATACAAACTCTTCAATTCGTATCCAGTAGCTCTGACATAATCTCCTTCAGGGATATGCTCTTCTCCCTTAAAAGCGCTGCGAGCGACATCAAAAAGTTCTGGCACAGTAACAAAACCTTTTGTTCCTTGCAAGGATTCAAATTTTTTTTTAGCTCTCCTGAGCCCTCTTCTCAACAATCGACCACGAGCTGGCCTGAAATGGCTTAAATCATCAGCAGCTTTTTGAACTAAAGCTCTCGGCACAGGATTATTCATCATATGCTCCAAAAAAACAGTAAACAAAAATGCTCTGGTCACAAGTTCACGTTTTAATTTAAATTGTTTTCTTAAATTAGTTACAGCCTCAATGTTGAGATATTCGCGATCAGTTTGTGCCAATTCACGTTGGCAAAAAAGAAGAAAAGCACGGAAAAGAATTTCTCGAGAGGTAATGTGTTGTTCCTCTTCGTCACCTTCTAATTTCCATCCAGAAGGCAATTGAGCAGTCTCTAAAAGTGGAGCCAAAACATCCTGTAAAGCTTTTGTAAAATGGCGCTCATCATCACCAAGAGTTTGCTCAAGAGAGAGAATATGAGTAATACCTGAAAGAGCAGGAGAAGGGTGAGAGCTGGTATCCTCTTTTTTCAAAATTCTTTCTAAAGAATCGGAAATTCCATCATCGATATCATCGAGAGTCGGGTGAGGGGCAGATGTATGCATAACATCAGCATGAACTCGAGCTTGTATTTGAGGTAAAGATTCTCTTTTATCGCCTCTGATTTCAGAAAGTTCTTTCACACATCCAGCCTCTAGTTTCGCTATAATCGATCGATCGTCTGTAAGAAAGGGAAGATGTTGACGTATTGCTGTGACAGTAGTGGAACGAACACCATCAAGTTGAGCGTCTGTAGTCAAAGTCCTAGGAGCAGCCAATAAGGCATCATGTCGACTTTCTATCTCTTGAAGAATAGCAAATGTATCTTTGAAAGAACTCATATATTATCCCATTAAATCCTACAAACACCTTTCAAACCCTCTTTCGCGCCAAATTGAGCAACGGATTGACTCAGCTCTTCACCCATGCGCTTCCAAGACTTGAGCATCTGACTCGCAAGTTCAAGATCTTTCAGCTTGGCATCTTCTCGGTAAGCCCAAAAGAAAAACCATTGAGCAATAAAATTGTTCGGATCGATAGCCAAGAGCTCTCTGCAGCCTTGTAAAGTTTTTTGATATTTCCCTTCACGATAAAGAACCCGAATTTTTCTAAGACTCGTAGCTATAAAGGCTTCCTTTTCTTTGATACGATGTTGAATAATAAATTTTTCACATTGACGAATCAAGCGGTGCAATTTCTTATAATCAGGATCTAAGTGCAAAAGTTGAGCATACATGTACAAAAGCTCTTCATATTTTTCTTTCTTCAAAAACTCCCATCGATGAGAAAGCTTTTCATCGGCATAAAGACGCTTAGAGCTCTGTAAAGCTTTGATAATTCTCACATCATTCGAACTCTTTTCTTTGACATCAAGGCAGAGATCAATAGCTTTTTTATACTCACGACGTTTGATAAGCGCGCCTATATTTTTCAAATTTTTCCCAACATATAAGTCAATCTGTGCTTTATGTTCGGAGTCAACAAGTTGATGAAGCTTAATAATCATCTTTTGAATTTCTTCACAATCAGGAAGATATCGATCAAAAGTTTCATAGATGGAGAGAAGTTTCTCATAGTTTTTTGTCTGCCAAATGGGCGAAATTTCTTTCATCGCCATTTTTATCTTGTGATATCGATCACTGCGCCAAAGTTTGCGCACCTTTTCGCATACTCGAAAGGCTTTTTTATGTCCAGGAAGCACAGAAAGAAGTTCCTCACATCCTTTTAAGGCATTCTCATAGTCTTGCGATTTCACCAGTTCTTGAATGGTCTTAAGTCCATTTTCGATATAAGCCTCATGGGGATCGCAAGAAACCTTACTGAAAGAAAAAGGCCACATAGTCTTAGATGAGAATTCATTTCAAGAATAAATTTTAACACATTTTACAAATAAAGGCAATGTGTGGTATACTTATTATGGTAATCAAATCCTCAAAACATGAAAATAGAACATATCTCAGAAACTGAATTAAGAAAGAAAATACAAAAGATATTAAGCCATTATTTAGATCCAGGAAAATATAAATTTTTTTTCTTTGGTTCAAGAGTAAGAGGCGATAATACTGAGAGATCAGATATTGATATCGGAGTTTTAGGTGCAAGAGAAGTTTCAACTCAAATCAAATCAAAAATCGAAGATGAACTTTCTTTAATCCCGATTTTGTATAAAATAGAGTTTGTGGATTTCAAAAAAGTCTCAAAAAAATTTCGTGACACCGCTTTAAAAAATATAGAATATGTTGGATGAAATTTTAAAAGATTTTGAAGAATACGCCGACGATCTGTACAGCCGATTACCTCAGTACGTGAATCTTTTTCAAAAACTTTTGAAAAAAATGAGAAAAAGATAATGGTAAACTCATAATATACAAGCTTAAGAACATGCTGAAAAACGCGCTTAAAGATCGAACAATTGTTCTTCAAATTTTCCTAAATTTTCTTG
>CAZTVN010000038.1:0-11926 GCA_964617145.1 uncultured Candidatus Peribacteria bacterium
GCTTTCAGAAAGATACCAAAACGAATTAATCCTTGGAGATTCGGCATTTGCGCGATCATAGCACTCATCCATGATGTGATCATCACCATTGGGGCATATGTTCTTTTAGGAAAATTTTTTGGAGTCGAGATTGACGCACTCTTTATAACCGCTCTTTTAACTATCATTGGCTTTTCTGTACATGACACAATTGTGGTATTCGATCGTATCCGTGAAAATCTTCGAATACAAGAAAAAGGTGAATCTTTTGATGATATCGCCAATAAAGCCATGAACCAAACCCTCGGAAGGTCAATAAATACATCTCTCACTACTCTTCTCGTCATTACTTCGATTTTCATTTTCGGTGCGCCTTCTATTCGATATTTTATATTGGCACTCCTGGTCGGTATAACAGTTGGAACCTATTCATCTATCTTTACGGCAAGCCCGCTGCTCGTCTTTTGGAGAAATTGGGATTTGAAACGAAATAATAATAAGTAAGAAAAGGAGCTATCTAATTGAACTCTTTGAATGCGCGCCAGTAGCTCAGAGGATAGAGCACCGGTCTTCGGAACCGGGTGTCGTGGGTTCGAATCCCTCCTGGCGCAAATTACATGGGAAAAATGCGAGTATTTCCCTTGTGCAACTACATGCGAAAATTTCGTTCCTTAAGCCCCATTCCATGTCCTTTGCCGATATTGTCATAAATCACAATTTTTCGCACTTAAAAGAAACTTTAACGTATGAAATAGACGAAAAGTCTACAAAAAATTTGAGATTGTGGCAACTGGTTCTGATCCCATTTCGAAACACAAAAATTACAGGAATCATCACAAAAATACACACGAATAAACCCAATTATCCAACAAAAAAAATCATAAAAATTCTCTCAACAGAAGCTATTATTCCAGATTGGCAAAAAGAGCTTATCTTTTTTATGAAAAAATTTTATTTTTGCGATCTTTATAGCGTTTTAAAATTATGCGTCCCTGATAATATTTTCGAAGGGAAATACGATTTGGAAAAAAAATTTTCATATAAGTTTAAAAGGGAGGAAAGAACAAAAGAAAAAAATAATATTTTAATGTATCACCACGATTTGGACCAAAACAGATTCGAATATTATAAAAAACTCGCTTTAGAACAAAAAAAAACAGGACATCAAACACTTATTTTAGTAGCGGAGAAATTACTCATTCCAAATTTTATAGAAAACTTTCAAAAAACTTTCAAAAAAAGAGTTATGATATTTGGAAGCGAATTATCAGAAAAAAATAAAGCACAAACGTGGTATCAAGTATGGTCGAATGATGTAGATGTCATAATCGGATCAAGAAGTGCTATATTTCTGCCATTTAAAAATATTGGACTTATAATTATGGACCAAGAACATGAACTTTTAAGTTACAAGCAAGAACAATCTCCGCGATATTTAACTCACCGAATAGTGTTAGAAATAGTGAAAAAAAATAATATAAATCTCATGTTTTCAAGCCATTCACCAAGGATAGAAACACTGGCGCTCGTAAAAAAAAACTCAGGAAAATATATTCGTAAAAAAAATGGAAGATTCGGAAAAATTACCATCATTGACATGCGGGAAGAAATACAAAAAAAGAACTTTTCAATGATAAGCGAACTTTTAAGAGAAAAAATAGCTCATACATTAAACGAAAAAAAACAAATATTACTTTTCCTAAACAGAAAAGGCGAAGCAAAAAGTATTGCATGCCAAAAATGCGGAGAAAAAATCCTCTGCAGCAAATGTTCCTCAATCACGTCATATTATCGAACGAAAAATATACTGATCTGTAAAATATGTAACAATAAAGAAGAGCGAAAACCGAAGTGTAATCGCTGTGGTTCTTTAGATCTCAAAGAACTTGCAGGAGGCACAGAAAAACTTGAAAGTCAGATAAAAAAACTTTTTCCTACGATTTCGATCGCACTATTAGAAGAAAAAGCCAAAAATATTGAAAACAAAATGGATATTATTATTGGTACACAGGCTATTTTAAAAAAAGAAAACTATCTAAACGTAGGATTAAAAGCCATTATTCTTGCAGATTTAAGTTTCAATCACAACGATTTTAGGACTCAAGAAGAAAGCTTTCAAACACTCACAAATATCATTTTACTTCATACGGAAAAATCTGAAATTCTTATCCAAACCTTTAAGCCAGATTCACCTTTTTTACAAAAAATCATAACGAACGATTATAAAACCTTCTTGAAAAACGAAATTGAAAATCGCAAGGAAGCCAAATTTCCACCATTTACAGAAATGGCAAAATTAACATATCAAGATTCGAGTAAAGAAAAAGTCTTACAAGAAAAAAAAATAATTATTCAAAAACTGAAAAAATATGAAAAAAAAGAGCAATTTGAGTATTTCATCATGGAGGAAAATCCAATTTTGATAAAAAAAAAATACATTCTCAATATTATTTTAAAGGGAAATAATCTGATCGAAAGGATGAAAGAACTTGTTCCAAAATTAAATAATTGGAAAATTGATATGGATGCGATTCATTTTTAACATATTGTTTCATGACGCGAAACATCGAATTGAAGAAATGAACACATGGCTGGTATACTGCAAGAAGAGAAAAAAACTTAATCTTTAAACCATGCGTGTACTTTCCGGCATGCAACCAAGTGGAAGTCCTCATCTCGGCAACTATCTCGGTGCCATGAAACAACACATCGAATTACAAAATAAACATGACGAATGCTTTTACTTTATCGCAAATTATCACGCACTTACTACCGTTCGTGATCCTAAGAAACTGAAAGAGATGAGCTTTGAACTCGCGGTTGATTATCTATCACTTGGGCTCGATCCAAAAAAATCGGTCTTTTTTCGACAAAGTGACATACCCGAGCATACCGAACTTACTTGGATTTTTGATTGTATCACTCCCATGGGCCTCCTAGAGCGCTCCCACGCATGGAAAGACGCCAAAACAAAAGGGAAAAAAGAAGCAACCGTAGGCCTTTTTAATTATCCGGTACTCATGGCGGTAGACATCCTGATGTACCACCCTCATATTGTGCCTGTTGGAAAAGATCAAAAGCAACATGTGGAAATAGCTCGGGATATCGCCACTCACTTCAACATGATTTTTGGAACAACGTTTACGCTTCCAGAAGCAATGATTAAAGAAAAAATTGCCGTCATTCCAGGAACAAATGGTGAAAAAATGAGTAAAAGTTATGGCAATACTATTGATATTTTCGCGCCTGAAGATGTGCTCAAAAAACAAGTCATGGGGATCATAACAGATTCTATCCCTTTGGAAAAACCAAAGGATCCAGACAAATGTACCGTATTTAAGCTCTATTCATTGCTTGCGACAAAAAACGAAATACAATCTCTAAAAGAAAAATACTTGCGTGGAGGCTTTGGATATGGTGACGCGAAAAAATTATTATTCGAAAAAATTCTTGAAGAATTAAGGCCATATCGAAAAGCAAGAGAAAAAATACTCAAAGATAAAAGCTCTGTAGAAAAAATATTAAAAGAAGGTGCTGAAAAAGCAAAAGAAATAGCAGAAAAAACCACTCTCGATGTAAGACGAAAAGTCGGCTTATCTTAAAGAACTTATCTTAAAATAAGTTTAAAAAAAGAATCATTTGCGGTGAGAAAAAAAATTCGTTAGTATCGATTCGATAAAGAAACTCCCCTATCATCATGTAAGATGCAACGAAAATACATCTTTGTTACTGGTGGTGTTTGTTCTTCATTAGGAAAAGGTATCGCATCTGCCTCGATCGGGACACTGCTCAAAGCTTGCGGATTTAAGGTATTTCCGATAAAACTCGATCCTTACCTCAATGTCGATCCAGGCACCATGTCCCCGTTCCAACACGGAGAAGTATTTGTGACGGAAGATGGAGCAGAAACGGATCTCGATCTCGGTCATTATGAGCGTTTTATCGATGAAAACGCCTCAAAACTTTCAAATGTTACAACCGGAAAAATTTACACTCAGGTATTATCGCAAGAAAGAAAAGGCACATTTTTGGGTGGAACCATACAAATTGTTCCTCATATTACTGATGCCATAAAAAACGAAATCAAAAAAGGAGGAAAAGGGTCAAACGCCGACATCGTTCTTGTAGAAATAGGTGGAACCGTCGGAGATATTGAAGGACAACCATATCTTGAAGCCATTCGGCAAATGCGACACGAACTCGGCGGAGTAAATACCTTATTTGTACATCTTACACTTCTCCCCTATCTGCAAGCTTCAAAAGAACTCAAAACTAAACCAACTCAAGCTTCTGTCCGCGAACTGAGAGCAATGGGAATCCAACCTGATATCATCATCTCTCGCGCAGATTATCCAATCGAAAAAAACATTCTCCAAAAAATAAGTCGATTTTGTGATGTGGAAGCTCAGGCAGTAATACCAGCTCCCACGGTAAAATCGATCTACGAGGTGCCTCTCAATTTTCATAAACATCACTTAGCCGAACTTATTGCTAAAAAACTTCACTTAGGAAAAGTTCGCCCGAATTTGAAAAGTTGGGAAAATCTCGTAAAAAAAATTCATGCCAACAGTGAAGAAATAAAAATCGCGCTTGTGGGAAAATATACAGGATTGGATGACGCATACATCAGTGTTATAGAATCACTGAAAATAGCCTGTTATCACTTAAATCGAAAACTCAAATTAATATGGATAGATTCAGAAAAAATTGAAAAAAAAAGTAAGACCGAATGGGAAAAATTTAAAATGGCTTCTGGCATTATTGTGCCAGGAGGATTTGGGGTTCGAGGAATAGAAGGGAAAATAATGGCAGCAAAATACGCACGAGAAAATAAAATCCCCTACCTTGGATTATGTCTTGGTTTACAAATAATGACGATAGAATTTGCACGCTATAAGACAAAAAATCCAAAAATAACTTCAGAAGAATTTGACGAAGAAGGCAAAAACGATAAAAAAAATTACATTATACATTTCTTGCAAGGTCAACACAAAAATAGAAAAAAAGGCGGGACTTTAAGACTTGGAACCTATCCATGTGAATTGAAAAAAGACACACTCGCCTATCGTTTGTACAAAAAAAATCTCACCCATGAAAGACATCGACATCGTTACGAAATTAATAATGACTTCCGAGATATTTTAGAAAAAAATGGGTGGACACCAAGTGGCATTTATCCAAAACAAAATCTCATTGAAATTGGAGAAATTAAAGATCATCCATTTATGATCGGAAGCCAATTCCATCCCGAATTTCTCTCACGACCAAACAAACCGCATCCCCTCTTTTCAGGACTCATCGAAGCAGCCATGAATGTCACACCATGAATAGACTTTAAAACGCTGCTTTGATACAATGCTTCAAAAGAGTAAAATGGTGTCATGGCGCAATTTCGTTACACCGCAATAAATCAGCAAAATAAAAAACTTACAGGCATTATTAATGCTCGCGATGAAATAGAGGCACGGAGTGAACTTAATACCATCGGTTTTTCTATTCTGAATCTCGAAAAAATTGCCGAAGAAGAAGAGTCAAAAGAACAAGAAATAACGACAAAGTATAGATTTGAAGCAATAGACAAAAGTGGAAAAAAAATTCTTGGGTCCATCCGATCAAAAGACATTTTTTTGGCTTATTCAAGACTTATTGAAGAATATAATTTTCATGTCCAAGCAATATATCCAGAAAATGCCACCGAAGAAGAAATACGTCTTGCTCGAGAAACCGAAATACCAAAACTTGAAAAAAGATATAAAGAACTTGATCAAGAGCAAAAAAAAATAATTAGCCGCTACGAAACAGAAGAATACGAGAAAAAAAAACAAAAACTTTTACATCATATAGATCAAATTATCATAAAAGTGAAACAGTGGACTCAAGAACTTATGGGAGAGATACAACCAGAAGTAAGAACAAACATAAAGAAAGAAATCGATCGATTACTCCGATTAAAAACAAGCAGCAATCTTGAATATTTAAAACAATTAGCGGAAGATCTCATTAAAATTTTTATCAAAGATGAAAATTATATCGACGATGAAAAAAATGTAGAAAAAAAAATAAAAATTCGAATAGCAGCAAAACTCCTTTTAAAGGAACTCGATCATTATAGCGCAAAAAAACTGCCATTTCGAAAAGCAATGCTGGTAAAAATCAAAAAATGGCAAGAAGAAAATATCGAAAAAGTAAAATCTCCAAGACTCATGGCGCAATTTTCAAATATTTTCCTAAAAATTATATATTACGAATTATATGAAGAATCTGAAATTGTTGAACTCAAAGAACAACTCTCACTTATAAACAAAAAAATCCGTGAATATACTATGATTTTTCTGTTTGGAAACATTATCCAAAAAAAAATTATAAGACCGATAAGAATCGAATTAAAACAGGAAAAAAATGAAATCAAAAAAAAACTCACACAAAAGAAAAAATCATTTTCAACGCAATACCATGTGCCTTATAGAATAGATCGTCACTTAACCGAAAGATGCCTCAATGAATTACACACATTTACTGGCTGGCTTTTAGCATTTTATCTCTTATTTTATTTTCTTGGAGGATACTTTATACAAAAAAACATCAGCATGCCAATAAAAACTCATTTTTTCTTTTTTAATGCTCAACCATTTCAGTTCACCTTGGCGTTGCTCTTTCTTCTTCATTCAGCAGTAGGGATAAAAATCCACTTTTTCCAAAAAAATATTATAGCAACGTTCATTATTATACCGTCCACATTTATAACCGCACTCATAATTATTTATAATTTTTAAGTATGTTGCCCATTCTTTTTTCCATAGGACCAATAGAAATTCATACGGGATCAGTACTACTTGCGATTGCAGGCATAATATCTCTCGTTATTTTTCTTAAAAAAGTACATCTTAAAAGATTGCCTGTAGAATTCCTTGTCAACCACTATATGGTATTGCTTGTGGTAAGCATAATGGGAGCTCGCTTAACCCACCTCATATTAAACTGGGAACAATTTCGGACAATGCATGAAGAAAACACTCTTTTGGCAACGATTGCTATATGGGATAAGGGACTATCGCTGATGGGAGGATTTATAGCTTTTATAATAAGTTTTATGCTCTTAATTTTTCTCAAAAAAGAAAATCTATGGCAGTGGCTTTCTGCCATCATTACACCAACATTAATCATATTTCTTTTTAAACATTTAAGTGATTTTTTTGAGGGACAAGCGTATGGAAAAGCAACCAGCCTTCGGTGGGGCATAATTTTTGAAGGTAGCAATGTAAAATATACCGTACCAATACATCCAACTCAAATCTACGCAGCAATATACACTCTCAGCATTATGGCTTTCCTCCAATTTTATAAACCCATCCAACAACTTGAAAGCAAAAATAGCGGATTTACATTTATTTTCGGATCAGGCATATATGCATTCTTCACTTTTCTGAACGGATTCTTTCGAGGCGATGATATAATTATGATATGGTTTTTAAGAATAGACCAAGTCATTGGGCTCATTATCTTTCTGCTCGCAGGTATGTCTATAAAAAAATCTATGACCAGAAAAAGTCTATGAATTTTTTCATATTTTTAAATGCTTTAAGCAACCTAACAAACTCAGGCTTATCAACGATTTTGATAAATCTGCTTTTGCTCTACGTTATAATAATTTGGATCAGTTTAATAATTTGGACATTACGAGACAGCTTGTTACGTTCAAAAAACTTTATTTTTCAACTGACATCTGTGCTACTTGTAACACTTTTCAATATTTTTGGACTTTTTATTTATCTCATTATTCGTCCACCCCTCTACTTAAGTGAAAAAGAGCTTTTAAATTTAAATGAAAATATAGAAAACTGTCCAAAATGCGATACAAAAATTTCACAAAATTTTGTCTATTGCCCTTGCTGTCGCTTTTCATTACAATCAAAATGCTCTAAATGTAAAAATTTCAACACATATTTTTTTTCTTTTTGTGCGGTCTGCGGAGCTAAACTTCAAAAAAAAATCTCATCTTAAAGGAACCTCTTAAAATATAAATTTTACAAATATGCTAAAACTGCTTGACCCACGGTATCTGTTCGGCCTCGATCCAGGCCCATCATTCTCCTACTACATCCATCTTATTATTTTTTTCGCAGTAATCTTCATTGGAGGAATCGTTGTTCGAGCAATCATTGTAAGGAATAAAGATAAAGTTTTAAAAAAAGTGATGAAGCGCTATCCTCGAAAATTGTACATTGTCGCAGGAATAGGATTCTTCCTCATTTTTATGCGAAATCAAGGAATACCGCTTCTCTCAATGAGAATTTTTCTTATCCTCAACATTCTTGGAATATTTTATATCATAGGCAAAACCATCTACGCCTACAAAAAAATATATCCGCTTACCGCAAAAAAATTTAAGGAAAAAGAAGAAAAAACAAAATATCTACCGTAAATTCACGACCTCATATTTAAAAATACCTCCTGGAGCTTTAACGTCAACAATATCTCCGACTTTCTTTTCAAGCACTGCGCGACCAACAGGCGATTCATTGGAAATGCGATACGATAAAGGATCCGCTTCGGTTGATCCGACGATAGTGTACTCTGTCTCAGTATTATTGGTTAAATTCTTAATGCAAACCATACTTCCAAGTTGAACGGTTGCTCCATGCTTGCTATCAATAATTTTCACATATTTAATCATCTCCTCAAGTTCAGCAATACGGCCTTCAATAAAAGCCTGCTCATTTTTTGCGTCCTCATACTCAGCATTTTCAGAAAGATCACCATAAGAAATGGCCTCTTTTAAACGTTCCGCAACTCCTCTTCGACTCGCACTTTTTAAATGCTCAAGTTCTTCCTGAAGTTTTTTAAGTCCTTCCTTGGTAATAAGAATCTTCTTTTTATCGTCACTTGATGAAATATCAGTCATAAAAAAAATATAAAATAATTACGAACGTATTTTAACGCTTGTTGGATGTTCTTTCAATTTTTGAAGCACCTTAGCTTCAATCTGACGAATGCGTTCACGAGTCACACCAAATTCCTGTCCAACTTCTTCAAGTGTATGCCCGATACCATCATTTAAACCAAAACGCATCTCTATAATTTTTCGTTCACGTGCCGAAAGATATTGCAACATTTCACGGATATTTTCATTAACAATTTGACGATTCGTAGCATCAATAGGAGAAAGCGCTTCATCATCTTCAATAAAATCGCCCAATTTACTATCCTCTTCAGCACCTACCGGAGCCTCAAGAGAAACAATATCCTGAGAAATTTTCATAATGTGCCGAACCTTCTTCACATCCATGTCCATTTCAGCAGCAATTTCGTCAACCAACGGCTCTCTCCCAAGCTCTTGCACAAGACGACGCTGTGTATGCGTCAGCTTATTGATGGTCTCAACCATGTGCACCGGTATGCGGATTGTTCTCGCCTGATCGGCAATCGCTCGCGTAATAGCTTGACGAATCCACCATGTAGCATAAGTGGAGAACTTAAATCCCCTATTAGGGTCAAATTTTTCAACCGCCCGAAAGAGTCCGATATTGCCCTCCTGAATAAGATCAAGAAAAGAAAGGCCTCGTCCAATATATTTTTTTGCGATACTGACAACAAGACGAAGATTCGCTTCAGCGAGCTTCTTTTTGGCTGATTGATCGCCTCTGGCGATGGCTTTGGCAAGTTCTGCCTCTTCTTTAGCCGTCAAAAGATCAACCTTACCAATCTCACAAAGATACATCCGGATCGAATCATTCGCCACATCTTTTAAATCAATCTCTTTACGAGCGCGCTTTTCTTCTGCAGCGTCAGCTACTTCTTCCTCATCATGCTTCTTATCCCAAATGAGACTGTCTTTCACATCAATAACTTCGATTCCCAAATCTAAAAACAAGGTATAAATTTCATCCAAAAGTTCCACATCATGTTCAATACGAGGCATAGCTTTTAAAAGTTCTTGCTCCGTAACAAAACCCTGCTCCTTTCCCTTTTTGATGAGAGCCTGGACTTCCTCAGGGAAACGTTTCATGCGGTCATCAAGGGGATGAGAGATAAATTTTCGGACTTTTGCCATGTATAAAATAAACAATTACAAATTAAATATGCTCCTTTAAAAGATTATAATACTCTTCAAAAACTTCTTCTGTTTCGGTTTCTGCATTTTTTAATCTGCCTAAAACCTTTTTCCTGTGAAATTGCATAGCTTTTCTGCGAATCCATAAAGCAACTTGTTTGATTTCTTCTTGAAGAATTTCTCTCTTAAGACCAGTATTTCGGATTTCAGCCTTAAGGGCAAAAATATTAATATTTTGTTTCTCTTCCTCACTAAGCTGAGAAAGGAATCCTTCCCTATCCAGACCAGCAGCGGTATTATACTGATTTACATAAATTTTGTAAAGACTATTCAAAGGATCTAAAAAATGGTCGAAAGAAAGACTGTTTTGTACAAGAGGAAAATATTCAGGATACTGATAAATAAGACCAAGAAAATATTCATAAGGGGAAAGATCTTCTTTAGAAGAGCCAATGCTTTCATCAACATTGAGAGCCTCGGACGGATTAAAATCACGATACTGTTCAAGCGCATCATAAACATACTTTGGCTCAGTAAAAAGCATATTGGCGAGCTTTTTGATACATCGATCACGTTCGAGAGGATCTTTAATACGCTTTATAACAGGAAAAAGACTGGATTTGATTTTTGAAGCACCCTCTTGAGTCTTAATATCAACATCATGAAAAGCAGTTTGAAAACAAAAATCAAGATAAGGCTCAGCATTTGAAACAGCTTCTTGCCATAAAAGCACATGCTCTTTTACGGTCTCAGCAGGATCCTTCCCAAAAGGAACATGAACAATGCGAATATGAAAATCCATACTTTGCGCAAGCGAAATAGCGCGGTTCGTTGCTTGCATTCCAGCATCGTCAGCATCAAAAGCAAAATAAAGATTATTGGTAAAACGTTTTATAAGTCGAAGCTGATCTCTCGTCAAAGCCGTACCGCTTGAAGCCACAACAAAACAAACACCGGCTTGGCAGGACGCAATACAATCCATATAACCTTCAACAAAAAGGACTTTATCTTCAGTCTTAATAGAATCTTTAGCATAAAAAAGACCATACAATACAGCGCTCTTGTGATAAATAGGAGTTTCCTGTGAATTAAGATATTTAGGTTCATCACCCTTTTGAAGAGCCCGAGCACCGAAAGCAATAACTTTCCCGCGAAGATCAGTTATGGGGAAAATAAGTCGACGACGAAATGTGTCATAGATACGTTCAGAGGTGGTGTCTTTACTTTTTATAAGCCCGAGAGCAAAAAGATCATCCTTCTCAAAACCCTTCTGAAAAAGATATTGATGCGTTTCATCGAAAGAATCAGGAGCGAAACCCAAGCGAAATGTCCGAATACTCTCCTTTGATATGCCACGTGAAGAAAGATATTCCTGGGCTTTAAGACCATCGGAAGTTTCAAAAAGTTGTTGAGAAAAAAACTGTGTCGTCATCTCCATAATCGTGTAAAGACGATTTTTGCGCTCTTCTTCTTTTTTGCTATGAGTTGGAAGAGAACGATGATCAACTTGTACACCAGCGCGCTCGGCAAGAATTTTGACAGCCTCCTTAAAATCCAAATGCTCAATTTCACAGACAAACCGAAAAATATCACCACCTTTATGACATCCAAAACAATAAGCAATTTGTTTTTCTGGACTCACAACAAAACTCGGAGTCTTCTCATTATGAAAAGGACAAAGAGCTTTATAGTTACTCCCAATTTTTTTGAGTGGCACATAACTTGAAACCACATCTTCAATGCTCAAACGAGCTTTTATTTCGTCCAAAGTACTAAACATTGTTCTTTCATCAAAAGACAGAGGAATGCTGAAAAACTATACACCGAGTCTGAAAGTAAAAGCAAATCTTATACGGTTTCACTTTTTTAAGTATAGGCATTATGGTTATATTAAAG
>CAZTVN010000039.1:0-5973 GCA_964617145.1 uncultured Candidatus Peribacteria bacterium
ATTTTTCAACTCATTATGGAAAATTTTCTCCCCAATGTATTGCTTAATATAACCTCACTTTTATTTATTTCTTTCTTTTTTATCGATTTTTTACTTTATTTTTAGAAAAATTTTAACTTTGCTTGTTACGGTGAGGCTACTTTTACGTAAAAGTTTTCACACACAAGAGGCCTCAAAAATTTATATTTTAAAATTTTTTTATGACCAAAACAAAACGTTTTTTTGCTTCTCTCTTAAGCGCCGCCACGCTATTCTCTTTTTTCACCCAAATTCCCGTTGAAGCCTCTCAAACTTCCAATGTTGTTATCAATGAAATTGCGTGGATGGGGACATCTTATGAGGCGAATGATGAATGGATAGAGCTGTATAATGTCGGCGATGAAACCTTGGATCTCTCTGGTTGGTTTATCGAAGACGATGGCGCTACGAAGTATACTATTTCTTCTGGAACTATTGCTCCTCATAGATATTTTCTTATTGAAGACAACGAAGATGCTGTGCTTTCTGTCCTTTCTGATGCTGTTATTAATATGTCTCTTTCTAATAGTGGTGACAGCCTTGTTTTGAAAAATGTTCAGGGTATTGTTATCGATGCTGTGAATACCAGTGGGGGAGCTTGGTTTTCAGGAAATAATACGACTAAGCATACTATGGAGCGTATTGATCCTTTCGGGTTGGGGGATGATTCTGAAAATTGGGCTTCTAATACTCTTTCCAATGGTGAAGAAGCTCGGGATAGCACATTGATTGAAGGAACTCCTGATAGTATGAACAGTGTGGCTCAAATGTCTGAAGACATCACTCAAGTTACTTTGACTTTAAGTGATGCTTTTGCGAAACAAGGTGATACGATCTCTATGAGTGCTCAAGTGAATGATGTGGAAAATCTTTTTTCTTATGGGTTTAATATTTCCTACGACCCAAATGTCCTTGAATATCAATCATCTCAAGTCGGTTCTTTCTTAAGCCAAAATCAGAGTGTCGCCACTTCTTTTCAGGCTGGTCTTGAGGATGATACTGAGGGACATCTTATTATTGCTGAAGCTCGAACGAATGAAAATCAACAAGGTATCAATGGAAGTGGTGTTCTTTTTTCCGCAACTTTTCTTGTTATTGGCGAAATAGATGAATTCAGCCTCCTCAATTTTGATACTGACAGTTTTTTGAGCGATCCAGACAATGATATTGTGGCAAGGCTTTATGGTACAACTTTTACTGTTCCATCTGATTCTTCCTCTTCTGTTTCTCCTGTTAGGAATCTTTCAGCTAGCATAGGCGCTACCCGTTATACACTCAAATTATCTTGGGATGAGAGCGCAACTTCTGCTGATTCTTATAAAATTTTAAGAAAAGATTCATTGGGGAATTTTCAAGAAATCGGCGTAACAGAAGATTTGAGTTTTATTGATGATGAAGATATTGTCCCCACCGTTAGCTATTTCTATCAAGTTATAGCTTTGAAGGGTGATGAATCGAGTGAAGCGCAAGAAGTGAGTGCCAGTGATGATAGGGGTTTGATTGGAGACAATAATCGAAGTGATCGTATCGATGGACGAGACCTCGAAAATCTCGCAAGGCATTTTGCGCAAGATACTGAAAATGACGAATTCTCAGTACTTATTGATACGACCTACGATGGCCGCATTGATGGGAAAGACTTGATTGATATGGCTGCGAATTGGGCTTTGAATTATCGATCTTAAACTTTTTTCAGGCGGCAACTTTACTTTATTTTGTTAAAAAACTGTTAAAGCCTGCCGCCTGAAATCCTTTTTTCATCTTATTACCTTTATCCATGACTTTTACAAAACCTTTTCTTTTCTTGATTATTTTCTCCTTTATCTTTCTTACAATTCATCTGCCCGCAAAAGCTTCTGTTATATTTCATCCTACAAATTCAGAAGAAATTCAGGACATCTCCTCGAAAATGTATTTAGAGACTCATGAGATTGAGCCTGATATTCTTGAGATTAAAATTCTTTCAGATAATATTCTTGAACCAATTCTTGGCGTAGCTTTTGATTTCACCTACGATCCAAGCACTCTTGAATATCAGCGATACCAACATGGAAGCTTTTTTGAACAAAGTGCGTTGCCCATCTATCTTGTTTCTCGAAGTGAAAATCAAGAGGGAGCTTTGATTGTTGGTATTTCCCTTCGTCGTGGAGATACTTTACCTCAAGGTTCTGGCCATTTTATTTCCTTTTATTTTCGCATTTTACATTCTGGTCGGAGTGCATTTCAATTTCAGAATGTTTCTATTGCGAGTCTAGATATCAAAAAACATAATGTGGAAAATGTCCCATGGTTTGGAGGAGAAGTTCTTATTGATACACCTTTGCCTACCTCTTTTGGAATGACGAATATTTTTGAAAATATAGTTTCTTTTATCTCTTTTCGATTGATAGTTATTATTATTTCTCTCGTTTTTTTGAGTTTGATGAGTTATATATTTTTTTTAAAAAAACGTTAATCGCAAAAGGAGAGCTTTCTAAGTCGTATCTTTTTCTGGTGAGTGTTGGCGGAGAGAGAGGGATTCGAACCCTCGGTCACCGGTAAGGCGACAGCGGTTTTCGAGACCGCCCCTTTCGACCACTCAGGCATCTCTCCAAATTTTGTACATTTCATCCACATTGGCCATGTGCCTGTTTCTGCCTGTCTTCTTACAAGGCGGCAAGACGCCGGGTGGCATGCTTAAGCTACTCTGACTGATACCATCTGATAGCAGTCAAATCAAGCAAATAACGAAACTTAATCATTCTACTTTTTAAGGAATGTATTTCTCTTGAATCTTTGTAATTACCCCGCCTTCCGTTTGTATATAGAATGGAGTGAGCGAAAAATATTCTTTTTGTGAAGTAAAATATTCATTGAATTCTTGGAGATTGATATCGCTATCTGCTAAAGGGTTTTCGCCGGATTTTGTTGTTTTGATGTTGACTTGAGGAGAGACTTCATAGCTTACTACATTGAGACTTTCGTTTTGGATCAAAAATCCATTTGGATTACATTGTGGCATACCAGCTTTCACTTCTGGCGTGGTGCTACATGTATCATCTGTGGAACTTAACCACTCTATTTGGTCAACATCAATATATGTTTTATTATTTTTTGTAACAATATTTTTAATGTAGACAAGCTCTTCTTGCTGGGCTGCCTTCATTTCGGGAGATATTGGAGCATCTGTGTAATTTTGATTTTGCTTCGGATTGTTATTTACACAACCTGATAATAAAAGACTTAGGCTGAGCAATGTAATAATGCTTTTCATAAAGTTTTTCTGGTTACGGAGCTAGTATAAAGAGTTTGCATACCTTTATAGATCTTACGGCTTAATTTAAAAAGATTTTTTACGCTGAGTCAAGTAGAGTTAAAGTAACTGCTCACAAGGAATCAACGGGGGTAAAAAAGCCGGCGGGGCTTTCCCTTAAGGACATTGCCGAGCAATTGGGAACCGTCCCCGCGAGTGACTATCTGATAACGCGTCTGCTAATCGCGTTATCAGAAGAAATGAGCGGATGGACGGTCAATGCGGAGGCAGGACGAAATGGAAAGCCCCGCCCGCTTTTTATCATTGTGAGCACTTACGAGTTAAATTTTTATAAACAATTGTTGTGAAAATTTTTCGATTTTAATACTCATAAAAAGTGTCGTAAAATTTCGTTACAACGTTATGTTTTTCAGCAGCTCCTTAGCAATAACGTTGTTTTATTGCAATAAAAATGGACAAATTGGATTTTGTTTTGGCGAGCAAAAGAGGGAAACAAAAGGGGTGAATTGTGCGAGCCTAAACTCTTCTACCTATTTGACAGCCCTCTTTTAATCATCGAGTCTACTTCTTCGTTTGCATTAACATAGTGAATAGTAATGTCTGGATATTCATTTTGAAAAACTCTAAATACCTCGTCAACAAATGCTTGTCCCACTGAACTTACTCCCTTGAAATCTAACATTATTGTTTTGAATTTCTCTAATCCTAATAATAACCGCTTTGCTTGTGATCGTGAAACGTGAGGATCGTTTGGATCTGCACTGAGGGCAACTGCTACAATTGTTTTGCCAAATCCTATTTCTTGATCGGTATATTGATCAAATACTACTTTAGGTGTTTTCTTTGATTTTAATGATATTTCCATCTCGATAAAAGTGCCTTGCCCAAACTCTTCATTTTTTTCTGGTGAAAGAAACCAACCTTCATTTTGGAATGTGTAGAAGATGTCACTAGAAAGTATTGAAAATTTGTCAAACATTCTTGATGTAAAAAATATTCCTTCTCCTGTGTGCTTTGAAGGATCGGTTGTAAATTTACCTTTTGATAGATGCAAAATAGCCTCTTTTATGGAATCTAGTTTAAGTGCTTTTTGGATTTTTTTAAATATTCCAATGCCGTTATCTATGATTCGGATAGTTAGTATGTCTTGTTCAATTTTGATTTCTGAAATAATCGTAGTCCCTTTTGAGTGGTCAATGGCGTTATTGAAAATTTCGGTGAAACCATAAGCGCAAATTCTGTAAATATTTTCTGGGCAGGGCAAAATAATTGATTTTACATATTGTGACCATACTTTGTCTTCTGCTAAACCTGGTTTTATTTTTTCTATGGATTCCAGATAATTGCCATTGGCGAGAAAGTATTGAGTCCATCTTGTGCGTCCGGTTTTAAGAATGTTCTCGCTTTTTACCTCTTTTGTTAAATAGTGATGTGCTCGCTGTCTCGAAAAATTAAATTTTTTAGCTAAGACAATCGCAATATCTCGTGGATGATTTTGCACATTGGATAGAATGAAATTTTTGATAAGATCATTTTTGCTCATGGCTTCATTATAACTTTTTCTAGTTTCTTTGTAAACCCCTAAAGTACCCTTTGTAAACCTCCTTGGTTTTCTTTGTAAAGTGTTGACGTTTCCCTCTATACAAAAAAGAAAATCAAATTTGTTTCCTCTTTAAAAAGTTGCCCGCAGGGCAAAAGAGAAAAATGTATTTCCGCTAACGTCCGAGACTAGGTGATGTTTGACCGCGGCACAATATTGCCCGAAAGGCATACCGTGTCGTCCTCTACGCCGTCATAAACAACTTGCATTGAAACTTGCAAAACAGTAAAAAACGGCGACGAAATTGATAATGGAGTGAGCGATTGTGGCCAATATCAGATTTGGCCGAAAATAGTACACATATGCGAATCCAACTCCGAGTAGTGATGAAAGTACAAAAAGCGAAAGAGGATTGGCAAAGATGATATGAATGAGCCCAAATAATACTCCGCTGCCGATGATAACAAGTGTTGGCGAGGCGGTTAATAATTTGAGCTTTGGTATAAGAAACGAGCGAAATAGAAATTCTTGCAGGAAGCTGATAATCACGAAAACATATTGAAAATGGACATTAGCGAAAATATTTTGAGTATTTTGATTGAGTAGCCGAGCCAACACGACAATGGCCACAATCGCGAACACCACTAAAAAAATGTACCAAGAGGCACTCTTTTTGATGTTGTCTAAGCGTATTCCGAGATCTTTAAACGACCATTTTTCAGCAACGATAATGCCGATGACAATGAGCGTAACCGCTAAAAGTACGAAAAGATTGAATTGAATCGGAATGTTGCTGAAATAAAAGATGATGACTGACAGGACAAAAAGAGTGCCGATTTGAGTCGCCGTTTTTGTTTTTAATTTATCCATATTTTGATTTTAGCAGAAATAGGCGGCCAAGGAATATTTCACCTAACGTATGCGTCACTAGTGTTGCGTTAACTACGATTTGTGGATTTTGTGCTACGACGGGAATTTGATGCATGTATAGAAAAGTTCAATGGGAATAACAGGATGAGAAAAGTAAATTGTCGCGACCAATTTCTCGCTCTTATGTTCGGCCAGCTCACCGGATTGCGAAGTTTACGTGGTATTGTGCTGTGCCTGAATGTTCATAGCCATCAATTTTACCATCTTGGTTTTCGCGCGAAGTCATTTACTC
>CAZTVN010000039.1:5983-11583 GCA_964617145.1 uncultured Candidatus Peribacteria bacterium
TTCCACACTTTCCCGTGCGAATCAATTTCGAGATTGGCAAATATGGCGTGATTTCACCGAGCATCTCATTCTCAGGGCGAGAAGGCATTATGCGAAGGAAAATGATTTTTCAATTGAACTCAAAAATTCGGTTTATGCTCTCGATTCAACGGTGATAGATTTGTGTCTTGCAACATTCAAATGGGCTTATTTTGAACTTCAGAAATCTGCTGTTACAGTTCATACCCAGCTTGATTTGAAAGGCAATATTCCTTCGTTTTTTCTTATAACCAAGGCAAAAGTACACGATGTGAATTTTCTTGATTAATTGAAGTTTGAGAAAGATGCGATCTACATTATGGATCGTGGATATTTCGATTTTCGGCGATTGCAGACAATTCACACAGAAGGTGCGTTTTTTATAATCCGTTCTAAAGAAAGTCTCTCTTTTCAGCGAATATATTCCTTCAAGGTCGACAAAAAAAACGGACTCAGATGTGACCAAACAATCCGTCTTAAACATTTTTATGCGCACAAGAAATATCCGCAAAAATTACGTCGCATAAAATATTATGATGAGCAAACGGACAAACAGTATGTGTATCTCACAAACAACTTTGGACTGTCCGCAAACACCATTACGGAACTTTACAGAAATCGTTGGCAGATTGAAAACTTTTTTTCAAATGGATGAAACAACATCTTAAAATTCAGGTCTTTTGGGGCTAACGCCCCAACTCTTAAAAAGAATCCGATTTTGTTTTTTCTTTTTTGATAAAGGGGAATATGAGGAAGATTATTATGTCTAAAATATGTATAATTTGTGTATAGTTATACATATGTTGACTTTTCGTGTCTAAAATATGTATAATTTGTGTATAGTTATACATATTTAAACTCACAAGATATATTATGAATTTCAAACTTAAAAAACCAAACTTGAAAAGCATTGAGCCAAATGAGGTAATAAAGGTTTTTAACGCAAAAAATAAGGTGGAGATATTAGACTTTATCAAAAAATTTTTAAACTCTGAGTATATCTACTGGGATGATTTTCGTTTCAAAGAACCGCTTCCGAAAGGAACATCCAGAGAACAACTATGGTTAGCTATAAAACTATTTAGAGAGTCGCAAAACTTAAAATCAGTTATTACCGATGTAAATGGTAAAAGTTTTGTATGGGCAAAATTAGATTACTTTGAAGAATTTTTTCATGAGTTAGATATGAGTACTGGAGGAGAACTTTTTGTTGAAAAAGCCGGCGTAGATAAAGCAAATAAACAAAAATTAATTACACGGGGAATAATGGAAGAAGCAATTGCATCTTCGCAATTGGAAGGGGCTGCTACAACAAGTAGACAAGCTGCAAAAAAAATGCTTAGAGAAGGCAGAAAACCAAAAAACGAATCAGAGCAAATGATTGTAAATAGTTATATTTCCATGAAAGCAATAGAAGAGAAATATAAAAACAGTAAAATGAGCATGGATTTAACACTAGAACTGCACAGCTTAATAACAAAAGACACCCTTGATTCAACAGGGAACAAGCCTAGGCTAAGAAAAAAAGACGAACCTATCTATGTAAGCGACAAAGTGACGGGAGAAATCTATCACGAAGGCCCAAGCATGGAATTTGTAGAAAAAGAACTCCCAAGGTTAATCAAATTCGCTAATGACGAATTAGAGACCGGTACATTTATTCATCCAATAATAAAAGCAATAATGATTCATTTCTGGATCGGCTATTTACATCCATTCACAGATGGAAATGGGAGAATCGCTCGTCAATTGTTTTACTGGTACCTAATTAAACAAGGCTACTGGGCATTTGTGTATTTACCTATATCAAAAGTGATAAAACTATCTCCAAAACAATATATAATGGCTTACGTATACAGTGAACAAGATGACAACAATATGACATATTTTATCGACTATAACGTAAAAAAAATCAAATTAGCACTAAAAGATTTTAGAAATTATGTAAAAAAACAATCTACTGGAAATACGAAAATGAAGAAAATGAGCGAAACAAATCATAACCTAAACATGAGACAAGTTCAGTTACTACAATATTTTCACGGAGATCCAGATGAAAGAACAACAGTTACAATTCATATGAACATTAATCAAGTAGCGAGAATGACAGCAATGAAAGATCTCAAGGATTTATTAGAGAAAGGATTTTTAACATCAAAAAAGCAAGGTAGAAACGTCTACTATTATGGCACTGAAAAAATCGAAGGTTTGTTTTAAAATAATGTGTTCGTATATTGAATCCGTATCTCAATGGTATTCTTTTTTTGGTGAGCCGCCACGAAGCGCTGTGTTGGAGGTCATGCTCCGTCGCCTAACATGTGGTCTCCCGAAATGCTTGTAGAAGCGGATAAGTTAGTTGGGGTGTTAGCCCCGTATCACACACGAACCTGCTTTGAGCTTTCCGGGAGACCTGCGCAGCCTCACCATTTCTCTTTTTCTTCTTTTTCTCTTCAGAGCATATGGCTCATACAAGCTAACAACCTATTCTATGAAATACCACATCGGCATCGATATTTCAAAAAGAGAATTCCATGTTTGTTTTGCTGAAACCGGAATTATTGAAAAATTCAGCACTGATTTCGTCGGCATCGATGAATTCTTAAAGCGATTGAAAGAAAAGAAAATGACGAAAGGGAAAACGCTCATCGGCATGGAAGCCACGGGATCATATCATTTGCCTGTCGCCTATCAATGCGCGAAAGCCGGATACATCGTGCATGTCATTAATCCGCTCATCACGAAGAAGCAAAATCAAACAAATCTGCGGCGCGTGAAGACGGACAGCGCGGATGCGGTACTGGTGAGGAACTGTCTGAAGACCGGAGCCGGTTATCCATTCTGTGAAACAGTGGAAACAATCAAATTGAAAACGCTGGTGAGACAACGCGCGCGCTTTTCAATGTTGCGCCATCGAACAAAGATGAAGGATGAAGAAGTTGTTAATCGAGAACGGTATCTCAATGTTAAAATAACGGCTTTGGATAAGGAATTATATGATTTCCTGGATGAAAAAATCCGAGGTCTTGATGCGCAGCTTCGAACGTACGGTTCCGCCACGCAAAAACTCCTCCAAAGCATTCCTGGGGTGGGGCCGCAGACGGCGATGACTTGTCTCTCGGAAATCCAAAAGATCAACCGTTTCTCAAATGAACAAAAACTGACGGCATGGCTTGGTCTGGATCCTAGAGTTCATCAAAGTGGAACAAGCATCAATGGGAAAGGATATATCACAAAACGGGGCAACAAATTGCTGCGTACGCGATTATTCAACGCCGCCTCTGTCGCGGTGCTTCACGAAAATATGTTTCAAAAATTTTTTCTGCAAAAACGCTCCGAAGGAAAAGCATACCGCGTCGCGCTCTGTGCCGTGATGAGAAAAATGGTTCATGTAATCTACGCCGTTTGGACTCGCGGCACTCCATTTATCAATTCATAAAAAATCTTCACTCCTTGCTTGACATGGATATAGGTAGTTGTACGATCGTATTTGGCAAACTGCGGGGGTGGGGTGGGGGTTGACATATCCAATAAGTAATATATTATGATTCTCCTGTTTTATTTCACCTTCTATCATGTCTGAAACTGTGGCACACAATCTCACTGTAGATCGGCCGGAATATCTCGCCATGCAGACAGCATGCAAAGCTGAAAATCGTTCGCGCGCAGCTGTCAATGCACATATTGATCAATTCGAGCGAAGTTTTCCGATTCCAACTGAGCCATATCCTGTGGAAGTGGTAGATGATCCATTTGATTTAAATAATTTGAGATACACCGAACCTACGCCGGATGGGAAGCGAATGCTTACGGCAAAAACGGTTCAGGATGTATTGGCTAGGATTAGCGATGAGGCATTTATTCAGCAGGTATTGAAAAGCGAAAAACTGTTCGTCATTGGAATTGGAACGGGTGGCACAATTGCAATGAAGGAAAATGAGGAAGGTCGTCGTGTTCCCGATAAAGATTTCAATAGTGTATTGATGCAAGCTGATCCTAGTCTCTTGGAAAGATATCAAATCACCTCTCTAGATGCTTATGGTATCGACAGCTCGGAAATGACCATTGGTGACGAGGGAGATTTGGTCATTGCAATGTGCCACATATGGCAAAACATGGACCCTCGGTTGCAAAAAGTATTTGCCGGTTTCCTTGTCGTCCACGGAACTGACACGATGCCACGATCAGGCGCGCATATGCTGGCGATGCTTGGGCAAAATATGCCGTTTAACATTGTTCATACGGGCGCGCAAAAGCCTATCGGCACGGTAAATAACGATGCTAGGATTAATGTGCCTGATTCTCTATATCAACTTGAGGCTCAGTATCGTAATGGTGTTTGTGATGCAACAACTGTCATGGGGCGGGTTGCAAACCTTACGGTCGGAATTACAAAGGTGAGTGACTTTCATGCAAAGGCTATGGATGCGTTTATGCACAAGGAAGTACATGATTTGGCTTCCGGATCAGATCCGCGGAAAGTAAAATTGCCCATTTGGCTTAGAAAAAGACCTCCTCAAGGATCGCCTTTCCATCCGGTCGTTTATCGTGGACCGAACAGAATCGGAGAAGAGGTAGCTGAAATGGAACAAAATCCAACGGATGTAATTGTGGATATTCGTTATAAAGGTTGGCTCGCTGTTACGGCGACAACTTACGGAGCAGGCACATTTGATCCGCCAATTGCACGATTGATTGGTCGCGAGGTTAGTCAGCAGAACCTGCCATTGTTTGCCGTTAGCCCTGTGAATGCAGACCCCGAGCTCGATGTTTATGATGCGGCACAAGAATTGATCAAGGCAGGTGCGAAGTCATTATATATGACTCGAGAATTTGCGCGCGCAAAACTTATGCGCTGGTTTGCAACGTTCTTCCAGCAGGAGGCAAAAGTTGGTGGATCACATGATGTTCCATTCAGCGTTCGCATGCAGGCCGCAAAGCCTCGCCTGGAAGAGTATATGGCTAATCAATTAGTTGGCGAAATTCCAACAGAATTAAGTAAAAGAATTCTGAAACCGGAGCAAAGAATTGATGTTTAGGTCGGGTTGGGGGGGGGACGCAGTTTGCCAAATATGTTGCACAACGTCCCGGGCTAGCCGATGTTTTGCGGCGGTACAATTTTTGCGCGGAGCGCAACACCGCCGCAAAATATGGGTGAGCGAGCGTTAAAGAATAAAAATTTATTTTTTGGGTTTTAAACCTATATACCATAGTGCACCATAAAAAGAAGCAAGTGGCCAGAGCAGGCGAAATGGGAAAATCATACTTAGTGGTCCAAGTAAAAAAGATAGTGGGAACATCCATAGCAAATGAAATGGAGATAAGGAAAAAACAGGTACGATAATAAGAGAAACGGCCATAAGAAATCCGTGAACTTCAAAAATTTTTTCTGTAGCCTGCTCTTTTTGAGCTTTACTGCGCATTAAAAACCCCCACGAAACAGCAATTAAGATACAAATGATATAAAGAATATTGGCAACGGTATTCATAAAAATAAATTTTTATTCTAGCGAGCGAACCGGCTAGCCCGTGTTCGTATATTGAAAGCGTACCTTTTATTGGTACGCTTTCTTCGGTGAGAGCTA
>CAZTVN010000040.1:0-3901 GCA_964617145.1 uncultured Candidatus Peribacteria bacterium
TTGCTTGGAGATCATATCCGTGTTCGGACCATTCATGGTGAATTAAGCCTTAAAATTCCCGCAGGCACTCAAAGCGGCAAAATTTTTAAACTTAGCGAAAAGGGGATAAAACGATTAAAAGAGACTGGATATGGAGATCATCTTGTCAAAATCATTGTTGATATTCCAACAAAATTAACAAAAAAACAACGTGAGATGTATATGAAGCTTGCCGACGAAGAAGGCATTTCGATCCATGATGATCCAGGATTTTTTCAGAAATTGGGACTTTAAAAAAAGGTTTTATCTTGCGAAGGATTTGAGAATATAATAGATTGAAGGTCGGAGTTCTTTGTCTTTTTTGTTCAAAATGTTAAAATTTTGTTGCCGGTAACAGCATTTTTCAGAGGTTTCCTAAGCGACTTTAATTTTGTATCAATGGCTATTACTCTTTCTTGGGATCTTTTTATCATCGTTTTCTTTATTGTTATTATTGCGTATAGCTTTATTATTGGGAAAAATCAGACACTTAAAGTTATCATTGGAAGTTACATTGCGGTACTTACGGCCGATGGTTTCGGAAATCTTGTTGAACAGTTTCTTTTGGCAAAAACTGATAAATTGACATTCCTTCCTTCTTCCAGCCCTCTTGTTATCCTAAAAATCACTGTATTCATCCTCGGTATCGTACTCCTTGCTATACGCGGCGGCTTTGAAGTGAATGTCCCCGAAGATCAGACACCGTTTATGGGCATTTTGACGACTTTTTGCTTCGGTTTCCTTAACGCCGGACTTATTGTCAGTACGATTTTAGTTTATGTTTCTGGATTTTCTTTTGTGGAAGGGAGTACCGATCTTTCGTTAAGCCCTATTTTTGAACTTTATACATCATCATCGATGGTGCAAATCATGATTAATAATTATAATTTGTGGTTTTCTCTCCCTGCTATAGGGTTTGTATTTTTGAGTATGGTGTATAAATCAAAATAGATCTTGTTTTTTTGAACGTATATTCGATACAATAGCGGCGTTTCTTGAAAATTGTCTTTCTAAAATATATGGGTCAGTAGCTCAGTCGGTAGAGCGGCAGCCTTTTAAGCTGACGGTCCTGGGTTCGATTCCCAGCTGACCCATGGTAGTGGAGAGTTTTGCAATCCGAGCGCAGACACGATGAGCTTATGCGAATCGTGGCGAAGCAAAAGACGAATTGTTGCAAAAAATGGCGAAACGCAAATTAAGAGCCTTCGTCTAATCAGAAATTTTTGATTAGACAACATTGTTTTTATATTTTTATAAAGCCATTTTTTGTCCTATCTCTTTTTTATAAAATCTTTTCTTTTTTTATCTTGATTAATCAAAAGTTTTCGGTTATACCAATGATAAGTCTTTGAAAGAAATTTTTGATTAATCAAGTCATGCAAAATGGCTTTCTTAGTATCAATGAGGCTTCTGAACTTATTGGAAAATCGACGCAAACTATACGGCGTCTTATAAAGTTGAAAAAAATTAAATTCCGAAGAAAGCATACTCCTCAGGGCTTTAACTATTTTGTCGATCGAAATAGTCTTGAAATCTATTTTGGATTGGGCGATTCAGATTCCCACCCTCTAGACGAATTAAACGAACATTCTCATGCCATCGATTCATCAGATAATTATGGATCGTCTCTCAATCTTAAACCCTCTCACCACGAAGAAAAAGTAGTTGCAAAAGATACTGCTAAAAAGTCTTCTTTACAGCAACAACCTCATTTTCCTCAACCACCAACTCATCATGATCGTGTTGGGCTGGAAAGTATCCCTTATGAAGAGCTCGATCCATCTCCTCCTCAAATGCCTTCTCAAGATACTGAAAAAACTCTCCATATTGATTCTTCGGCTGACTCCGTTTTCTCAAAACCAACATATCATCAAGATGATAACACGATTCACATTGATTCTGATTTTCAGAAACGAACGCCTGATTTGAATCAATTTCTTCCTGAATTTAATAAGACGATTGACCGACTTATTGAGCAATATGAGCGAGTGATTTCTCAACAAGAAGAGGATAAAAGAAATCTGTTTCGCCTTGTTGAAACGTTTCAGGAACGAATTATTTCTCTTGAAAATCGGATAAAACAACTTGAAGCTCCCAAAAAAGTAAAAAAATGGTATCATTTCTTTTAATTCTTTATTTCTCTATTTTTCATGAGCCTTTTCTACGAAAATACTTTAAAGCAGTTTCAAAAAGCTGCTCACATACTTGGGATGCGCCCCGAAATTATTCGTCTTTTGGAAGAACCACAACGTATTGTTCATGTTAATATCCCCGTGAAAATGGATGACGGAAGCTTGAGAATATTTCCAGGATATCGTGTTCAACATAATAATGCTCTCGGTCCCTATAAAGGTGGTATTCGATATCACCCTGATGTGAATATGCATGAGGTGAAAGCTCTTGCCATGTTGATGACTTTAAAATGTGCTGCAGCCGACCTTCCTCTTGGAGGCGGTAAAGGTGCCGTTCAAGTCGATCCGCGAAATCTTTCGCAGCGTGAACTTGAAGCTTTGACTCGTGCTTATACTCGTTTACTTGCGCCTGTGATAGGCCCTCAAATCGATATTCCCGCTCCTGATGTTTATACCAATGCAAAAATTATGGAATGGATTTATGATGAATATTCTCGTGTTACAGGAAAAGACTCTCCTGCGGTTGTCACTGGAAAAGCTGTTAGCAAAGGAGGATCTTTGGGACGGGAATCCGCAACAGCTCAGGGAGGCGTCTATATCCTTCTGGAACTCGTTAAAAAACTTGGGAAAGACCCGAAACAATTATCTGTGATCATTCAGGGATTTGGCAATGCTGGTTCATATGCAGGGAAAATATTGCATGCCGAGGGATTTAAGCTTGTCGGCGTTTCGGATTCAAAAGGAGGATTGTATTGTGAAGGAGGGATTGATCCGGTCCTTGCTCAAGAATGCAAGATCGATGGAGGTTCGGTGAAGGAATGTGAAATCGCTGCGATCGAATACCAAAGCCGTGGAGAGGGCGTGTGTCGACGCACTTCCAATGAAGAGCTTCTAGAACTTCCATGTGATGTTCTTATCCTCTGCGCATTGGAAAATCAAGTTACGAAAATGAATGCTGACAAAATTCAGGCTCAAATGATTCTTGAACTTGCCAATGGACCTACGACTCCTGAAGCTGATGAAATTTTAGATAAAAAAGGTATTACCGTGCTTCCTGATATTTTATCTAATGCAGGGGGAGTAACGGTAAGCTTTTTTGAATGGCAACAAAATATTGCTGCGGAGCATTGGAGCTATGAGGATGTCCAAAAAAAACTCCGATCTCAAATGGTCGATGCATTTGAGTCTGTCTGGGCTTTAAGTCAGAAATATAAGGTAAGTTTGAGATATTCCGCTCTTTTGGTTGCGCTAAAGCGTCTTGAAACTCATATTCAGATATGATATAATTGTTTGATTTGTATCAAACAAATACTTCGAAAGTGAAAACAAAAAAAATCTTTTCGACGCTTCTAGGCCTTTCTATTCTCTCTTCGACCCTCTTTGATTTTGGGACGTTTTTTCTTAATGAGACTTTAGCTCAGGGAGGCGGCAGTGAATGGGAACAAGATAATTGGGGTGGCGGGGCAAGTACTTTTACGACTTCCGATAGCTCAGGTTGGGATAAATATGATCAAAAAACCGAAGATGTGGTTATTGATAATGGGGGTGGAACTTTAAAAATGGATACTAATGGAGTGTATGAGCTTGGAATCACGAATAAGACTGATTTTGAGAATGGTGTTTTCGATCACACGGCGGTTCAAGAAACTGCTGGAGATGCTTCGGTCACTCTTGAATATGATTTATCGAAGGTTCTTTGGCGTCGCTTCGGTATCAATATGGATTCCCTCGACTCTGCTACCCCTGCCTTT
>CAZTVN010000040.1:4001-4941 GCA_964617145.1 uncultured Candidatus Peribacteria bacterium
GACGCGATGACTGGGATTTAAAAGATCCCTCCGGTAACAAAATCGATTTCGGCACTCGCTCTCTCCCTGCTGTCGGCGATCTCGATCGCGATGGCATTTTAGACCTCATCGTAGGTTCTGATAATAATCTCCTCCGCGCTTTCAAAGGTTCTCTCTCTTCTTCTCAATCTCCTCAATTCACCGAACAATCTTCATGGACTCAAAATCTTGACACCGCTGCCTTTTGGAGGGCTGCTCCCTCTCTCGGTGATTTCGATAAAGATTCTGATCTCGACCTTATTCTCTCTTTCTCTTCCGGCGATTTCGATGGACAATCTTTTGCCTTCGAAAATATCTCCGCTGATACCTCCTCTGAAGATCAACTCCTCACTCCTACTTGGCGTCGCTTCGGTATCAATATGGATTCCCTCGACTCTGCTACCCCTGCCTTTATTGATCTCAACAACGACTCCCTCTCCGATCTCCTTATCGGTATCTATGACGGTTTCATCTATGCCTTCCAAAATGTCGGCTCTTCTCAAAAACCCATCTGGAAACGACGCGATGACTGGGATTTAAAAGATCCCTCCGGTAACAAAATCGATTTCGGCACCAAAGCTCATCCTTCTGTTGGAGATGTCGACGGAGATAGAGTTTCTGATCTTATTGTCGGCACTTCTACTGGATCTCTCCGTCTCTTTAAAGGCTCTCGTAGCGGTGATTCTTTCTCATTTCAAGAACGAAGCGACTGGGTAGCCCCTACCGTAAGTGCTTCCGTTGCTCCTGCATTAGGTGATCTTGATAAAGACGGTCATATTGACCTTCTTTTGGGTTTTCTCAGTGGCAATGATGACGGAAAAACCTATGCTTATAAATACGATACTACCTATACGAGTGGTATTCGTTGGATTCCAGAAACGAGCTGGTCTTTCCCTGATGTCGGTACTTACGCTAAACCCGC
>CAZTVN010000040.1:5041-11305 GCA_964617145.1 uncultured Candidatus Peribacteria bacterium
TATCGTTGATATCAATAACGACACATTCCCAGATGTCGCTATCGGTGATTATTATAATCAAGTTACCAGATTCTTTATTAATAGTGCTTCTTCTCAAATCTCTTTCAAAGAAGATAATTCCCTCAAAACTCCTCAAACAGGCTACAACGCTTCTCCTTCCTTCGCTGATTTAACTGGTGATGACCTTCCTGATGCTCTCATCTTTGACATCTACGGCCATTCCACTTTCTTCAAAAATAACGGCTCTAATAAACCTTGGGATAATCAATACAATGTACCCGATTCATGGTCTTTCCCTGATGTCGGTACTTACGCTAAACCCGCTATCGTTGATATCAATAACGACACATTCCCAGATGTCGCTATCGGTGATTATTATTCTAAAGGAGCCTTTGCTTTTTTACACAATCAAAATCCTGCCTACCCTGCATGGTCATCAAATAGTAGCTATAATATTTCTGGATCTGACTATGGCGCTTCTCCTTCCTTTGGTTATCTCAATAATGATTCCCTTATTGATGCACTTTTAGGAAATAATAATAAGGGTAAACTCAATGGCTATGTCTATCAATCGAATCAATGGAAGAAGGATAGTTCTTTGGATATTAACTTCTCTTATTCCTATTCAACTCCTGCCTTTGGCGATTTAGATAAAGACGGCGATCTTGATCTTGTAGTCGGAAATTCTGATGGAAAAATTTACGCTTATAGAAATAATGGAAATTCTGATTTGTCACCACAAGATCGTTTTGAACGATTTTCTTTATGGGATTCTGAAGATGTAGGATATTATTCAGATCCGACTCTTGGCGATCTTGATAAGGATGGTTATCTCGACTTAATGATTGGGAATAATAACTGGGAAATTCGATATTACAAAAATGTTTTCAATAAAGAAACTCAAGATATTGACTGGCAAAGAGATACGGATTTTGAATTAAGCGGTATTTCCAAGTTTCTTTCTCCTGAACTTGCGGACTTCAACAATGACGGCTATCTTGATTTACTTGTAGGCAATCAAAATAGTGACTTTGATGGTCAAACATTTGCCTTCGAAAATGTCTCTATTTTTGAGTACGAGCCTCAAGGCACCTATACTTCTCCCATATACAACTTACAAGAAAAATTTGGCCTCACAAAAGCCGCTTATGAACTCATTTCATGGACAGATAATGGAAAAAATACCATTACGGTTAAAGTTCGAAGTGGAAAAAATTCTGATTTAAGCGATGCTCCTTCTTTTGATACTTGTAATTCACTTTCCAATGGACAGGATATGTCTTTAAGCAATTGCGTTCAAGAAGGCGATCAATACGTGCAATTCCAGGCTATTTTAAGTACTTCGGATACTACGGTTAGCCCTGAGCTTAAAGATATTACTTTGCGATTTAATAGTGGAGAAGCTGCACTTACTTCTTCTTGGTTTAATACCCAAAATCCTGAAAACGTGATCCAATCCCTTGAATGGACGGCCAGTGTTTCATCGGGAACTTCACTTCGCTTTCAATTGCAAACCGCTCCTGATAATTCTGGTCTTCCTGGTACACCGAGTGAATGGATGGGGAGTGAGGTCGATAATGGTGCTTTGAGTTATTATACGACGAGTGGTGAGTCTATTAATTTTTATCATCGTGATGACACTTCCGATCAATGGATGCGTTATAGAGTGTATTTCGACTCTCTTGACGATGTTTCAACCCCTGAACTTTATAGTGTTCGTATCAAATACAGCGAAGGAGAGCCTATTCTTCCACCTGACTACGATTGCGTGAGTGTTTCTGGATTTACAAATACTGTTGATTCTGAAAACTCTGGTAGTATTTTGTTTAGCGATCTTAAGGATCGAAGTGATGTTCTTCGCACTTGTATTGATAATCAGCCGTATGAAATGGGCGATACTTTGGCTGATTGGAGATTTCATGTTCGTGGTTGGAGTTTTGATGACAATCTTGGCTGGATCAGTTTTGATTGCAGTGATTGGGATACGGTTTCTGGTGTTTCGGAAAACGCGGTGTGCGATGCAACCGATAATTATGGCACGAGTATTGATTTCTGGGGATATTTCCATGGATATGCGTGGAGCACGAAAGCCGGTTGGATTCAATTTGATTGGAATCTCGATGGATGTAGCGAAGGGGACTATGGTGCTTCATGTGGACTTGGCAATGATACCTACTTCGCTGAAATGACTAATGGGGGAAATATTCCTCTTGGCCGTTCTTATGATGATTATAGCGCTATCAATAAAACAACTTGTTCGGCTTATAAAGATAAAATTCTTGATCGAGATTTTGCTGCTCAATGTACAAAACGCCATAACTCTGATTATCCAACGACTGATGATATTGCGGAGCTTTGTGGCGGTGCTGATCCTTTGGCTATTGAGCTTAATCCTGCTTGTGAAGATAGTCAGGGAAGGGGGCACTTTTATGGGTATGCTTGGAATCCTACTGTTGGATGGTTTGATTTTGGTGACGCGTGGGGCATTGAAGATAGTTTCTGTTCATCCGACAATTATGATTCAGAACTTTGCGGTACTATTTGGGTTCCCTACCGACTTGAGATGATCGCAAAATTTGAGCCTTCTTCTGGAACTGATTCATACGTCTTTGCCGATTCGAATGAGTATTTCAAGATGATGCTTAAGCTGAAAGATGATTTGGCCGGTCAGGTGAAAATTCAAAAACTTGAAATTAATGATATTGACCCTGAAAATACACTCAAAAATGATCAACTTAACGATCAATTCATTGATGGGATCACTTCTTCTCAGGATCTTGTAAAGGAAGAAAATCTCACTCCTTTAACTGGCGATGATGCTGATAGTGATGGATTTTTTGATACTTATCATCTCTCATCCTTCGCCCCATCTTCCTATGGAAAAGGTTATGATCGCGATAATGATGGAGTTATCGATATTTATTACGACAACGATCCCTATGCGTATCGCTACGCTTTTGCCGATGACAGTATAGAATTTAGCAATGTTGAAATTGAGATCGGTGATACCGGCGCTTTGGCTACACTTCCGGTTGCGCGATTGTATTTTCTTGATGCGCTTTCTCCCGATGGATATCTTGATCTCGGATTTAGCCCCGCTTTCAATATTAAAGGGATCTTAAATGAAGGAAATCACTTTATTAATACATGGAGAAACAACAATACTCATTTTGATATGCTCCTTGAGAAGACTCCTAATTTTAATATTTGTAATGAAACCACCTGTCTGAATGCTCCTAAGACCTCTATCCAACTTGGAGTTGGCTCGGATGATTATGGTACGAAAATGCTTTATGATTTCTCTACTCATCAATATGGCGATCGCGATTATGAGGACAAGGCTACGGTTCCGTATCATTTGGTATTTGATGCTGAAAATTATCAAAAAGATTATTTCGACTCTGAAAACGGTAATGGCACATTTGATTATTGGAACGATCTTCCTGAAACTTTTGTCACCTTTACGCAAGAGCTCTTTGACTCATTTGTCGGGAAGGCTTCAGACTTGCTTTCCGTACCGGTTATCAATCCCGATTATCCTGAAGCTGATGAAGTCGTTACATCACCTTCTCTCGATATCTGGAAGGTTCAATATGGCATCCCTAAAGATGGAAGCATCATCAATATTCTTTATAAAGGTGATGAGCTTGGGCCTCCTTTGGCCGAAGGTATTCAAAATCCGGTTGCGAACATTCAGGGGGTTGTGAGCATTTCAAACCGCACTATCAATGCTCAAACTGGTCAATATTACGAATCTATCGGCGATATTCAAACCAATATCTTAAGGAATACTATCTTGAAAAATGTCAGCGCTATTAAAAGGGGTGTTGAATTTACACCAACCGATAGCACCTGTTATGTTGATGATTATGCTCATGATAGGGGGATAAGTGAGGCTCAGCCAACAGGCGATGGGTCTTTGAATCTTTATAATGTTGATGATTTTGGAGCGGTTAACGGTGATTGTTTTTCAGGACGTGCTATTACTCTCAATAATGCTTCTGAACCCACAGCGTATTATTTCAAAGGTTCTGAAAATCAAAGCGCAGCGTTTCAAGTCGTTTTGAAGGATCGTGATGTCGATGAAAATATCATAGATTTTGGTGATACGCCAAAAAGCGTTATCTGTGAAGGATGTAATATTTTTATTGATAGCAATCTCTGGGGAGTGCAATCTCAAATCGGTTTAATCGCCCTTCGTGATGGTAAAGGATATGGTGGAAATATCTACGTTCATCCTGATGTGACCAATATCCGAGCGGTTATTTATGCTGATTCGATATTCACAAGTTATGATGGGACAAAAAACAATGTTTTGCTGAGCGAAAGTCTTTTAGACAAAGATCTTGATGGTGATGGCTCTGCAAATCGAGCATATCCTGTACCCGATGTCTCTTCATGGGAATGTCAAGCGGCTGATGGAAATACCATATTAGCTAATCCAGAAGCTGTGCTTCATAACCAGCTTCGAATTGATGGCGCCATTACTTCGACTAATACTATTGGTGGTTCTGACAGCATACTTGATGGTGAACTCAAACCACTCCTTGGTACAGGCGAACGTTTGGAAGCTTCAGAAGAAGGTATCGCTATAGCTAAAATGTATGATCTTAATTTCCTTCGATATTTTAAACCGTACTTAAAACGTAACGCTCTTGATCATATTCGTGACTGGCAGTGTGAGGATACGGTTGATGTTGATGGGCAAATTGTGACTTTTTCAGACGGACTCTACTTTGGAGGAACGGAAACAGATGAAAATGGTGATATTTTTTACCTTTACTATGACATTCATGGAAATCTCGTAAGTCGGACACTTGAAGACGATGTACCTTCTGGTTGTAATGGAGTGGATGCTACGACCATCTATGAAAATGGAGGCGATCTTGTGGTGAGGTCTCAAGAACAGGGGTTTGCACCTGTTTGTGGCACAGAGGACAAGCTCTCCTTTGCCATTCCAGACGAGCAAAACTTTGCTTCCATTTATTTTATTTACGAGCCGCCGAAAAATCTTCCGGGCTTTGAGCTCGATCTTGAAAGTGGGCAGTCGACTCAGACGAATCGCTAAGGAGGTGCTGGCTTCCTCCTTATTAAACGCCCCACTTCAATATTCTCCGTAGTACTCGATAATAATACGATTCACTTAACCGTATAAATTGAATCACTCTTCCTGATCTTCGAATTTTTATTTCATCGCCAAAGCTCAATGGAAAGGTTTCCTGGCCATCGAGGGTTAATCCAATTTCTGAGGTTTTTTCATTCTTTCTTTCGGTTTCAATAACAATTTTTATTTGACGTTCCGACGGGATCACAATAGCGCGGTTTGAGAGAGATGCCGGACAAATAGGGGTTATAATCAATGATTCTAAATCCGGATGCACCATTGGACCACCTGCTGAAAGCGAATGCCCTGTTGACCCTGTTGGTGTCGATATAATGAGACCATCGGCACGAAAATGGGCTACTTTTCTTTGGTTTATTTCTGTACGAAGATCTATGAGCCTTGCGAATGAACCCTGGTTTATAACGGCTTCGTTCAAAGCAAGTGATGTTTTTATTTTTTTCCCATTGCGGTATACCGTCACGCGCAGAATGAAACGTTTATCCGTGTAAAATTTTTTTTCTTTCAATATTTTTTTGAGCGCTGATTTCAGATGTTTTGGATCTATTTCGGTAAGAAAACCCACTCGACCAAGATTGACTCCAAGAACAAGAACTTCGTGATAGCCTACAGAGCGTGCGGTTTTTAGAATGCTGCCATCACCTCCAAGAACGATCGCTATATCGGCTTTCTGTAAAATTTCTTCTCGATTCAGCCTTTTTTTTATGCCCAAAGCTAAAGCTGAATTTTTGTCGCAGAGAATTACTTTTTTATTATTTTGTAAAAATTCTACTATTTCTTTCAAAACGTGCATATTTTCTGTGATTTTCTTTTTTGTAATAAGTCCTATTTTTTTTAGTTCCATAATTTTTTAAAATGTTTCGTTTTTATTGTAGCTTAAATGGGTGTGAAAATTAAGGGGAGGGCAGAAGGATTTTTTCCGTATAGCGATAGCGATCTTAAAATCGAGCGAGTGTATTTTTCTTAAAAACCCCTCTCCCAGCATGAGAGAATTGTCCAGGACTTTTTGGTAAAGTCTATGGAGGTGGTATGACATTTCACTCCCTAATTCAAAAAATCTCCTGCCTCTTTTTCGATGCACTTATAACTTAAGGAGGTGCTGAAAAACATAACGTTGTAACGAAATTTTACCATTTCGAGCG
>CAZTVN010000041.1:0-11259 GCA_964617145.1 uncultured Candidatus Peribacteria bacterium
CAAACTTCCAATCACATATCTTCCAAAGATAATAAGATTTTTTGCTTGTTCGTCAAAAAGTCTCACGCGTCGGATGATTTCATTTGAATCATTGAGGAAAGTTTTAAATGTTGTTCCTTCTTGATTCGCGAGCTGAAAAACATCCATTATTTCCCAAGAGATAGCGAGCAATATTATTCCTATCAATGTGTATAAAAGATGTGTCTTTTGTTCACCGATCGAAGTATCTTCTCCCCGAGCTGTTACCATTCGAAATCCGGCAACGACAATAAACATAATGGCAAGGGCACTTATAATATATTTCGCGTTTTTGTACAAACCTCCTACTAACAGTCTTAAGATGTCTGTTCCACTGGCGCTTGGGTCAGGCGGGCTTGGTATATCCGAGAAGCAGTCAACACTCGGTATTGGTATAAATCCGCCTTGATTGAGTGTGCACTCTGCGAAAACTGCAGGGATAAGTGTTATGGCGCTGAATATAAACATTCCAAGCACACAGCTTAAGATGAATGCTATCTTTTTCTGTTTTTTTTGCATTTTTTTGTTATTTTTAATCTTAAAATTATACCAAATTTGTTTGGTTTAGTAAAGCTTCGTGTTTTAGGGAGGTGCTGAAAAACACACCTGTTTATCAATTATCCCTTGAAATCAGCTTTTTTTTTCTTATAATGCATATGATGATATGCTTAAATTTTTCTTATGAAAGACAGTGTCCTTATAAATTACTTCAAAGAGAGTTTTAATGAACTTCATAAGGTGACGTGGCCCACGCGTAATCAAGCTGTGCGCATTACGATCATTGTTCTTGCCTTTTCTCTTGTTGTTGCGCTTTTTATCGGGCTTCTTGATCTTGTGTTTTCATTTGTCTTTGATTTTCTTGTTTCTCAAGTTCCTTCTAAAATGTAAAGATTATGTCAAAGCAAGCACGAAACACAGGAAGGCATTGGTATGTGGTTCATACCTACTCTGGCTATGAAGATGCCGTCCGTGAAGCGCTTTTACAGCGTATAGAATCGATGAATATGCAAGATGTCATTTTTGATGTTGTTGTTCCGAAAGAAACACAGATAGTTATGAAGAAAGGGGCTCCAAAAGAAGAAAAGAAACGACTTTTTCCAGGTTATGTCCTTGTTGATATGATGGTAACAGATGAATCATGGTACGTTGTTCGCAATACTCCCAATGTTACGGGATTTGTTGGAGCTGGCACCACTCCGGTTCCTGTTTCCGCTGAAGAATGGGGGCTTGTAAAAAAACGCATGGGAGAGGCTGAACCGAAATTTAAGATCGATTTTGAGATTGGTGATAATGTTACGGTTCTTGATGGACCATTCGCAAGCTACGAAGGCCTTATTGATAAAATCGATGATGAAAAAGGGAAAGTCAAAGTCCTCATAACGATTTTTGGCCGTGAAACTCCTGTTGAACTCGATTTTTCGCAAATAAAGAAAAAATAAAATTTTTCGGCATGCATAAATTCACCATTTTTACGGTACTTTTTTCTCTTACAGTTATCGTTATTATTGCTGAACTTCTCATCAATGATTTTGGTTTTTATAGTACTTACGATGATCCCTCTTTGAAAACCAATATTCTTGAAGGTCAGGAAAATGATGAATCTTCAAGCGAAAAATCTTCTCAGAAAAGTGCTTCGGAGACAGATCAAGAAAATGAGGAAAATGTTCGCGAAGAGTCGTCGAAAGATTCTTCATCTTTAGATTTAGCCGTGACTCTTGAACTTCTTGGAAAAGCAGGATTTATTGAGCCGAGTATTCGACAAGTTGACTTTAATGGCAGCCTTTTTCAACTCATTGACCTTAAATCTTATAGTATCGATCCTGTCGTAAAAGCCAACCTTTTTGATAAGAATGAATTTAAAATTTCTCTTAATGAGATACATCAAAACAGTGATGTATTGGCGGAGGAGGTTTATCGCTTAATCAAAGAGGAAGCCTCTTTAAACCTTGATATTATCATTAATGAGACCAATCAATACGGTGATGCTTCTTCCTACTTGAATCATAGTCAAAAAAAGAAAACCGCTTTTCTTCTTGTCTTGATTGGAAATTCTGTTTATGGTCTTGAATATCCTCATACAAGCCATCCTCTGGCAAAAGCACTCATTCATGAATTGAAAGTTCTTGCGAAACCGGAATTATCTCCTTCATAAATCGATTGACAGCTGGCTTAAAAAGCCCTAAGATCGGATAGCTACATTTTTGAAAATTGTTATCATAGAAAATGGCAAAGAAAATTATAAAAGTGATTAAATTGCAAGTGGCAGCTGGAAAAGCGAATCCAGCTCCTCCTATTGGTCCTGCATTGGGACAACATGGTCTTAATATCCAAGATTTTTGTTCGAAATTTAATGAGAGAACAAAAGATATGGGCGATACCGTTATTCCTGTTGAAATTTCGGTTTATGAGGATCGGACATTTACTTTTATTACGAAAACTCCACCTGCTGCTGAACTTATTCGTAAAACTCTTGGCATTGCCAAAGGTTCGGGGGTTCCTAATAAAGATAAGGTCGGCACTTTGACCAAAGATATGGTGCGAAACATTGCTGAACAGAAAATGCCTGACCTCAATGCCAATGACGTTGAAGCGGCTATGAAGATTATTGAAGGTACTGCTCGAAGCATGGGTGTTAAAATAACATAAATTTATTTTTTCGATATGGCACGACGCGGTAAAAAATATAAACAAGCTTTTAAAATCGTTGAAGAGGCATTGCAAAGTAGAAAGCATCTTAACCTCGATGAAGCTTTAGATACTCTTCTTAAAACTTCGACAACCAAATTTGATAGTTCTTGCGAAGTTCATATGTTGCTCGGTATCGATCCGAAACAAGGCGATCAGATGGTAAGAAGCACTGTTACACTCCCTAATGGTATTGGCAAAGATGTGCGCATCATTGCCTTTGTTCCTGATGACATGAAAAAAGAAGCCATTAAGGCTGGTGCATTGGATGCTGGAGCAGAGGATCTTATTGAAAAAATCCTTAAAGGTTGGATGGATTTTGACATCGCTGTTGCTCATCCTGATATCATGAAGTCTTTAGGAAAAGTTGCAAAAATTCTTGGACCCAAAGGTTTGATGCCGAATCCCAAAGCCGGTACTGTTACTCCTGATATTGCCAATGGTATTCAAGAATTAAAGCTTGGAAAAATTGAGTTTCGAAATGATAAACTTGCCAATCTTCACAATATTTTTGGGAAAATTTCCTTTGGAAAGGACAAACTACTTGGAAATCTCAAAGTCTATTTTCAAGCTATTCTCGATGCTAAACCTTCTTCGACCAAAGGAAATTATGTTCGTAGCGTGACTCTTGCAACCACCATGGGCCCCGGTATTCCTGTTGATCCATCGGATCTTAAATAGGGGGCACTGAAAAACTATCCAACTACTACAATTTTCACATTTTGGCTACAATTTGTTCAGACCTCCTCGACGTATCTTTACTTGATACGCCTTCGTCGGTCTTCACAAAATTGTATCTCGAAATGTGAAAATTTCATTACGTCGCATAGTTTTTCAGTGCCCCCTAAATAAAATGTTGCGTGTAAATATTAAACGCATTGATAAAGACCTTCCCTTGCCTCTCTATGAGACTTTAGGTTCTGTTGGCTTTGACCTTCTTGTCCGCGAAGATACTCTTGTTCCGCCGAAAAAGATTGTCCTTATTCCGGCTAATGTGATTGTAGAAGTTCCTTTTGGTTATATGCTCATGCTGGCTTCGCGCAGCAGCACTCCAAAGAAAAAAGGTCTTACTATGCCTCATGGAATAGGCATCATCGATCACGACTATTGTGGAATGGAAGATGAGGTAAGGATCCAAGTATATAATTTTGGGGAAGAATCGGTTATGGTAAAAAGAGGTGAAAAGATTGCTCAGGGAGTATTTGTGCGAATTGACCGATTTTCGTTTAACGAGCTTGATTCTCTTTCAAAACCAACTCGTGGTGGTTTTGGGAGCACCGATCAAAAATAAACTTTCTTATTTTTACGGTATGAACGATATGAAGGGAAAATTTATTTGTATTTATGGAATTAATAATATTGGGAAATCGACTCAGTCTCAAATTTTGGTCAATCGCCTCAAGGAAAATGGATTTCAAGCAGAATATGTAAAATATCCTGTTTATGATGTAAAACCGAGTGGGGATTTTATTAACCGGGTGCTGCGGTCTCATTCTCCACAAAAAATTACCGAATCAGAGTTGCAACTTTGGTTTGTTCTCAATCGTTATCAATTTGAACCGAGACTTCGTGAGATGCTTGCTCGCGGAGTATACGTTGTTGCTGAAGATTATGTCGGCACTGGTATTGCTTGGGGTGTGGCGAAGGGATTACAAAAATCGTGGTTGGAACAGATGAATGAACAGCTTCTTGTGCCGGATTTTTCTCTCTTTCTTACAGGAAAACCTCAAAAAGACGCTCGAGAAAAACGTCATATCCACGAACAAAATTCTTTACTTATGAAAAAAACTCAGTCGGTTCTTAAGATGCTTGCGAAAAAATATGATTGGAAAACGATTCGCATATGTGAAAAAATTGAAGATACCGGGGGGAAAATTTGGATGGCGGTGAAGGGAACAGTTTGACCCCTTGTATTGCCGTGGTAGACTGGAGATAGAGAGCTTTTCACAATCACTTCTCAAGGACACAACCCCATGATGGATGGTAAAAAAGTAGCGGCAGAGTTGCTTCAGGAAATTCGACAGGACGTTGCATTGTTGAATAAAAAAAATGTTCATCCGAAGTTAGCGGTTATTTCCGTTGGCAATAATCCTGCAAGCGAAGTCTATCTTGAAAAAAAGAAAGAAGCGTGCGAAAAAACAGGTATTCTTTGGGAATATTATAATTATGATGATGGTGTTACTACTGAGTTCCTTATTCAATGTATTCATACACTCAATCTTGATCCTTCTTGTCATGGCATTCTTATTCAACTTCCCCTTCCAAAACATATTGAACTTCCTCTTGTTATCCGAGCTATAGATCCTAAAAAAGATGTGGATGGATTTCATGCTTATAACCTTGGAAAAATGTTTTTAAGCGTTGATTTTGAAGACCTTGTTCCCTGTACTCCGCAAGGCATTATAAGGCTTCTTGACTATTACCATGTTCCTATTCAAGGGCAAAATATTACCGTAGTCGGACACAGCAATATTGTTGGGAAACCACTTTCTATTATGCTCCTTAATCGTAACGCTACTGTGACCACTTGCCACATTCATACCAAAAATCTTAAAGAACATACTTTAGGTGCCGATATTTTGATTGTTGCTGTTGGGAAGCCCAATCTTATCACTGCCGACATGGTGAAAGATCAGGCTGTTATCATCGATGTAGGCATTAATCGGCTGGCAAATGGTACTCTTTGTGGTGACGTAGACTTTCCAAATGTCTCTAAAAAAGCTACATTAATAACGCCTGTTCCTGGCGGAGTTGGGCCTATGACCGTTATCTGTCTCATGGCTAATGTGATTAAAGCTTGTAAACGTCTTACTTAAATCCTTTATGTGTGGGATTCTCGGTATTGTCAGTAATAATGCTGTTGTCCATGAACTCTATGATGGCCTCATGGTTTTGCAACATAGAGGACAAGATGCCGCAGGAATCATGACCTATGATGGAAATTTTCATCTCAAAAAAGGTGATGGTCTTGTCCGTGATGTTTTTTCTTACAAAAATGTTGTTCGACTTCGTGGCAACATGGGCATTGGGCATGTGCGCTACCCCACCGCTGGATTTTATGAATCCAAAGAAGCTCAACCTTTTTATGTGAATGCGCCGTATGGCATAAGCCTTGTGCACAACGGCAATCTTACCAATTACGGAGATCTCAAAAATGAGATCGTAAAAGATCAATTGAGACACCTTAATACGTCCTCTGATTCCGAAGTTCTTCTCAATATTCTTGCTGATGAACTTCTGAAACTCCATAAGCCGGAGCTTTCGGCTAAAAGTCTTTTTACTGCTATTTGTCATCTTTTTAGACGAATCTCTGGAGGTTTTGCTGTTATTGCTCTTATCGGTGGCCAGGGAATGATCGGCTTTCGTGATCCTTATGGCATTCGACCACTTATTTTTGGAAGAAGAAAAAATGGCTTAGGCTACGAATATATGTTTGCTTCTGAAAGTGTTGCGCTCGATGCTTTGGGCTTTGAAAAGATTCGAGATGTTCAGCCCGGTGAAGTTATTTACGTTGATATGCAAAGATCAGTTCATTCAAAAAAATGTAGCTTTACAAAATGGGCTCCTTGCATATTTGAGTATATTTATCTCGCTCGACCTGATTCCGTTATTGATAATATTTCTGTTTATAAAACGCGGCTTCGTTTGGGACAAATTCTGGCGAAACAGATTAAAAAAGCTCATTTAAAAATCGATAGTATTGTCCCTGTACCCGATTCTTCTCGTGCTGCTGCCATGGCTATTGCTCATGAACTTAAAATCCCCTATCGCGAGGGACTTGTGAAAAATCGTTATATCGGCCGTACTTTTATTATGCCCGGACAAGAAATTCGTAAAAAATCTATTCGATTCAAGCTCAATCCTATTCAATTTGAATTTCGTAATAAGAACGTGCTTCTTGTTGATGATAGTATTGTCCGTGGAAATACTATGAGACAAATTGTTCGTATGGTGCGCGATGCCGGCGCTAAAAAAGTTTATGTTGCGTCTTCGGCTTCTCCTCTGCGTTACCCCTGCCTTTATGGTGTCGATATGCCTTCAAAAAGCGATTTTGTGGCGAACAATCTTGTCACTGCTGAAGTTTGTAAAGTTATTGAGGCTGACTATCTTTTTTATCAAACTAACGAAGATATGATGAAAGCAGCTCACGGAGGGAATAAAAAAATAACCAATTTTTGCACCGCCTGTTTTAATGGTAAATACCCTACCAAAGATGTCACTCAAAAACTTTTGGACAAAGTTGAATTTTTAAGAAAACAAGCTCATCTTGAAAAAGAGAAAGAAATGCTATCGGATATTTCGGTGAGTGACGAACAACTCTCACTTTTATAACATTTTTTTGTGAAAAAAGTTCTTCTCATTGGAAGCTCTGCTCGTGAACATATTATCGCTGAAACTCTTAAAAAATCTCGCGTACAGCTTTTTACTTTTGCTTCCTCAAATAACCCAGGTATTCATGAACTTTCGGAAAAATATATTTCTGGAAATCTTGCGGATGTTTCGGCGATAAAAGAATTTGCACTTAAAAGTAGACCTGATTTTGCTATTATTGGACCTGAAAACCCTATTGCTGCTGGAGTTTCTGATGAACTTGATTTTGTTGGTGTTCCTTGTATTGCTCCACACAAAGCAACGGCTCAACTTGAATCATCAAAATCGTTCACTCGAGATATTTTAAAAGAATTTCATATTCCCGGTAATCCTCTGTATCGGGTTTTTACTTCAGCTCATGGGATAAAAGAATTTATGCACGAACTGTCTGGTAATTTTGTTGTGAAAGCCGATGGTTTGCAGGGAGGAAAAGGTGTTAAGGTTTCTGGTGACCATTTCGGCGATATTGAAAGTGGGTTTGAGTATGCTCATGAATGTCTTTTACGCGATTCTACAGTTATTATTGAGGAAAAACTCGTTGGTCAGGAATTTAGTTTGATGAGTTTTGTCGATGGCAAACATGTTATTTCTATGCCTCCCGTGCAGGATCATAAAAGAGCTTATTTGCAAGATAAGGGTCCAAACACTGGAGGAATGGGATCTTATAGTGATTCAAATCATCTTCTTCCCTTCCTTGAATCTGATGAGGTTCTTGAAGCTCATCGCATTAATCAAGCTGTTACGCTTGCCATTAAGCAAAAAACAGGAATGCCTTATAAGGGCATTTTGTATGGGGGTTTTATGGTAACGGCTTCTGGAGTAAAACTTATTGAATATAATGTGCGTTTTGGCGATCCCGAAGCGATGAATGTTTTGCCACTTCTTGAGACCGATTTTGTCAAAGTTTGTGAAGGGATTTGCGAAGGCACTTTAGACAAAATCAATATTAATTTTTCTCATAAAGCAACGGTGTGCAAATATGTCGTTCCCGAAGGCTATCCTGATAATCCCATGAAAGGTGCGCGCATACAGTTAAAGCCACTCCCAAAAGGAGTTAAGCGATATTTTGCTTCCGTTGAACAAAAAGACGGCGATCTTTATCTTGGCGGCTCCAGGGCTATTGCTTTTGTTGGTGTTGCGTCAAGCATTGATATGGCTGAAAGGCTGGCACAAGAAGGTGTTGAAACCGTTATAGGGCCTGTTTATTTTAGGCGTGATATTGGAACAGAATCTCTCCTTCGCTTACGAATTCAAATGATGAAGGAACTCAGGAAGATTTCGTGAAAGTATGACAGGATAGCTTCCTAAAAATTTTACACCTGCGACGAATTTTTTCATATTATTGAGAATTTTTTGTACATTTTGGTCTTCGGTACTTCCTTCGAAATCCAGGAAAAAAAGGTATTTCCCGTACTTTGATGTTGAGGGGCGCGATTCGATTTTTGTTATGTTAATTTTTGCGCTTGCAAATTCATTGAGTACTAAAGAGAGCGATCCTGGAGAATCTTCTGAAAAATAAAAAATTATTGATGAAATTATTGGGTATTTTTTTGTTTTTACTCTTTTTCTCTTTGCATCTATTTTTTTTATAACGATAAATCTCGTTTGATTATTCCTGTCATTTTCAATATTTTCAGCCAGAATATTGAGTCTTAAAGTTTTCGCGGCCAACTTGCTCCCAATCGTGCCTGTATTTTCATCTTTTAATCGTTTAATTTTTTCCATGGCTTGAGTCGTTGAAGGAGCACTTATCCATTCAACTTGCTTCAATCTGCGTTTTAAAAATTTTTCACATTGATAGAAAGTCTGAGGGTGTGACATGACCGCTTTGATATCTTGTAATTTCACTCCTTTGAGCGCACAAAGACAATGATGGATTGGAAGATCGATTGCTACAAAAATGTATGTTTTTGATCTAAAGAGAGCGTCAAGCGTATCTCTTACAGATCCGTGTAGGCGGTTTTCTATTGGGACTAAACCTTCTTTTACTTCACCTTTTTCAACTGACTTAAACACCTCGCTGATTTGATCGCAATATTTTTTCGTCGCGTTCTTTTTCCAAAGATTTGTCGCTTGATCGGTAAAAGTGAGACTGGGGCCTAAAAGTGCGATGTTTGGTTTTTTACTTTGTGTTTCTGGTAATTTTTTTGGTGCTTGTCTGATCTTTTTTTCCAAATATTGTGCAATGAGCCAATCAGTCTCTTTCATGGCAAAAGTCCTAAGATCTCCGAGATAGTTTACTCCGTCCTGAAAATATTTTAAAAATGCTTTTTCATTTTTGCTTTCAACGATTTTTGTAAGTTTTTCGAGAGCTTCTCCGTAGGCTTCCTGAGCATAAGCATTTTCTTTTTGACTCATCTGAATTTGTCCATATAAATTTGGATCCTGGGCAAGTATCCTCGCTGCAAACATGATCTTTAAAGCGGAAGCTGGGCCGGCGTAGTTGAGAAAATCTTTGATATCGCACTTCAAGGATTTTAAAGCGTGAATAAAGCTTATTTCCGCGCTGTGTACTAATCCTTGAACTACTGCCATGATTTCATCGTGTTTTTGGGGATTCATCATTTTTATTAACAGTCCTTCATTTTCAAAAATTTTTGTAATAAATTTTAACCATTTTCCAGGTCTCTCCGGACAAACTATGATCGTCTGTCCTGCCCCAAATGTGGTCTCATTAAACATCGGATGCAGACCGATCACGCAGGAGAGTCCTTCAAGCATTATTTTGACCGGTTCACTTTTTATTGATGTTATATCCATGATAAGTTTCGATGGATTTAAATATCGAACAATTTTTTTGATCACATCTCGGGTTTCATTAATAGGCACAGCCACAATAATAATGTCTGCTTTTTTTACGAGTTCATGGTTTTTTAACTTGGTCGAAAGATCCGAAATGATTACTGAAAATCCGTTTCGTCGAAATATTTCCGCGAAAAGATTTCCCATTTTCCCCTTCCCTCCAATGACTCCAACAGTAACCACATTTTTCAAAGGCTCTTTGAGACGATCTTTCATTCCTTAAAATTTTGTTGTATCTTTTTTATCTTCTATCCCCATTTTTTCTATTATTTTTTTTGCTTTATTTTCAACTTTCTTCAATACTCCTTTTGCTTTTCCTATTTTCTTTTTTGCTGATTTATGGAGTTTTTTGAGTTCTGGGTTCATTTCTATCCTTTGGTTTAACTCTTCTTTCGCTTCAGTCGCGATACTCTTTAATTTCTGTTTTCCTCCTTCTACAGCGTTTTGCACCTTTTCAGATTCGTAAAGATTTACCGCTGATTCACCCATTTCTTCACCCATTTTTTGAAATTCTTTTTTGAGCGTTTTTAACCCTGTTCCACCTTTCTGTCTTTCTTCTTTCATTTTTTTACGAAAATCTTTTCCTTTGCCTGGTGCGTACAACATCCCAAGAACCGTTCCGCCGAGAAGGCCAAAGAGCAATGATAAAGGACCTTTTTTCATAGGTTATTTTTTTGAATAAATTTAGCTTGAATATATCATAGTTTTTATTTTTTCTTCAATGTCATTCGCTTTCATAAAACTTGTTCCAATTAAAACGGCATCAACGATGCCTCGCATTTCGTTTATATTTTCGGCACTTTCCATACCACTTTCACTGACTATGATTTTTCCTTTTGGAATATTTTTTGCAAGTTTTTTTGTGGTATCGAGCGACATGTAAAAGGTGTTTAAATCTCTATTATTTATGCCGACAATTTCAGCATCTATGGATAAAACTTTTTCAAGCTCCCTTTCGTTATGCACTTCACAAAGACTATCCATGTTGAGACTTTTTGCTCGCTCTATAAATTGTTTTAAACTTGATCGATCGAGGATAGTTGCAATAAGAAGAATGGCGCTTGCACCTGCGTCTCTTGCTTCAACAATCTGATATTCATCGATGATAAAATCTTTCCGAAGTATAGGCAGAGAACTTATTTCACTCACATCTTTTAAATATTTTAGACTTCCTTGAAAAAAAGTTTCATCCGTGAGTACGGATATGGCATCGGCATAACGATTGTAGATCAGCGCAATTTTTCTATGGTCAAAATCTCTTCGGATAATTCCTAGAGATGGTGAGGCTTTTTTGATTTCCGCAATGAGAGCGAGAGAGGATTTTCTTAATGATGCCTTGAAATTTCTCTCGTTTGCTTTGACTCTTTTTTGTAATTCAGAAAG
>CAZTVN010000042.1:0-10951 GCA_964617145.1 uncultured Candidatus Peribacteria bacterium
CTATAATTTTACATTGCCATGATTCCGCCATTACCAAAATTTCCATATCAAATCCAAACCGTTTTACTTTTTGAATCTCAAAAAGACGTTTGGCGATCGAGGATTTAAACAGCTTAAATCCACACTGGGTGTCTTTAATATCATCAATTAAAAATAATTGGATGACAAAATTTCCTAAACGACTGAGAAAAACGCGATAAAGAGGTTGTTTTCTTTTAATCAGACTGTCAGGCAAATATCGCGAGCCAATCACAATATCGGCATCGGTTTCAAGAAGTTTATGTTCCAACTTGGTCAGTTCTTCGATCGGAGTAGAATTATCGGCATCAGTAAAAAGTATCAAATTACCACGACTCTTCTTAACTCCACATCGCACAGCATAACCTTTTCCTTGATTTTTTTCATAGCTTTCCAATAGCAAATTTTTAATACTTGATTGCAGTTGGGTAACAACGAGCCCTGTTTCGTCTTTACTGCCATCGTTGACGACAATAATTTCAGCATTTTTTTTTGTTGTATTAAGGTATTCATGAATCGCCTGCAACGTCGGAACAATTCGTTCGGCTTCGTTATAAGCTGGAATGATTATAGACAGATCATAGCTATTAGACTGGATATGACCAATAGGACTGCTTTTTACCCTAAATGTCCAATATTTATTACCAAGAAAATTCCATGTAAGCACAATAACCGAGGTCAGGGCTTTGGCAATCAAATAATAGATTCCAATCAGACTGACAAAAACATACATGCAGACCACCGTCACACCCAGCCCAATAATCGAAACTAAAAGAAATTTAATATAGAGTTTGCGATAATTTTTAGATCGATTACCAAAAGTCCAAATTTTATTAAGAATAAAATTATTCGTCGCCGCCGCCACAAAAGAAAAAATTGCTGCAAACAGAACTGGCAGTCGGAAATATTCCACTAAGATATATAAAACGAAGAGGTCGACGAACGTTCCCAAAGTTCCAATCACTCCATATTTGATAAATACGTAAAAATTTTTCTTTAAAACATTCATTAAATGCTAGATGTATTATAAAAAATTAGAAAGAAAACCAAGAATATGAGAAGCTCGTTTTTCCCAAGTATATTGTTCGACATCGTGATGAGCTTTTTTGCCAAGCTCTAAAGCCGACTGAAAGTTCGCAAATACTTTATCCAAAACTGCAGCCAAAGATGCCGCATCATCCGGTTCAAAGAAAAAGGCATTGTTGTCATTCAAAACTTCGCATAAAGAAGGAATGCGGGAGGCAACGATAGGTTTTTTTGAAGCCATGTATTCAAATAATTTCAATGGAGAGGTGTACGTGGCGCTCATAACATCTTTTTTGCTATTTGGAATAACAAGTACATCGGCCGCGTTTAAATAAAGGGGGATGTCTCGGTAGGGAATATATCCTGTAAGAACAATATTTTTAAAACCGTGCCTTGTAACAAAATTTTTTAATTTCATAAAATCTCTATCATGCTTATCACCGCCAACAATATAAAGAGTGTAAGGAGAACATGAAAGATGTTGACTGGACTCAATTAGCGTGTAAACACCCTTCCAAGGATAAAGGTTGCCAGTATACATGATAATGGCATGATCGAGAGGAAAATGAAGGGTTCGACGGGCATTTGTTTTATCAGAAACGAGAAATTGATTGATATCGACACCGTCATGAGCAACCAAAATTGATTCATCCTTTAAATGAAAAGACTCTTTATAGAGTGACTTTAATTGATGAGTAATCACAATAACACCACGAGTTCTGGATAAAACAAAAGTATATAAAAATCTGCCGATCTTCGTTTGAGGAAAAGAATGACCTTCAAAATAACAAGGCCGATGAAGCACAACAAGTGGAAGTAAAAGAAATAAGTCGCGAGAATAAAAAACACCTTTACGAAAAAAACAAAAAAACCAAGCAGAAAGAGCAAAAGTGAAAGATTGTATCCAATAAGCTAAAACCCCAAAAAAATCAGGCATTCGAAATCGAGATTTTAGAAGCAGAAAATCAATACAAAAAAGTTTCCGAGTTGGTATCAAAACTGGAAGACTATAATACTCATGAATAGGAATATTTTTAAGCCAAGAAGGCTGTTGCCTGCGGGGAAGAACAAGTAAAAGGTCAACTTTAGCCGAAATAAAGGCCGAACACATTTTAGCAATTTGAACACCATGAGCCTTTTCAGTCGGGAGTCTGTTATTAGCAAGGTAAAAAAGTTTCATGAAATCTTTTGAGCAACGAGACAGTAATAGCTCCCGATTCTATTAAATGGCCAAAAAGGTAAGTTCCATTCTCGAAATCGTTGTGGAAGATAAGGAATCGCGAGATTGGCAGTCGTCATCTGAATCACTTCGAGATCGACCATGTGAAGAAAATTGATAATAGATAAGGGTTCCCAATACATTTTATGATCATCATTGCCGAGAAAATTTCGAACATTTTTATATGAATAAAACTTTTTACTCAAGAAAAAATGACGAAATAAACGAAAAAATCCATAACAGGATGGCGTCGTAAGGTATAATCGACCACCGTGTTTCAAAACTCGCGAGATCTCACGAAAAGCTGGAAGAATATCGGTTAAGTGTTCAATAACCTCTCCAAGTACAACAGCATCAAAATCATTATCCTTGAAAGGAATATCATAGAGAGAGCCAACAACACAATTGCTAAAACCGCAGTTTTTCACTTTCTTTTCATTCGTGTCTAACCCAATGATTTCACTATGAGGGTGATGTTTTCGAAGGAGCTTGTGCACCGTAAGTTCAGCCTCAGCTTCACCGATAAAGCCAATATCCAAAGCTTTCTTGCCTTCAAATGTACTCAAGAGCCAACGAACTCTGGGAGAAAGAAACATCTTACTCATGAAATATAAGGATAAATTTATCTACGCTGCTCAATTTATCATACTTTTCCACTTGTTTGAAACCGTCATCACGGAGTTTTTCTTTTAATCCCATCTCATCAAGAATAGCTTGAATGTGAGATACAAATTGTGGAATATCTCCCGGATCACTACAATAACGTTTTTGAAGAGGACTAAAAATAGCCTCGGTGGCGAAAGTATGAGTAGCGACGATAGGAATCCCACAAGCCATAGCTTCAATATTGACGCGACCAAACTCTTCATTTTGTGAAGGAACAATAAAGACATCGCTAATGGAAAAATAGCGAAAAATTTCACTATTTGGGATAGCGCCAAGAATCCGAACGAAAGAATGATATTTTTTTTCACCAATTTGTCGAGAAATTTTTTCCTTATCAGGGCCATCGCCAATTATTAAAAAAACGATATCATCTCGCTTTTCAAAAATTTTTTCAAAAATATCCATAAGGTAAACACTTCCCTTGCGAGGAGATAACCAGTGTACAAAAAGAATAACTTTGTAATTATTTGGAATATCCAACTGTTTTTTAAGTTCAATATCTGGTTGAGCGCAAGATTTACGAATTTTTTTATAATCCACCCAGTTATGAACGACAAGGATCTTTTTCTCTGGAATTTTAAAAATCTCATGATAATAAGTCGCCATTTTTTCAGTGCATGTAATAAGAATATGAACCATGCGTAAAATGAGACGAAAAGGCCAATCTACAAAAAGTTTTCTTTTAAGAACACAGAATCGAAATGAAAAAGGAATTTCAAATTGCGCCCTTTGCTCACAATGCCAGTAGAAACTTTTACCGCCGAAAAAACGCATAATAAAAGACCCAATTAAAGCGCTGAAGTAAGAATAATGAATATATATGAGCTTTGAGCCGAGAAAACGCCAATAGAGGAAAACAAAAAAACGTTCAAAGAAGCTAAAAAAGAAATTGTGAAAGCGCTGTACATGGTAGTGCTGTACATGAGCAAGGTGAACTGATCCATGACAATGTTCAATAAACAAAAAAACTTCAAAATGCCAAGAGAGAGATTCGGCTAACTCAAGAGTATACCGAAAGTGACTTGCAGTATGGTCATCATATTCCGGTAAAACAAAAATAATTTTATTCATGTGCCCATAATTTTGTAAAGCATTTGTGCATATTGGCTTAAGACTTTTTTCTTTTCCCATGCCTGAACCGTTTCAAACGCAGGGATTCTCATTGCTTCTAGTTTAGAGGGATTTTCAAGTACATAACATATTTTTTCAGCAATATCTTGAGCATTCCAGTCAATAAAAAGTCCATTAAAGCCGTCCCGAATAATTTCATTCGTTTCACCGACCCGAGTGGTAAGAACCGGTGTACCACAAGCCATAGATTCGAAAACCACTCTCGGGCCGCCCTCATTATAAGAAGCCATGATAGAAGCTTTCGCACTATTGTAAAGTTGAGCGACATCGCGTTGAGTTGGCAACCAGCCAAGGAGTTCAACATGAGACTTCAATCTATGTTTGTCAATATAACGCGTAAGTTTGTTTTTCAGTGGCCCATCACCAACGATCTTTAAACGAATATCATGATGACCAGAATCTCTGACGATCAAAATAGCATCCAAAATAAGAAAAAGCCCTTTGTTTTGAGCGAGACGACCAGCGGTAACAAATAAATTTGGTTTCCGATCAAGATGAAGTTGTTTGAAAATATCAAGATCGAGGTAGATCGAAGAAATAAAATGAAGTTGTTCAGCACGAAAATGCAATTGATTTTTAAAATAGGTTTCAACTTGTCCCCTATTGATAATGCGTATATCTTTGATCTTTTTTTTGTAAAGTTTGAGAAAAAAAATCGAAACCATTTTTTCGAAAGTTTCCTGAAAACAAGAAGATTTCGGCAAGCCAGGCAAATGCATAAATTCAGTGATAAAAGGTCTATTCGTAAGTTTCGAAAGCTGAATTCCTCCACGAAGTTGACTAAGAAGAGGAGGAAGAAAATGGGCGTCAATGAGGTCAAAACCATATGTTTTAAAAATTTCTAAACCTTTACGAACAACAAAATTTTTATGAAGCCAAAAGTCCAAATGAAATTTTCGAGTAATACCCGATGGATAAAGGTAAACATTATTATGAATTTTGATCTCTTTACCAATCTCATTGGAAGGACAAATAATACTAATTCGTTCAAAGTGAGAGGAAAAATCTTTAAGCATTTCAAAAAAAACATTCTGCTTACCAAATGCAATCCCACCGTCACAGGTAATCATAAGAAGTTTCTTTTTCCCCATACTAAGTCCTTTTCTTTAAAAATTTAGCTGGAACACCACCAATAACTGAATATGGCTCAAAAGACTTGTTAACAAAGGAATTAGCACCCACAACGGTTCCTGGAGCAATATCAGCTCCAACAACACAATTCAAGCAAATCCAAGAGTCATCGCCAATTTTAGTTTGTGAGAAGCTTTCTGATTTCTGCATTTGTTCATTAATAGTACGATTTTTACCAATACCATGTTGCCGCGTTTCGCTCATAATAAAACTCTGATGAGAAATAATGACATTACTTCCCATATCAACATTGCCAACTAAACAGTAACGCCCAATATAAGAGTCGTCTCCAACTTTTGCCTTTCTCGTTCGCATAACACCTCCAAAATCCACATAAAAATTTCTACCGCATTTGGCGAGATTGAGTTTATACCAAACACGACGAACAAAAACTCCAAGCATGCCGGGAAAGTAAGAAAGGATCGTATTTAAAGTTAAAAAACTGCATATACGAAGTCGCGAAGCCACAAAAAAAGGAATTAAAAAAATAAAAGCAAAAAAATAAATAATCGACCGGATTACAGTTCTCATAACTTATTTTTAATATATAAATCACGAACGACGCGATTTGCTTCAAATAAACTCTCAAAAGTCCCGGTATCAAGCCAGTGTCCATGCACAACGGAAGCTCGTAAAGTCCCCTCTTTTAAATAAATCTTATTAAGATCGGTAATCTCCAGTTCATTTCTTGAAGATGGAATGAGGGATTTCGCTTTCGAAACAACGCTGTTGTCATATATATACAAACCCGTGACAGCATAAAAAGAGCGAGGTCTTTGAGGTTTTTCTTCAATGGAAAGAACATTCATGTCGCTATCAAATTCAACAACGCCAAACCGTTCCGGGTCGGTGACTTTTTTTGCAAAAATTTTTGCTCCTGAGGTAAAAGAACGTATCTCCTGCAAAAAATCATCTTCGAAAATATTATCTCCAAGTATCATAGCAACATTATCAGCACCAATGAAATTTTCCGCAATCAAAAATGCCTGGGCCAACCCTTCTGGTTTATCTTGGATTTCATAGGTAAAGCGAACACCCAAATCTTTCCCAGAGCCAAGAAGTCGTAAAAAATCACCAGCTCTGTCTGGGGCAGTAATGACAAGAATATCAGAAATACCAGCCTTGATGAAAGTTTCCAATGGATAAAAAATCATTGGCTTATTATAAACTGGCAAAAGCTGTTTACTTGTGACTTTAGTAAGTGGCGAAAGTCGAGTTCCCTCTCCTCCTGCAAGCACTATTCCTTTCATACAAAAACAAAAAAAGATCGAGAATATTATAATCTACATATAAGAATTCCACCATGAAATAGTCTCATAAAGACCATCTTGTAGGTCGATAGAAGTTTTGAAGCTTAATGTATCCAAAGCCAAACTACTATCCAAACAGCTTCTTCGAATTTCAGCCTGAGGAAGGGTGCCAAAGCTCAAATCTCCATCAAAGCCAATCAGTTCTTTTAGAAGAGAATATAAGGTGAGAATATCGGTTTCTATTCCGCTGCCAATATTGTAAAGGCCAGTAGCATCGCTTTGAAGAGCTGCAAGGTTTGCCGAAGCAACATCAGCAACAAAAACAAAATCTCTCGTTTGTTTCCCATCACCAGTAATCATAATTTTTTCTTTTTTAAGCATCTTTTCAATAAAAATAGCCACCACTCCTCCTTCTCCTTTTAAGTCTTGTCGAGGGCCATAAACATTAGCGTAACGTAAAGCAACAAAAGGAAGTTTATGCGTTTCGAAGTAGTATCGTAAATAATATTCGGCAGAAAGTTTCGCTATTGCATATGGAGAAACAGGAGATGGCCGACAAGATTCGCGAGTTGGAATTTGATCAGTTTCACCGTAGATAGCTCCGCCACTTGAAGAAAAAATAATTTTTTTGACCGAGTGTTGTCGACATTGCTCTAATATACGAAGGGTTCCTTCAATATTAATTTTAGAATCTAAAACAGGATCCAAAACAGACCGGTTAACATGAATCTGCGCCGCAAGATGTATAACGTAATCAACAGATTCCTTCTGGAAGATTTCACAAAGTTGAGGATCACAAATATCCATATTATAAAAACATGCAGCAGGATGTATGTTCGCTTTCCTGCCATTCGAAAGATTATCAATAATAACGACCCTATATCCATTGTTTACGAGAAGATCAACAGTATGTGACCCTATAAAACCAGCCCCGCCTGTAACAATGACAGTTTCCATAAGATTTATGTTCCTTCCTGCCAGCTATTCAAATATTTGACCTGTTCCAAAGTCAATGTATCAATCTTAACATTCATAGTATCCAGTTGTAATTTTGAAATATAATCATCGATTTCGCAGGGAAGCGCATAGACTTGTGACTTCAGTTTTCCACGAAATTTTACTAAATATTCACAAGCAAGTGCCTGTCCGCAAAAAGAAAGAGACATCACTTCACTCGGATGTCCTTCAGCAACAGCAAGGTTTACGAGTCGACCCTCACCAGCAAGATAAACATAATGGCCATTTGAAAACATGTATTCATCAAAGTACGGTCTGACACGGCGAACGGATTTAACCGCAGATTTAAGTCCAGCGATATCAATCTCAGCATCAAAATGTCCAGAATTTGCCAAAAGAGAACCGCTCTTCATAGCACGGATATGGGAAACGGTAATGACGTGCTTATTCCCCGTAACCGTGACAAAAATATCACCAATCTTGCACGCTTCTTTCATGGGAAGTACTCGATAACCATCGTGTACAGCCTGAAGTGCGCGAAAAGCATCAACTTCGCAGACAACCACATTTGAGCCAAGACCACAAGCACGCATAGAGACTCCTTTTCCACACGACCCATATCCAACAACAACTACGGTTTTTCCGGCAAAAAGTACATTCGAAGCACGCAAAATTCCATCAATGGTTGATTGACCGGTTCCATAGTAATTATCCATAAGATGTTTTGTTTTATTATCGTTAACAGCGATCATCGGATATTTCAGCGCGGCATCTCTCTCCATGGATTTTAAACGGATAATACCGGTTGTTGTTTCTTCACAACCGCCAATGATCTGTGGAATCAATTTTTTATGCTTCGTGTGAATTTCAGAAACTAAGTCACAACCATCATCGATCGTGATATGTGGCTTAAAATCAATAACTTTATTGAGATAGCGATAGTAATCTTTATGCGTCTCACCTTTGTAAGCATAAACATGCACTCCTTCTGCAGCAAGTGCCGCAGCAACATCATCCTGAGTGGAAAGAGGATTACAGCCCGTGATAGAGATTTGAGCACCGCCGGCAATAAGGGTACTCACCAAAACCGCGGTTTCTTTCGTGACATGAAGAGCCATACCGATACGAATACCTTTAAAAGGCTTTTCTTTAACAAAACGTTCGCGAACTTTCGCAAGAGCGCCCATATTGCGTTCAGCGACTTCAAGATTCATTTTTCCCTGAGAAGCAAGTTTAATATCTTTGACTTCGTAAGATGACATAGTATGAGACTTTAAAATTGTAAAATAAGAAAAAAATCTATAGATCGGTTACTGCTTTGCGAAGAGTTTCAGCTTGATCAGTTTTCTCCCATGTGAAAGTTTCAAGATCAACAGTGCGACCAAAGTGTCCATAACATGCGGTTTTTTTATAAATAGGACGACGAAGGTTAAGTAATTGAATAATAGAAGCCGGGCGAAAATCAAAATGCTGTTGAACAAGTTCGGCAATTTTTTCATCATCGATCTTTCCTGTTCCAAAAGTGTTGACATAAATCGAAACAGGCTGCGCCACACCGATAGCATAAGCGACTTGCAGTTCACATTTTGAAGCAAGCCCTGATGCTACGATATTTTTCGCGACATATCTGGCCATATAAGCGGCACTTCTATCGACTTTGGAAGGATCTTTCCCTGAAAAAGCGCCACCACCATGACGACCAAGTCCTCCGTAAGTATCCACGATAATTTTACGGCCAGTAAGGCCTGCATCTCCAGGAGGACCTCCAATAATAAATTTTCCTGTAGGATTTACATGAAACACGGTGTGCTCATCAATCAAATCTCCACAGACGGGTTTAATAACATGTTCGATAATATCTTTTTTTATTTGATCATGTAAAGCGCTCGGATTATGTTGAGTAGAAATAACAACGGTATCAACTCGAACAGGTTTCTCCTTTTGATATTCAACCGTAACTTGACTTTTGCCGTCAGGGCGAAGGTATGTAAGTCCGTTCGTGCGACGAACTTCTGCTAAACGTCGAGTTAATTTATGAGCCAAGACAATGGGCATGGGCATAAGTTCAGGAGTTTCATCTACCGCATATCCAAACATCATTCCCTGATCTCCAGCACCTTGCTCTTTATGAAGACCGTCATCCTCATTAACACCTTGAGCAATATCAGGACTTTGTTCATCAATAGAAGTCAAAACAGCACATGACTTGTGATCGAAGCCATAAGTGCCATCATTATAACCAATGTCATAAATAGTTTGCCGAGCGATTTTAGGAATATCCACATACGTTTTTGTAGTAATTTCACCAGCTATCAGCACAAGACCTGTAGTAACGAGCGTCTCACAGGCAACACGGGCAAAAGGGTCAAGGGAGTAGATAGCATCTAAAACAGAATCAGAAATCTGATCCGCAATTTTATCGGGATGTCCCTCAGTAACGGATTCAGAGGTAATAAATTGTTTCATATGACAGAATAAATAACATAGATAAAAACTATACTTAATTATTTTTAAACCAATTAATAGTCTTTTGCAAGCCGTCTTTTAAGGAAACAATTGGTTCAAAATGAAGATGTCGACGAGCGAGAGTAATATCTGGTCGCCGCACCTTTGGATCATTTTCTAAATAGGGTTTGTAAACAAGTTCGCTGTTTGAATTACAGAGTTCGATTATGTTTTTCGAGAGTTCTTTAATTGATACTTCTTCCGGATTACCCAAATTCACTGGCCCAGAAAAATTTGAAGTCTCCATCATGGCCAAAATTCCAGAAATCATATCGGAAACATAACAAAAAGATCGAGTTTGATATCCATCGCCATAAATGGTAAGAGGAAAACTAGCAATTGCCTGCGTGATAAAATTTGGAATCACGCGACCATCACGTTTTCGCATTTTTGGACCATAGGTATTAAAAACACGCACTATCTTAACGGAAAGTCCATATTTATTGGCATAGTTGGTAACTAAGCTTTCAGCAAAACGTTTCCCTTCATCGTAGCATGAGCGAGGTCCAATACAGTTGACATTACCAAAGTAACTCTCTTCTTGGGGATGGACAAGAGGATCGCCATAAATCTCTGAAGTCGAAGTATGAAGAAAAATAGATTTGTGGGAAAGAGCAACATCGAGCATATTTCGGGTTCCAAGAGCCGATGCGAACAAGGTTTCAAGAGGAAGATTCTGATAATCAACAGGAGACGCTGGGCAAGCAAGGTTATAAACCTCGTCAAGAGTGCCATCAATAATGAAAGGGTGAGTAATATCATGTTCAATAAGAGTGAAAGAAGGATGCTTTAAAAAAGTTTCAATATTTTCGTGAGTTCCAGTTAAAAAATTGTCGACACAAATAACATCATCCCCTTTGGCAAGAAGTGCTTCACAAAGATGACTTCCGATAAAACCAGCACCACCACTAACAAGTACCCTCATAAAGAAAAAAAAAGAAAACGATGCTATTTTAGCATAATAAATACAAAACGCTATCTATCGTCTTGTAAGTGCTCACAAGGAATCAACGGGGGTAAAAAAGCGCGCGGGGCTTTCACTTAAGGA
>CAZTVN010000043.1:0-10638 GCA_964617145.1 uncultured Candidatus Peribacteria bacterium
TGACGATGGTAATAACATCGATGGAGATGGTTGTAGCAGCGACTGTCAAATAGAAATACCACCAGGACTCGAATGTGAGCAAATCAAACTCGATCCTGATTCTGCCATGATCGCCGATTTCTTGGATACTAATTTTAAACCCACCAAATATATAACTTTCAGCCTTAAAGATGTGCTTCCGACAAATTGGGATGGAGCCTTTAAGTGGACGGGTGAAAACGGCGGCGGATTCTTGAAAAACTTCATGCGAGTTACCAGCACAACAACTCAAAATAAAAATGAGACCGTGAGTTTCAACGCAGCAAATGAAGAAGCCATTTTACGAGTAGAATCAAAAGACAATCCATCAGATTGTAAAGATTTCTTAATTGTTGGGGGAGAATGTGGCGACGGACACGTTTGGGAAGGAGAAGAAGAATGTGATGATGGAAATAACATCGACAACGATGAATGCAGCAACGACTGTACAACAAATGAAGTTCTCCCCTACTGCGGAGACGGCAATCTCGATCAAGGCGAAGAATGTGACGATGGTAATAACATCGATGGAGATGGTTGTAGCAGCGACTGTCAAATAGAACCCGAAGAAGCTCTCTGTGAAAATTTAAACCTCAAAAATACAGAAATTCTGGCAAAAACTTCTCAAACACTTTCGACACAAGTCACAGGGTCAGAGACTGACTACACTCCAAACCTCAAATGGACCGACTACGAACTACTCCTTATCCTACTCGGAAATGGGACATTCAATGGTCAAAATCCCTATATTTCAGGGAACGAAACTGATGTCCTGTTTGAAAAAGGAAAAATTGGAGAAAGCGTCTTAGTCTTAGATCAAAAAAATCCACTTCGCTGTTTCGATCTCGAAGAAGTAAAGGGTTGTGAATCAATCTCGGTATCACCAAAAACCGCCGAAATAAACGTCAATGAGCCATTACTCATTACCTTAAATATTAATCCCGATGATTGGGACAAAGCCTTTACATGGAAATCAACGGATCAAACTGCAACATTCAACGGACAACCTTCTGATTATCAAACAACAGATACAACCGTAGAGTATAAAGGAACCATATCGGCTACCATTAGCGTAAAAGACTCAACCGGCATCTTTTTAAACCCAACAGAAGAATTTCCTTACGATTGTTCCGACTCACTTTCAGTAACGATACGACAAGAGGCGGTTTGTGAAGATTTAGATATATTAAATGAAAAAATCTTCGCGGGTGAGGCAACGGAACTTGCCATTGATGTCGATCCTGATAATTACACACCAAACATTACTTGGTCTTCGGATGGAACAGGTTCATTTGATGGCTCAAATCCAATAAATTCAGGATCAGATACAACAGTAAATTTTACCAATGGATCAATCGACGAAATCATCACAGTTTATGATTCTTCCGATCCATTTGAATGTACCGACACTCTCCGAATAAAAGGATGCCGATCTTTAGGGGTAAATCCAACATTTATCGATCTCGACACAGTGACAAGACCAATTCCCATAACGATCACCCCAGATCCTTCAACGTGGGACGAAGCTTTCACTTGGAAAACAAGCGATTCACAAGCAAAATTTAACTCGATCACACCAGATCCAACTTCCGGCTACACTACAACAAACAGAACCATCCAATATACACCTGTTTCCGCGGCACGCATCACCATAGAAGATGCAACAGGGCTTTTCTTAAATCCTCCCTATGCCTGCAAAAACGAAATCATTGCAACAGCGGCCTGCCAGTCAGTGACCTTATCCCGAACGGATATCCGCGAAGACGAAATTAGTGATGGTAAGAGAGTGACGATTGAAGTAACAACAACGCCTTCAAATACCTATCTCCCTGATCTCGTCTGGCAATGTTCAGGGAGCGGAAAATTCATTGTGGGTCAAACGGAATATCCATGTAACAATGAGGAAGGACATCGTCTTGGGAATACCTTGTCAGTGGATTTCACAGGTGGGAAAACAAACGATATTATAAAAATTTTTGATTTCAACTTCCCTTCAACCTCAGCCTGTCAGTCACAAACGACTATTCTTCCGATGACAATACCCGAAACCGCATGTACAGGCCTTTCTGCATCACCCTCAAGAATCGATACCAGACAAAACGTAGATATCAAAATCACCCCAAGTCCAAATGATTTCAAAGGAACCTTTCAATGGATCGCAGGAACAAGTCCGGAAGGGACTCTCATCAACAATACAACCGGTCAGTCTGGTTCAACTATTACAAGCACTGAAAGTGAAACCGTGCGATTTACCGGAGCCGATTCAGGAAAAATTACCATAAAAGAAGCGACTGGAACATACAGCGCTTGCGCTACAGAAATACCCATATCGAGTCAAGCACCATCTTGTGGAAATGGCATTATCGAGGGAGATGAGCAATGCGAACCACCGGGTACAAGTTCCTGTGACGCATCCTGTCATCCGATCACGCCAGGGGGCGGTGGCGGACCTGGCCCAGGTGGTGGTAGTGGCCCAGGTGGTGAGGCATGTTACATCAATCTAATCGCAGAGGATGGAACAGTTCTCTGGGATGGAAACAGTCAACCTGACCAAATTCCTATAATAAGCAACTTAAATTTCTACATCAAAGATAGTGATCCTTCCGATAATCGTTTTCATCCAGGAACGCCATACAGAGTCGAAAGCTTCCTTTTGGACGACTCAAGGAATCAACGTAAAGATGATAACGGAGATTTGATCCGTCCAGGAATTTTCATCGCTTACGAAAATGATCGTTGGGACAGAGAAGAAATTGCTCAAATTGAAGTGGATGGGGTAACAGTGGATTTGATTGAAAATCCTATTGGTAAAAACGAAATCGAAGGGTTTTCAGGAAGTATGGAACGTTATTACACATTCAGAAATACCGACCAAACAGAATATCCAGAGATCCATGAAGACGAGCATCCAGCTATCCAAAAAAACACCCTTATCCAAATTTCATCCGAAAGCGAAGATTGTGAAGCAAAGCTTCTGATGGTCGAAGAAGAGCCATCTGGGCCAGGGCCAGAACCAGGCGGAGAAGAAACCGAGTGTAAAGAAATCAAAAAAATCTCACCCGATTCACTCAATATTTCTTCTCTCTTAAACGGTGGGAAGATTGAGATAAATTTTGAAACAGATCCTAAAAATTTCGAAGGCAGATTTACATGGGATACGGATTCGACATTAGATCTTCTCTTCAACGGAGTGGAGCCGCCTTATAAAAGCGTGGATCGAGATGTGTTAGTAGAAGAAAATGGAAGTTTAAACCAAGGAAGAATTACTATAAAATCAGAGGATTACCCGGGGGAATGCAACGCTATTATTCCAGTAAATGGAGAAGACTCACTCATTAAAGAACTCCGCTGTGTAACGACTGGAACAAATATAACCTCCGATGGAGATCTCATAGAATACACTGTGCGTTATTTTGCTCATGATGGAAGGGAAGATGAAGGAGAAGAGGTAACATTCGTAAATATAAAAGACTCATTTATAACCAACGGAAATATTTATGTAAACGGATCAGCATCAGAAACTTTAGACAGAGTGACGTTCAATACAAATTCTATAGGAATATACTGGAATGATGAGATCGTACTTGATCCTGAAAGGCCACATGACGAAGATGGCGATGGTATAAATGAACATGAAATCGCAAAGTGTTCGAATCCAGATGACCAAAACCTTTGCCAAGAAACACAAGCTGATTACAGCATTATCATAAAAAATCTCAAAAATCTTCCGGAAGGACGCTTTATCGAAATTTGGTATAATGGAAATTTACACGCAACAGGAACAGGCAGTAGCGAACTAAAATGTGAAGACGATACAGACAATACCGAATACTTCTTAAATGAAGCAACCTCGATAACAAACACAGGAAGTGAACATCGAGCCTACGCTACAGTTTGGGCAGTATGTCCATATATTTTGACACAAAACTCCGGAGATGTATTTTTTGAAGAACCACTCTCTTATGGGAGCGATATTTCCAATGTAAACCCAGTCTTCAAAAACACAACAGGACTGGCCATAGTAGAATCCCCAAAAACCGCTGAAGGCCAAGCCGCAGCAGGCGAAGGCAGTCCCGCGGAAAGCTCAAGTTGTAAAAAAGATGACAATTTAATTGGTCATTTCTCAAGTTTCATTTGCGAGGTTTCCACAGTAATATCGGATATATGGAAAAGCTTTAGCGAACTGTCCGACCAAAGCCAAACTATCGAAGGAAGAATACAAGAAAATATAACAAAAATCACACGTTATAATGAAGCCGTATCACTCGAGTTATCTCTGGGTTCATTCAATATAGAAACCCTAAAAACAAACTATTTCGTATCCAAATCTTCAAATGAAGAAAATAATATCTTCACTTTCGAGGGAGATCTTGAAATAGACACAAGAAATCCATTTACTCCTGATATCATTATCGATGATAAAGGAGCACGTACGATTATTGTCAAAAATGGCAATCTCATCATAAAATCAAACATTGTTTACGGAGGTTCATACACGGATTTCAAGGAAATACCTTCGATCGCCTTTATCGTTTTAAAAGATCCAGTAGATCCAGAAAATACGGGGAAAATTCTCATAGACAAAAATATAACAACAATTTCAGGTGTATTGTATGCAGAGAACAGTCTTGATAGCCTGAATGGGAAATCCGATCTTTATACCCCGTTGACTATTATCGGATCAGTCTACGGAGATATCCAACCACTATTTGAAAACCGCCCTTATTTGAGAGATCCTAAAGAAAGCGGTGGCGCAATCGTAATAAAATATGATGAACGTATCCTGCTGAATACACCGCCTGGACTTACCGATTTTGTGAGTAATATTTGGGAAGAAGTGGCACGATAAAAATTTTAAGATTATAATAACGATCGATAAAATCGCGAGCTCACTCACTCATCCATCAATAAAATGGATCAAGAAACTTTAAGTCCGCACGTTTTCCTTTTTTATGGAGAAAATACATTTGAACTTCAAAAAAAAGTTAAATTTTGGATACAAGAATTTACGATTCGTCATGGAGACACCAATATGGACATTATGGACGGAAGTAGCGTACAAACAAAAAACATTATGGCTATCGCTGAGATAATGCCATTTCTTTCAGAAAAAAGGCTCATTATAGTGAACAATTTCATATCAAACGCTTCTTTAGAAGAACAGAAAAAATTATCTGAAAAACTCGATAAAATCCCTGAAAGCTCCATTGTGGTATTCGTAGAAAAAGAAGAAAGTCCTTCTCAAAAAGATCCTCTTTTTAAAAAAATCATATCCATTGGAAAGATAGAAGAATTCAAAATGCTTTCAGGTCCAAAGCTTTTAGAATGGGTAATAACTCAAATACAAACAAAAAATGGCAAAATACAAACAAAAAATGCAGATTATCTCATTCAGCATGTTGGCTCGGACCCATGGAAACTGAGTAATGAAATGGACAAACTCGTAACCTATTGCGATGGGAGAGAAATTTTAGAAACCGACATTGCGACCCTTACAAAAGCCAATATAAAAACAACTATTTTTAAATTTACCGACTATCTGGGTCAAAAAAACACACGTCTTACCATCGATACACTCAATGTGCTTCTTGAAAGCGGAGAGGATGTTTTTTATATTTTCTTTATGATTGTGCGCCAATTTCGGATTCTCATTCAAGTAAAAGACTTAATGATGAAAGAAAAAAATCAGAAACAAATATCAACGGAACTCAAACAACATCCATTTGTCATAACAACAAGTATGCGACAAGCCAAAAATTTCTCTTTTGCAATACTCAAAAATATTTATCAAGAACTTTTACAAATCGATATCGCAACGAAAACAGGGAAAATTCGTACATCAACCGGTGACACAAAACAATTGAATCTCACTCTTGAAAAATTCATTCTGGAATGTTGCAGGTAAAGATTCAATCGATCATCCTTAGAACACCACGAAAAATCAGTGCAATGCGAGGCGGAAAGCCGTTTCCGACGGAACCGTACTGAACTGATACGACGAGAAGGAAACGGCAAAGCCAACAAAGCAGAGCACGATTTTCAGCACCTCCTTAATACACTTCTAAATAACGATCATGCTCCCAATTGGTCACAAACATACGAAACTCATCCCATTCCATTTCTTTGGCTTCAATAAGCTTGCCAAAAACATGCTCCCCAAGAGTTTGGCGCATAAGTTCACTCTTTTTACATTCATCGATAGCCTCTTGAAGATTGCCACAAACATTGCCAATTTTTCGCGAAATTGCGGCATCGTTATCCATCTGAAAAATATTTTCTTCAACCGGAGCCGGCGGCTGCATTTTCTTTTCAATTCCATCGAGACCAGCGCTGAGCATAACAGCAAAAGCAAGATAAGGATTGCATGACGGATCCGGACATCGAAGCTCACAGCGAGTAGCCTGTTCACGACCAGGAGTGTAAAGAGGCACACGAATGAGGGCTGAACGATTTTTTTGAGCCCATGCTATATACACAGGAGCTTCATACCCCACAACAAGTCTTTTATAAGAATTTACCGTTGGATTAATCACAAGATTTAATTCACGAACATGAGCAAGTTGACCAGCTATAAAGCTCCGAGCAATGTCCGAAAGATGATACGAACTATCACTCTCAGAATAAAATACGTTTTTGCCCGCTTTAAAAAAACTTTGATGAACGTGCATCCCAGAACCATTAATGCCAGAAATTGGCTTTGGCATAAACGTTGCATGCAGTCTATGACGATTGGCCACACCTTTCAAAACATAACGAAAAGTAACAGCATTGTCCGCTGCTGTAAGAGCATCACCATATTTGAAATCGATTTCATGACTCCCCTCAGCCACTTCATGATGAAGAGCCTCAACATCAATCCCCATGCCTTGAAGCGCATAAGTCATTTCCTGACGAATCTCGGTACCCCGATCGGTACTCTGGTCAAAGTAGCCAGCACGATCATGGGGAAGTGTGTGCACCATGCCATTTTCATCTTTCTGAAGAAGAAAAAATTCAAGTTCTGGACCCGTATTATAAATATAACCCATCTTAAGAGCTCTCTCAAGTTGACGCTTTAAAATATAACGAGGGTCGCCTTCAAAAGGTTTGCCATCGGGCATATACACATCACAAATAATACGAGCACTCGGAGCTTCGGTATCGACCGTCCAAGGAATAACAGCAAAAGTATTCAAATCTGGCTTTAAATACATATCACTTTCAAAAATTCGAGTAAAACCCTGAATCGACGAACCATCAAACCAAATATAATCATCTATAGCATCTGTAAGCTTGCTAACAGGGATAGTGACCGCTTTAACAATACCCAAAATGTCAGTAAATTGAAGATTAATAAATTGAATATTCATTTTTTGCACAAGATCCATAATATGCGCTTTGGTAACGCTTCCTCGAGGCAATTGATAATCATGCGGCCTTCGTAAAATCACTCGATGCATGGTATCGTTCATAACGCTCGAACGAGTTTGAGGAGTTTTGCTCGCTGTGGACATAAGCAATAAAGTTAAAAAATAGAAAAAACAAAACCAATATTAAAAACCTATCGCGCATGAATCAATATAAAAAATAAATGCGATAAAAACTGTAGAAAAAAATTACGACAAAAGAGAAAAAGGCTTACAGAAAAGAAATTATAAAAAAATTCTTAAAAACTTGATTGCGCAAAAACAATGAACTAAAATGATCATGTCGGAACTTTCTACAACAAATTATAAATTGACAAAAAAAGTAAATGTTAAGTCATACAATGCTCAGCACTTTACAAAAAATTGGGCTTTCTGAAAAAGAAGCAAAGGTCTATCTCGCAGCATTAGAACTCGGTCCAAGCGTCGTGTCAGATATAGCGCAAAAAGCGAAAATTAACAGGGTAACCACTTACGACATCCTTGAAAAACTCATACACAAGGGCTTTATGAGCTTTTACGCAAGAAAAGGCGTAAAATATTTTTCCCCTACCGACCCAGAAATTATGATAAAGGAAGTGAAGCGCAGGACTGATGATCTCGTAAAATCATTGCCGGAATTGAGAAGAATTCATGGAAAAACCAATCATCCATCAGTACAATACTTTGAAGGCATCGATGGTATTAAGACCATCTATTCGGATACTCTCAAAAGCAAAACCGAAATCTTAAATTACGCCAATTCCAAAGAAGTTCGTATTCATTGGCCAAATTATGATGAGGAATACGTTGAAAAGAGAGTAAAAAATAAAATCTATCTGCGAGGCATCGCTCCCTATGACGAGTACGGACTCAAAGTAAAAAATGAAGACAAAAAATATTATCGAGAAATCAGACTCGTGCCACTGGAAGAATTTGGATTCACGAACGAAATTAATATCTATGATGACAAAGTCGCGATAATCTCTTTTAAAGATGAGCTCATTGGAATGATTATCGAAAGCCCCGAAATAGCAAATACCCAAAGAGCCATCTTTAAAATGGCTTGGGAATTTGCTGGAAGAATGCTACTACAGCCCACTCACTTCTAGGGAAGTACTGAAAAAAATACCATCTACTACAATTTCGGATGTCTTGTATGCCAATCCGTCACATTCTGATACGCATGTCCTACCTGCAATATACGTTCTTCCGCAAACTGTGGTCCCATAATTTGAAACCCAACAGGGAGAGTCGAGCTAAAACCACAGGGAACAGAAATGGAACACATCCCAGCGAGACTCAAAGGAATGGTAAGAGAATCATTGAGATACATCGCAAGAGGATCATTCGTTTTTTCGCCAAGCTTAAAAGCAACCGTTGGAGAAACAGGAGCAATCAAAACATCAACATCACGAAAAGCTTGTTCAAAATCTTGCTTAACGAGCGTTCTTACTTTTTGTGCCTTTAAATAATAGGCATCGTAATAGCCACTCGAAAGAGCATAAGTACCAATCATGATACGTCTTTTAACTTCCGGATGAAAGCCTCGGGAACGATTTTCAAGATACATGTCATAAAGATTCTCAGCTTGATAACTCGGACCAAAGCGAACTCCATCATATCGAGCCATATTAGCGCTCACCTCCGAAGGACAAATAATATAATAAGCAGCAACGCCGTATTTTGTATGAGGAAGACTTATTTTCTTTATTTTCATACCAAGAGATTCAAGAACTTTAACGCCATCTTCAACACATTTTCTCACACCATCTTCAAGCCCTTCTCCAAAATATTCTTGAGGAATCCCAATCGTCATGCCAGGCACATCTTTTTGAAGTTCAGCAAGATAATCAGGAACATGCACATCTGGAGTCGTTGAATCAAAATCATCTCTCCCTGCAATCGCTTGCAAAACATAAGCAACGTCGCAACAAGTACGCGCCAAGATGCCAACAGTATCAAGAGACGAAGCCATAGCAATAACTCCATAGCGCGAAATACGTCCATAGGTCGGTTTCAAGCCAACACAACCACATAAAGAAGCCGGATAGCGCACCGATCCACCTGTATCAGTTCCCAAAGCAAAAACAGAAGCTCCAATAGTAACAGCTACAGCCGATCCGCCAGATGATCCGCCAGCAACACGCTCTAAATCCCAAGGATTTCGAGGAATTTTAAAACCCGTATTCTCACTCGACGATCCATGCCCAAATTCGTCTTCAGTATTTTTACCAACAAGTACACTCCCCTCTTCTTTAAGACGCTTTACACTCGTAGCATCATACGGAGGAATAAAACCTTCCAAAATTTTTGAACCAGCCGTAGTTTGAACACCTAAAGTACAAAAAAGATCCTTAAGGCTCATGGGAATCCCCTCAAGAGAACGCAATGATTCTCCCCGAGCAATTTTCGCATCAATTTCCTTCGCCTGATAAAGCGCCTGATCGGAAGTCAAGGTAATAAAAGCTTGAAGCTGAGATTCAAAAGCATGTACACTCGCCAAAGAAGCCTGCAAAACTTCAGTTACAGAAAACTTCCGAGTCAAAAAGCCATTCTTTAGATCGGAAATGCCTAGATAATGCAAATCAGACATAAAAAAATTTAATCAAATACAGCATGAACTTTAATTTGATGATTTTCCTTAAGAAGAGAAGAACAACTCAAAAGTTGATCACGACGAGCACAAGGTAAAATGATATCAGGATTCATCACATTTTTTAGACCAGTAACTTGATAAGTAGGAGAAATATTTTCAGTATCAAGTTCATTCAAAATATCAACATAAGTAAGAATAGAAGCAAGTTGTTCAGTATATGTTTGAAGCTCATTTTCAGAAAGTTTCAAACGCGCAAGCTTGGCAATATGCAAGACTTGATCTCTTGTAAGTTTCATATGTTAAAATATAGAACAAGAAATATGCTGAAACCAAATATACCATATGGAACCGATATGTGATAGTATTACTGCCGAAATCAATGGAGACTCTAAAATCCAGAGAGCCTCTAAACAAAGACTTATAAATTAAAAACTTTGGAAACATCTAAAAATATTCAAAAAGTTTCACTTGTTTTTTTCATCATTCTTGGAATGACACATATCATTACAGGCCTTGCATTGAAGCATAACTATCTATCAAATATAACACAAATTTTAAGCAAGATTACCAATATTCCTTTTCTTATGGCAACGCTTACCTATGGATTTTCTAGTCTATTTCTGCAAATCGCAACTCCGG